>JBFYRF010000160.1:0-8444 GCA_041302385.1 Anaerolineales bacterium | reverse complement strand
GATCCGATGGAGGACCTGTGGGCCGATGAGTCGGCCTTGCAGAGCGTGCTGTTCCACCTGCTGGACAACGCCTTGAAGTACGCGCCCGAGGGCGAGATCGAGGTCACCGCCGAGATCCATGCGGGTCGGGGGGAGGTCCGGGTCTGCGACCACGGCCCCGGCATCCCGGAAGGCGAAACCGAGCGCGTCTTCGACATCTTCCATCGGCTGGACAGCCGCGACTCGCGCGAGGTGTACGGCCACGGCCTGGGTTTGCACCTGGTCCGCCGGCTGCTCGAGGCGATGGAGGGTGGGATCCGCGCTGAACACCCCCCGGACGGGGGTCTGTGCATGCTCTTCTGGCTGCCGCTGGCTGGCGCGGCGGGCGAGAGGGGTGCCGACACGTAGCCACCCCAGCCAGCCTGCGCGGCGAAGCAGAGAGTGGTCCCCGCAACGCTTGGGGCCCGTGCAGCCCGGCAACCCGTGCTCGGCACGGATGGACGGTGTCTGCGCGTCCGGCGGGCTGCTCATCTGCATACATCTCGGCGAGGGCGCACTGGGCAGGTTCGTCATCCCCGCCCGAGTCGGGAACGCAGGCCTGCCATCCTGGCGCAGGCCGGAGACACACGCAGCACAGCGGAGTGGTGTAGGAATCCAGGGGAGAGTCGCCGTCGGGCGACCGCCACTCCTGGCGCCGCCGGTTGGCCTGGGCCCCCGCCGGCTCGGGGGCGACGGGTGGGCATTCGCAGGAGCGACGGACGGGCTGGCTGCGCAGGGGTGAGGGTCGCATGCCTGCCTGAACGTTGGTCCCATCGTCCCGGTCGCCTGGCACTGCGCTGTGACGTAGAATCTACAGAACGGATGAGACGCCGCGTATGCCCGCCAAGATCCTGCTGATCGACGATGACACCACCTTGCTGCGCTTCGTCGGCGAGTACCTGGCCAAGGAAGGGTACCCGGTGGCGACGGCCGAGCGGGGTGAGAAGGGCCTGCGCCAGTTCTACGCCGAGCGGCCCGACCTGGTGCTGCTCGACGTGATGATGCCGGGGATGGACGGCTGGGAGGTCTGTGCCCGCCTGCGCGAGCTGGCCGACACGCCGATCATCATGTTGACCGCCAAGACGGCCGAGTCCGAGAAGCTGCGCGGCTTCCGGCTGGGCGTCGACGACTACATCACCAAGCCCTTCAGCCTGGCAGAACTCACGGCGCGCATCCGGGCCGTGCTCTCGCGTTCGGCGGTTGCGCAGCCGGAGGACGGCTCGCTCTTCCGTGCCGGCCCGCTGACGATCGATCTGCGCAAGCGCCAGGCCTCGCTCGACGGCCGGGTGCTTGAGCTTACCCCGACCGAGTTCCGGCTGCTGGCTGTGCTCGGCCGGCAGGCCGGACAAGCCGTGGCGCAGGAGGATCTGCTGCGCGAGATCTGGGGCGACTATCGCGAACAAGGCGACAGTGCCCTGCGGCGCTACGTCTGGCTGCTGCGCCAGAAGATCGAGGCCGATCCCAACGCGCCCCAGCGCCTGGTGACCGTGCGCGGCTACGGCTACCGCCTCGAGTCCTGAGCCTCACCCTGGCCACTCGGGTAGGACCATGGTACCGGAGTCGGCCGCCGCCCCTGTGACAAAACTGTAAGCCCCGCCAGAACGCTGCCGCCGTAGACTAAGTCCGGATGCTTGGGTCGATTCACGGGACGGAGAGTGGCGCATGCGAAGACGCGGGAATGGAGAACGCCGGAAGGGACAGGGGCTGGTTGAGTTTGCCCTGACGCTGCCGCTCATCCTGCTGCTCATCTTCATCATCATCGAACTGGCGCGCGTGCTGCATGCCTGGATGGCGATTGAGAACGGGGCGCGCTTTGGTGTGCGCTACGCCATCACCGGTGAATACAATCCGACCCACTGCGGCGCCTTTCCCGGCGGGATCTGCGATGTGCAGCCGGAGGAGGACGCCGCCCGCATCCCCTCGATCAAGGACGCCGCCATCGCCGGCGCCTCCGCCATCCTGCGCGACCCAACCGCTGCCGTCGGCCAGCCTGGCTTCTTCAAGATCACCGTGTGTTCAAACAAGTCCGGCCTGATGTACCACCCGTCGAACACCAACACCAACGTACCCGCCAATTGTGACCCGGTCGAGGACGGCGGCGGCCCGGGCGACCGGGTGATCGTGACGGTTGACTTCGAGCATCCGCTGATCTCGCCGATCATCAGCAGCTGGTGGCCGCATCTCCACCTGAGCGCCAAGCGCGAGGGGATCGTCGAGCAGTTCCGCGTGGCGCGGGTCGTCGGACTGCCGGCGACGATCGCCGTACCGACCTTCACGGCGACCATTACTCCGACCTTCACCATCACGCCGACGCCGACCGAGACGGCCACCGTCACGCCCACGCCGACGCCAGACTGCACGTTCATCTCGGTCGATAGCGTCGGCATCGTCGACAACATGGTGCGCCTGACTTTCACCAACGGCAATCCCGGCGCGATCCATCTGACCGACTCCACGATCTCCTGGATCGATCCGGGCCTCTACCCCGGCCAGAGCCTGTATGGCATGTCGCTCAAGGGCTGGTACCTGTGGGGGCCGGACGATCCGGTTTCCCCGGCTAGCGCCGCGCCCAGTCCACCGATCAGCGTGCCTTCGTTTGAGACGGACAGCTGGTACGGCTACTTCAACAACGTCCCGGCCAACCCGGGGTTGTACGGCGACTACGACGTGACGCTGACCTTCGACGACATCTGTGTCATCAGTGGCTCGGTCAACCGCCCGGTGCCGACGCCGACGATAACGGCGACCGCCACCGCTACGGCCACCGGAACGGCCACCACCACGTTGACGCCGACCGTCACGCCGACGCCTTCCTGCGACAACCTGGCCGTGTTGAACACCTGGATCAGCGGCAACAACGTCTATATGCGCGTGCGCAACGACAACGTGGCGGAGGTGACGCTCACCGGATCAGACTTCAACTGGACCGATGCCTATCACCCCAACCAGTACGTGGATTACCATCAATGGCGCGGTTCGACCTACTACTCGGGCAATGACTACGACCCGGCCACGAACCGGACCACCAGCCGGGCCTTCCCTGCAGGCGTGACCGCTGATTGGCGTAACTTGTTCGGAGGAATCCCGGCCGGGATGGGGCTGGACGGCACATTCAATGTCACACTGACCTTCGATGGGGTGTGTGTGGTGAGTGGATCGGTGTCGCGCAATGCGCCGACAGCGACGGTGACCCGCACACCCACCATCACCCGCACGCCGACCAACACGGCGACCATCACCCGCACGCCGACGATCACGCGCACGCCGACGATCACCCCGACGCGCACCGTCACGCCAACGCGCACGGCCAGCCCGACAATCACCCGGACGCCGACGCGCACCCAGACGCCGACGATCACCCTGACGCCGACGATCACGCGCACGCCGACCCGGACCCCCACCCGGACCGCCACGCCGACCGGCACCATGACCCGTACGCCGACAGCCACCCGCACGCGCACGCCCACGCCGCTGGCGACGAGCACGCTGCCGCCGACGAGGACGCCGACCATCACGCTGACGGTGACGCAGGCCTGTTTCGACTGCTGACGGAAGCGCTCTCCCTCGGGCCAACGGGGTGACGCGCCGGGACAGGTTCAACCGGATCGAATCCAAACGAGGCGGGGCACAGCCCCGCCTCTGGCTTGTGCCCGTGGGTGGCGGGGCAGCTGGCCGGCCGATCTACCCGTGACCGCTCAAGCCCCCATGTTGCCCGGAAATACCCGGCGATATACAATCGGATTGGGCTTCGGGCCGGTGGTACTGCGGGGTGAAGGGCCGGCCGGGGCGTGTAGGGGGACTGAAAGCCGGATCGAGCGGGGCTTTGGCTATCATTCGAATGAGGTCCAGCGCGCGATCCTGGGGGTGCGTGAAGGCGGCTTGCCGCCGATGGGGAACATGGAAGACACGGAGCACGGTGCGCAGTCACAGCTGCAGGCGGAAACCGCCACCAAAGTCGGCCGGGTGCTGATCGCCGATGATGATGACGACTTCCGTGCGCTGCTGGTTCGGCGCAGCCAGCGCATGGGCCTGGAGGTGCAGCAGGTCAACGATGGCCCGCTGGCGATCTCGGCCCTGCGAGCCTCCCCCTTCGACGTGCTGGTCGTCGACCTGTACATGCCGGGCTCGACCGGCCTGCAGGTGGTGCAGGAGGGCCGGCGCATCGACCCCGACCTGCAGTCGATCATCCTCACGGCAAGCGCCACGCTGGAGACGGCGCTGGAGGCGCTGCGAGCGGGCGTGTACGACTACCTGCTCAAGCCGCTCGAATCGGTGGCCGCCTTCGAGCTCTCCCTGACGCGCGCTCTCGAACATCGCCTGCTGATCCGCGAGAACCAGCGTCTGTTTGCCGAGGTGCAGCGCCTGGCGGTGACCGATCCCGTCACCGGCCTGTACAATCGCCACAAGCTCAACGAGACCCTGGATCTGGAGATCGAGCGCGCCCACCGCTATCGACGGCCGCTCTCGCTGGTCATGATCGATATGGACCGGCTGAAGGACATCAACGATACCTACGGACACCCGGCGGGTGACGAGGCCCTGCGCACGGTGGCGGCGGCGATTCGCTCTCAGGTGCGCCGCGTCGACCTGGCAACCCGCTACGGGGGTGATGAGTTCGTCATTGTGCTGCCGGAGGCTTCCGACGCCGATGCCCTGGCGATTGCCCAACGAATTTCCGCCGAGATCGGCGCCCGCAACCCGGGTCCGTGGCGGGTCTCGGCCTCGTTCGGCGTGGCGGCCTGGGAGAGCGGCATCACGACGGGAGAAGAGTTGATCGCTCACGCCGACCGTGCGTTGTACGCCAACAAGCGGGCGCGCGGGGCGGCCGGCAAACCGCGCTGAGCCCGAGCCCGGGTGGGCAGGGTGAGGCGGCTGTGGGAGGAAGGCGAGATCGGACTGCGACCATGACCGATCAGCAGCAGGGCATACCGGAGCGCGCGCCGGAAGCCGAGCGGAATAGCTCCAAAGTGCCGGGGTGGCTTTCGCGGCTGGTCGCCCGCGCCTATACGCTGCGCGGCCAGCTGATCATCCCCTATGCCCTGCTGACGCTGGCCACCGCCATGCTGGGCACCTATGTTGTCACCCGGCTGGTGACGTCCTCGGTGCGTGAGCGGTTCGTCAATCAGCTGTACGAGGCCTCGCGGGTCGCTGCCGACGGGGTCGTGCGCCGCGAGCGTTCCCACCTGCGCACCTTGCGCCTGATGACCTTCACGGCCGGCGTCCCTGTGGCGTTTCGCTCGGGCAGCTCGGATGAGCTCGAATCCCTGCTGCTGCCCATCGCCCTGAACGAGCAAGCCGAATCCGTGGTGGCGATCGATCTGCAGGGCAGGGAGCTGCTCGGCCTGACGCTGGACCCCTCCGCCGGAAGCTACGCCATCACCCGCGGCTCGGATTTCTCCGGGCAGCCGATTGTCCAGGACGTTCTGGCCGGGCGCCAGGACGCCTCGGGCGACAAGTTCGTCGGCCTGATCGAGACCTCCTACGGCCCGCACCTGTACACCAGTGCCCCGGTGCGGGGCGAAGAGGAACAACTGGTCGGTGCGCTGCTGCTCGGAACCCGGCTGGATTCGCTGGTTGCCGATCTGAAGAGCGAGGCCCTGGCCGACATTGTGCTGCAGCGTCCGGACGGTGAGCGGCTCACCAGCACGTTCGGCGAAACTGACGGCGAGACCGGCGAGGTCTACCTCCCGCCCGAGGACGCCGCTTCGCTTAGCGGCCTGAGGCTGCGCGAGTTTGAAATCTACGACCGCGCATTCCAAGCGGGCTATGCCCCCTGGACGGCGCGCAACCAGGCGCTGGGCGTGCTGGGAGTGGCGCTGCCATCCAACTTCCTTGTCGCCGCCGAGTCCACCAGCCGCAATACCTTCAGCCTGCTGTTCTCCCTGAGCACGATCTCGATCATCGTCGTCGGCTACCTGCTGGCCTCCAGCATCTCGCGTCCGATCCTGCGCCTGCGGCGCATGGCTCAGGCCGTGGCCTCCGGCGATCTGGAGCAGGAAAGCGGCATCCGACGCCCCGACGAGATCGGCGATCTGGCCACGGCCTTCGACACCATGGCCGACGATCTGCAAGCGCGCACCGCCGAGGCCGAGCAACTCTACGCTGAGGCCGTTGAACGCAACCGGCAGCTCGAGGACATGTACCGGCGGCTGCAGGCAGCCCAGCAGCAGCTCGTGCAGTCCGAGAAGCTGGCTTCGGTTGGCCAACTCTCGGCCGGGATCGTACACGACGTCAAGAACCCGCTGGGCGTGATCAAGGGCGTCGCCGAGGAGCTGCTGGAGGACAAGGCGCCCGGGAGCCCGGAGCACGAGAGCCTGCAGGTGATCCGGGACAATGCCTCGCGCGCCAACAACATCGTCACCGACATGCTGACCTTCGCCCGGCAAACGCCGCCGGCCATGCTGCGCCGCGATCTGCGCGAGACGGTCGAGGGCTCGCTGCGCCTGACCAACTACATGCTGCGCAAGGGCAAGGTCGAGCTCGATCTGCAGCTACCCCCGGATCCGGTGACCCTGACCTTTGACTCGCAGCAGATCCAGCAGGTGATCATCAACCTGGTGCAGAACGCCGTGCAGGCCATGCCGGAGGGTGGACGCCTGGGCGTGCACTTGAAGCGCGACGACGGAGCTGCACGGATCGACATCCAGGACACCGGCAGCGGGATCTCCCCCGAGCATCTGCCGCGCGTCTTCGACCCGTTCTTCACCACCAAGCCGGAGGGCCAGGGAACCGGGATGGGCCTGTCGGTTTCGTATGGCATCATCAGTCACCACCATGGCACGATCCAGGCGAGCAGCAAGCCGGGGGAGGGCGCCCTGTTCACGATTCGGCTCCCCTTGCAGGCGGTGCCTGACCCGGCGAGTGGGGAGGTCGAAGCTTGACCGGCATCCGGGTGTTGGTGGCGGACGACGATCCGGACTATCTGCGGCTGATGTCAGGCCATTTGCGCAAGCGCGGCTACCAGGTCGAGACCGCCGACAGCGGGCGGGCGGCGATCGAGACGCTGCAACGGGCCGAGCCGTTCGCGGTCCTGGTCACTGATCTGATGATGCCTGGAATGGATGGCTACGAGCTGCTGCGCCGAGCGCGCACGCAGGATGCCTTCATCGAGGTCATCGTGATCAGCGGAATCGGGAGTCTGGAGTCCGCCATCTCCTCCATGCGCGAGAATGGCGCCTTCGACTATCTCACCAAGCCGTTGGAGAAGGTGACCGATCTCAGCCTGGCGGTGGAGCGCGCCGTCGCCCATCGCCAGCTGCGCCTGGAACGCGCCCAGCTGCAGGCGCAGATCCAGGCGGAACGCGAGCGATTGCGCAGCCTGCTCACCAACACCAGCGACGCCATCCTGTCCGCCGATGCCAGCGGTGTGGTTGCCGTCGCCAATCCCCAGGCGTCGCGCTTGTTTGAGATGGAGCACCTGGTCGGCCAACGCGCTTCGGTGGTGCTGCCGGCACCGCTGCTGATCCTGCTCGAACACTGGATGGGCGCCTCCCCGCACCGCGCCATGGTCAGTGAAGTGCCCTGGCCGGCCGAGCAGGTGCATCTGGTCAGCCTGACCCCGCTGAACGGGGGGCCCGGCGAAGATGGGGTGGGGTGGGTGATGGTGATTCAGGACATCACCCATCTCAAGCAGATGGATGCCTTGAAGATGCGTCTGCTGACGGAAACTGCAGAGAACATCCGGCGTCCGCTGGCAGCGGCGTTCGCCTCGCTGATGGCCCTGAATGATCTTCCGGAGGCGCGCACCGAGGGGTTCACGGCCAGGATGGACAACCTGGTGGCTCAACTGAGCGCCATTCGCAAGTGGGCCGATGACCTGCTGGAGATCTTCGCCATCGAGGGCGGCGCGAGCCTGCAGCCGGAGCCGGTTCGCCTGGATGATCTGGCGCGCAGCTGGGAGAGCTCGGAAGCAGGTGGCGAGCTGCGCCAGCGAGGGCTGAGTCTGAACCTGAGAGCCGAGAAGGAGCTTCCGCCTGTCCTGGCGGATCGGCATCTGGCGCAGGCGCTGATGGACAAGCTGATCGCGCAGGCCGCCTGGCGCTCACCGGAGGGAGGCGCCATCGGTCTCGATCTGCGCTATGCCCAGGGCCAGGTCTGGATCGACGTGCGCGACCAAGGTTCGCCGGTCGATGCCGCCGACGCAGTCCATCTGTTCGAACGCGCATACTCCGACCCAGCCTCTGCCCGCGGTGCGTCCGGCCTGGAGTTGGCCATGGTCAAGACCATGGTTGACCGGATCGGCGGCCAGGTGTGGTTCAGCGGGCAGAACGTGGGCGGCAACGTGCTCTCGATCTCTCTTCCTCCACTGGATGCCTAAGAGCTTGCTGAAAGACGTGCTTTCGACCTCACCTCCTGACCCCCTCTCCGCGGGCGGCAACCGGGTACGCCACAAGCCGTGGCGGAGAGGGGGAACAAGATCTGGGTGG
>JBFYRF010000059.1:0-5421 GCA_041302385.1 Anaerolineales bacterium | reverse complement strand
TTGCCAAGGCGCGGCACCTGGAGCCGCTGGAACCGATTCGCCTGCAAGCTCAGAAACACGCGTTGGTGATCGGAGGCGGGGTGGCCGGCCTGCGCGCCGCGCTGGATATCGCCCGCCGCGGGCTCAAAGTCACCCTCATTGAGAAGTCCCCCTTCCTGGGCGGCCGCATGGCCCAACTCGAAACCCTGTTCCCCAACAACCAGGAGGCGCGCCCAGCGCTGCATGGGTTGATCGACGATGTCCTCCGTCACCCCAATGCAACCATCCACACCGGAACGGAAGCCGTCGGCCTGGAGGGCTACGTCGGCGACTTTCAGGTCACGCTGCGCCAGGCGCCGCGCGGGGTGGGCGGGCAGCTGCGCAACCCACAGACCGCGATCGATGCCTGCCCGGTGCAGGTGGCGGATGAATTCGAATATGGCCTGAAGCAGCGCAAAGCGATCTATCTGCGCTACCCCGGATGCTCGCCTTCAACGGCCGCCATCGACTGGGAGCACTGCACGCTGTGTGGGGAGTGCCAGAAAGTGGACGGCGGTGATGCGATCCAGCTGGACCGAACGCCGAGGGAGTTCGCCGTCAATGTCGGTGCGATTGTGGTCGCCACCGGCTTCACCCCCTATGAACCGCCTCGAGGGGAATTCGGCTACGGCGAGCTGCCAGAGGTGGTCACGCTCGCGCAGTTGATCCGAATCCTGGGAACGGTGGAGCCCGGACGCTCTCTGGTATGGAACGGGCACCCGGTGCGCGACGTGGCGATGATCCACTGCGTCGGCAGCCGCCAGGTGGAAGGCGTGCACGAACCCCAGCCCGACGGCCAGGTCAACAACTATTGCTCGCGCGTGTGCTGCACCGCCACGCTCCACACCGCCACCGAGCTGCACCAGCGCTTCCCTGAGATACGTATCTACGACCTGCATGAGGACATACGCACCTACGGCCGAGGGCACGAGGAGTACTACCGGCATGCCTCGCAAGACGCTGTGAGCTTCCTGCGCTTCCGGGCGGAGGAGGGACCCGTCGTTTCCCCCAGCCCGGACGGCGACGATCACCCGCTCCTGGTCAGAGTGAAGGATGACCTGACCTGGGGTGAGGAGCTGGAAGTGCCGGCGGATCTGGTCGTCCTGGCAACCGGCATCATGCCCAACCCTGTCGAGGAGCTGATTGGGCTGCTGAAGATCTCCGCCGGCAACGATCGCTTTCTGCTGGAGGTCCACCCCAAGCTTCGGCCGGTCGAAACGGCGGTCACCGGCATCGTGCTGGCCGGGACGGCCCAGAGCCCGATGAACATCCAGGAATGCTGCGCCTCGGCCGGGGCGGCGGCGGCCAAGGTCAGCGGGCTGCTCAGCCAGGGGTCGGTCGAGCTCGAGCCATTTGTGGCCAGGGTGAACCTCGAGCGTTGCCAGGGGAGCGGGGCCTGCGTTGAGATTTGCGAGTACGAGGGCGCGATCCGGCTGGAGGCCCGAGTCGTCAACGGGCAAACGGTCCAAGGCGCAGTCGTTTCCCCGGCCAACTGCGTCGGCTGCGGGGTATGCGTCAGTGCCTGCCCGAATCAGGCGATCGATGTTCAGGGATGGACCCTGACCCAGTATCGGGCAATGGTCGCGGCCATCGCCGCCGACATCCCGGCGCTGGAGGTGGAAGCATGACCGATCCAGAAGCCAGCAAACAGCGCATGGCCGTTCTCAAGCGACTGCGCGAGGAACGCAAAGACACCGTCGAGCAAACCCAGGGCTGGCTGAAGGAGCAGCAGGCCTTCCGCAGGAAGCTGCAGGCAGTCATGAAGGATGGGCCCAAGACCATCCCCGAGATCGCCGCCCTGGCCGATCTTCCCGCCGACCAGGTTCTCTATCACGTCATGTCGATGAAGAAGTACGACCTGGTGCGTGAAGTCGGAAAGAACGCCGAGTACTACCAGTATGCCTTGGCGGAGGGCGAAGCGAAATGAGCTCACGGGTAGATCCGACACTGTTGACGGAACTCCGAGAGTACGGCGCGGTCAACGTCGAAGCGTGCTTCAACTGCGGGACCTGCACCGCGATCTGCCCGCTGACGACGGATGAGCATCCTTTCCCGCGGAACATGATCCGCCTGGTTCAGATGGGTCTCAGAGATCGGCTGCTACGCAGCACTGACGCCTGGCTGTGCTACTACTGTGGCGATTGCAGTAAGACCTGTCCTCGGAGCGCTGAGCCCGGCGAGACGATGATGGCCGTGCGACGCTGGCTGACGGGCCAGTATGACCGGACAGGCCACGGAGCCAAGCTCTACACCTCTGAGCGCGCAGCCTGGAAGGTCATTGTGACCTATGCCCTGCTGCCGCTAGCACTGCTGCTGGTCTACCACCTGAGCGGCATCGGCCAGATCGTCACCGACCAAGTGGCACTCAACACGTTCGCGCCGGTCATGCTGATCTGGGCGGTCGTCCTCATCGACTTTGCCCTGTTGGGTCGCCGATTGTTCCGCAACGTGTACAGGATGATCGGCCTGGTGATGGGCGACCTCCAATCGAAGATCCCAATCGGCATCTACCTTCAGGAACTCAAGACTTTGGCCGTCCACGCGACCACCCAGAGGCGCTGGCGTGACTGCAGCGAAGACCAGAGTCGGTGGTTGAAGCACCTGCTGCTGGTGTCGGGCTATGTGACCATGCTCGTGCTCGTCGTGGGACTGCTGTGGTGGTTCCAGACGGATGAGATCTACCCACTGTGGCATCCGCAGCGCTGGCTCGGTTACTACGCGACCGCGGTCCTGCTGATCTTTTCGGGCGAGGCCATCTACGACCGCTTCCGGAAACGCGATCAGCTGCATCGCTTCTCCCATCCGACGGACTGGCTCTTTCCAGCGTTCCTATTTGTCGGCGCACTGACCGGCATCCTGGTGCACATCTTCCGCTATGCTGGATGGCCCTGGCCGACCTACATTCTCTATACGGTTCACCTGATGGCGATGTTTGCCATGCTTGACTCCGAGGTGGGCATTGGTAAGTGGACGCATCTCGCCTATCGGCCGCTGGCAGTCTACCTGGATGCCGTCAAGCAACGTGCCGCCGAACAGCCGGTCCCCGGTCTGGCGACGGCGGCGGCGGACTAGGGCCATGCTGCGGGATGCCCCGGGCTGGAGGCCGCATTGCCCGCCGACAGCCGCTCGAAGGACAAGGAGGCTGGCAATCAGAATCGACCAACAACCCGCATGACTATCACGATTGGCGGATCATCCAACATCCAGGAGAAGAAACCATGGCAGAGAAGATGGTGGTCGTTTGCAACGGCGATGAAGCCAAGAACATCATGCCTACATTGATCTTCGCCTCGTCCGGGGTTGCCCTGGACTACGAGGTGCACTTGTTCCTGTGCCCAGCCGGCGCCAAGTGGGCGCTGAAGGGCGAGCTCGAGGCGCTCGGTTCGCCCAAGGGACTGCCAAACCCCCTCGAGTTGTGGAACACCATCCTCGATCAAGGCGCCAAGGTTGTGCTGTGCGAGCTGGCGCTGGAGAACAAGGGAATTGACCCGAAGGACCTGCGCGACAAGCGGATCAAGATTGAGAAGGCCCCGCCGTTCCTGATGGACGCTGAGGGCGCCGGGATGACCTACACCTTCTAAGCCTTGGACGCCCGCAACGCTCCCCCCAGAGCGCGGGCGGTTTCTCCCTCCCCAATACAGAGAAGCCCCCTCCCCGGGGGCTTCTCGCACGAAGCGGCCGGCACGCGCTCCTTCGGCCTAGCTGCGAGTGCTCTCCGGCAGGCGGAGCAGGTCGGCGTTCGATTCGTCGTGCACGAAACCCCAGAAGGCTTCCTGTGGCCGGCTGCTCGCCTCGAGGCGGCTACGAACCATGTAGATGGTCCTTCGCAGGTTCAGGCCATTGACAACCACATCGACAATGTTGCCTCGATCCAGCGGGCAGGCTGAAGCCAGGGTTGATACGAAAGAGATGCCATACCCGGCGGCAACCGTGCGCACGATCGCCTCGGCATTGCCGAGCTCCAGAAACACGCTGAGGTCGTCCAGGCTGATATCGAATTTCGCCAGCTCCGAAAGCATCACCCGTCGCGTGCCGGAGGTTGGTTCCCGCATGATGATGTTCTCGCTCAGCAGGTCGCCTGGGTCGATCGCAGTGCGGAACGCCCAGGGGTGGCTGGAGGACACGATCAGTGTGATTGCGTCCCGGAAAAACTCCTGGCTCTCCAACGTCTCGCCTCGCGGCTCGTAGCTCACCACCGCCAGGTCGGCTTCCCCCCCTTGGAGTTGCGGAATTGCCCGGTCTGGCGTGCAGGCCAGAATGCTCACCCGGAGACCCGGATGCCGCTTGGAGAAACGGGCCGCCAGTTGGGGCAGGATGTACTTTCCGGCCGTCGTGCTGCAGGCGATGCGGAGATGGCCCGCGACGCCATCCTGGATGGATGAGGCCATCGACTGCAGGTCGCGTGAATCGTGGATGAGCCGGCGGGTCCAGGGGAGAAGGAAGCGTCCCGCTTCCGTCAGCCGAAGCTTCGGGGTGGACCGGTCAAACAGCTCGACTCCCAGTTCGGTTTCGAGCATCTTGATGTGGTAGCTGATGGTGGGCTGCGTAATGCGCAGCTGCTTGGCCGCTTCGGAGAAGCTGAGGGCTTCAGCAGCTAGGAGAAACGACTCGAGTCTCTGCAGATCCATGAAGGCACCTCAACTCCCGAAGCCAGGCTGTCGGAGCTGCACTGACTCAAGGCGGCGAGTTCGGCTCACGCCAATTATAGCCAGTGTCACAATTCACCGACCTAGCATGGCCCCACGACACCCCTGGCGCCCCGGCTGGAGGCAAGCTGCTCTATCCACCGGGGGCACCGAAGGCTTCGCTCGCACGGGGCATCCCGGCGCCTGCAGAAGCTTCATCGGCGGTGAGGCAGTCCGAGGATGAGCGGCGCAGCGTCCCGCCTGGCAAGGCGAAGCCCCGCAGCGCCCGGCATGCTGTTGTGCCTGGGCGACTTCCGGTTAGCGCTGCTTCTCCGACTTCTCCCGCAAGCGCGCCTCTTGCTCCCGCAGCTCCGGAGTGAAATTCGGGCCGAAGTCGTCCGCCTCGAGGACCGGGCGCAGCTCGAATTCGGACGTGCCGCCGTCCGGATGCGGGATGCGCTTTGCCCATTTGATGGCTGCTTCAAGCGACTCTACCTGCCAGAGCCAGAAGCCGGCGATCTGCGCCGCAGTCGGAAGGAACGGTCCCTTCAGGATCGAAGCCTCGCCGTCGGACAGGCTCACGCGGACCGACCGGGCAGTTGGGTGGAGGCCTTCCCCGGCCAGGATCACGCCGGCGTTGACCAGCTCCTCATTGAACCTGCCCATTTCGGTCAGCAGCCGCTCGCTCGGTAAGGCGCCAGCTTCGCTGTCCTGATTTGCCTTGACGATCACCATCACCTTCATCTCAGCCTCTCCCGACGGTGGGCTGCTTGGCGCT
>JBFYRF010000058.1:0-8783 GCA_041302385.1 Anaerolineales bacterium | reverse complement strand
TCTTTCGCGTGTTCATGGCCAACGGCAACGCGCCGCTCTCCTGCCAGGAGCTTGGCCAGCAGCTCGGCCGTCCGGCGGAGACCATTCTGCGCACGTTGACCGGCCCGCGGGTGTACCGGGGCATCCGGCCAGCGCCAGGCGGTTAGCCGCCCTCCCGATCCCTCCCTCGACAGGTCTGCACGCTTGGCCGCTTGGGACGAGGCGGGATCGTCACATGGGTGACGGGCTAGCGCTCGAGGGCGCGGAAGTCATCGAAGCGAATATCCGCGCCGGGATTGTCGAATGTCCCGGCGATGAGTCCGATGTCTCCCCGCGAGAAATCGGTGTCCTCGACTTGCGCGACGAGTTCATCGTTGACATACAGGCTGAGCGTGGCGCCGATGCATTCCGCCGCAATCAGGTTGGTGGCGCTGCCCTGACGGATGGCATCGCTCGGCTCCAGTCTTCCTGTACCGAGGGCAGTGGTCTCCCGGTCATTGACCTTGAGAATACCGGCGTAGCCGTCACTGCTGATCACGAAGTAGTAGAAGTTCCCCACGTCCTGATAGCGGCAGATCACCCCGAAGTCGTTGTCATCGGGTCCACCGGCCTTGGTGGCCAGCGTCTCGACTCGCACATTGCCGTAATTCAACCCGGGATTGGCCCAATAGTCCGCCTCCGACTCGGTGACCAGGATCTGATACTGGCCGTCGAGGTAGTCGGTGCTGCCGCCATCGTATTGTTCGCGGTCCCAGCCGCTGCCTGCGTCCGAAAAGTCGTCGGAGTACAGGATGCCGCTGACCGGCGGTTTGGCTTGGTCAACAGCTCGCGTCACCGTCTGGCAAGCCAGGCTGGCGGCGGCCAGGGCCGAAGCGGCAAGGGCGATGAACCCGGTCGAAAGTCGGCTCATAATCGGTCACTCCTGGAGGTTGGCGTTGATCGGCAGGATACCACAGCCGGTGCAGCGCCAGTTGTAGGCCCGCGCCGGCTGTGGCATAATCGCGCCGTCTCGCCCCTGTAGCTCAACTGGATAGAGCGCCGGACTTCTAATCCGACGGTTGTGGGTTCAAGTCCCGCCAGGGGCGCCTTTCGGTCTGCCTCCCACACGGCCGTTCCCGCCGGCGCATGACCAAGGCCCCGCTTCGGTTTACTTGGGCAATCGGCGCAACACGACGATTGCAATGTCGTCGAACTGCGGAGTCCCTTGGCGGAAGGCGGCCACAGCGGCCAGGATGGCGTCGCGTGCCTCGATGGCCGTCGTTCCCTGGGCGGCGCGCACAACTCGCTCCAGGCGCTTGGCACCGAAGAACTCGCCGCCTGGTCCCTCGGCGTCCGTCACACCATCGGTATACAGCACGAGGGCCTCACCCGGCGCGAGTTCCAGGCTGCGCGGCTCCCACTGGGCCTGCTCGATCACACCCAACGCAGGGCCCGTTCGCGGGAGGGCCTGCGGCGAGGATGACGCGCCGCCGATCAGCAGGGGCGGGGCGTGGCCTGCGTTGCAGTATGTGAGCTGACCGCTCGAAGGATCGAGCGTGGCATAGAAGGCTGTCAGGAATTGCTGCCCGTCGAGGTGGCGGATCAAAGTCCCGTTGACGGCATGCAGGACGTTCGCCGGTGAGCGGACATGCTCTTCGGCAAAGGCGCAAAGCATGCTCCAACTCATGGCCATCACCAACGCAGCGGGCACGCCCTTGTCGACCACGTCGGCGATGATCAGCCCCAGGCCGCCCTCGGGTAGACGCAGCACGTCGTAGAAATCGCCGGAGGTCTCGCGGGCGGGGCGCAGGGTCGCCGCCAGCTCCCAGCCGGGGACGCTGGGCATGGGATCGGGCAGGAAGGTGGCCTGCAGCTTGCCGGCCAGCGCAAGCTCGCGCGCAAAGCGCAGGTTGGCATGCTCCAGGCGCGCCTGCAACCGGCGGAGGGCGAGATGCGTCTCCGTCCGGGCAAAGACCTCCTCCACCCGGAAGGGCTTGGTGATGTAGTCGACCCCGCCAGCATGGAACGCTTCGACCTTGTCCTGGATCTCGTCAATGGCGCTGATGAAGATCACCGGGATGGCGCTCGTCCGCTCGTTCTGTTTGAGGCGGCGACAGACCTCAAAGCCGTCCATTTCCGGCATGCGGATGTCGAGCAGGATCAGATCCGGGGCAACGGCGATCGCCGACTCCAGGGCGCGGGCGCCGCTGGTGACCGCGCGCACACCGTAGCCGCGCTCGGCCAGTGCCTGCGAGAGCAGGCGTAGGTTCTCCGGTGTGTCGTCGACGAGCAGGATGTCTGCCGGAAGGTGGCTCTGGGCATCGCTCATTCGGCGCGCTCCGCCTGTTCGAGTAGGTCGAGGATGCTGCGGTGATCATAGGCCGAGGCCATAGCCTGCAAGCGCTCTGCGAGCGCGGCATCCATGTCGGCGGTCTGCTCGAGCAGGATGGTGATTCGGTCTCCATAGCCCAACAGCGTGGCCTGGCGCAGTTGGGCGCGCCATTCGGGCGGCATGGCCGCAAGGCGCTCGACCAGACCACCGGCGAACGGCGCGGGGGGTGCGCCTGGGCGGGCGATCGCCGGTTCGTAAATGAACTGCGCACCGAGGTGACGGGTCAGCACAGCCAGCAGATCGTCCTCGCGGAATGGCTTGCGAACATAGTCGTCGCAGCCCTCCGACAGGATCACGGCCCGATCCTCCTCGAGGGCGCTGGCCGTCAGCGCGATCACAACCGTCGCCTGTCCGCGGGTGGTCGCCTTGATCCGACGCGTGGCCTCATAGCCGTCCATCACCGGCATGCGCATGTCCATCCACACGACGTGCGGTTCCCACGCCTCCCAGATCTCAAGCGCCTGCCGCCCATCGGCCGCCTCGCGCACCACAAATCCCAACGGTTCAAACAGGCGCACGATCAGCTTGCGGTTGACCTGGCTGTCATCGACGACCAGCATGCGGTAGGTGGGTTGCCCAGGCGCCAGGCCAATGACCATGCGTTGTGGGGCCTGCCCCTGCACCTGCTCGGCCGAGGCGATCCGCAGGGGGATCTCGAGGGTGAAGGTGCTGCCAGTGCCCGGCCCGCTGGCCGCCGTCAACTCCCCGCCCATCAGCCGCGCGAACTGGCGGCTGATCGAAAGGCCTAGGCCGGACCCCTCCTGAGCCTGCAGGCCGGCGGACGACTGCACAAAGGGCACAAAGATGCTCTCGGACTCGCCGGCGGGGATGCCTGGACCGGTGTCTTCGACCGAGAGCACCATCCTCAGCGCCTCGGCCTCCGGAGCCGCGCCAGTCGGTGCGAGGCGGTCGGCCGGATGAGCGCGCAGCACGACCCCGCCGGATGGCGTGAACTTGACTGCATTGCCCAGCAGATTCATCAGGATCTGACGCAGTTTGCCTTCATCCGCCGTGACGTGCTGCGGAGCCCGAGGATCGATGTCGAACTCGAGGTGCAGGCCCTTCTCCTCCGCCCGAAGCTGGAACACTTCCAGCAGGCCTTCGAGGAGGGCGCGCAAGTCGAACGCCCGCTCGCTGAGCGTTGCGCGGCCCGCCTCGATCTTGGAGAGTTCGAGCACATCGTTGATCAGCCCGAGCAGATGCTCGCCGCTGCGCTGGATGACGTGCAGGTTATCTTCCTGGCCTGCGGTCAGCGAGGCGCCGCGGCCGGTGGCGGCCGAGCGGATCATCAGCTGGCTGAAGCCGATGATGGCGTTGAGCGGTGTGCGCAGCTCATGACTGACGTTGGCCAGGAAGACGCTCTTGGCACGGTTGGCCGCCTCGGCGGCCTCCTTGGCCGTCTGCAGCTGGCCAAGCGTCTCGCGCAGCTCGGCGGTCCGCTCGACAACCTGGCGGGCGAGCTCGCGACGCTGGTTCTCGACGATGCGCAAGCGCAGGGAAACCGCGCCGATGACTGTGCCAACCACCAGCGCCACCGACAGAACGATGAACCAGCCCGTCTGCCAGAAGGGCGGCACGATGCTGAGCTGGACCGAGGCGCCTTCGTCGTTCCACACACCATCGCTGTTTGAACCCCGCACGCGGAACACATACTCGCCCGGCGGGATCCCGGTGTAGTTGGCAAAGCGCCGGTCGCCGACCTCGTTCCACCCGCCGTCGAAGCCTTCCATCATGTAGGCGTACCGGTTCTCTTCGGGCGAGGAGAAGTGTAGGGCAGCGTATTCAAAGCCGAGAAAGTCATCGGTGTAGGGCAGCTCGATTTGCCGGGTGTGGGTGATCGACTGCTCGAGCGGTGAGCCGTTCCCGATTGGCACGGTCTCGTTGAACAGCTGGAAGTCGGTGAGGACGACCGGAGGGACGAATTCGTTGGCCCCGAGGGACTGTGGATGGAAGACATTGACGCCGTTGATCCCGCCAAAGTACATTTCGCCAAGCTGGCCTTTGGCCGCCGACGACTGGTTGAACTCGGCGCTCTGCAGCCCGTCCGACACATCGTAGTTCTCGAACGTCTCGGTCGCGGGGTTGAAGCGCGACATCCCGAGGTTGGTCGTCAGCCACAGAGCGCCCTCGTCATCCTCCAACATGGCGTTGATTACTTCGTTGGGCAGTCCATCGGTGATGCGGTAGGTCTTGAAAGTCCGGGTGGCTGGATCCATCCGCGCCAGCCCGCCGGCAGTCCCGACCCACAACGTCCCCTGGCGATCGAGCAGCAGGGAGAGGATGGTGTTGTTGGGCAGGCTGTTGGGATCGCGTGGGGCGACGACGAAGTGGCGGAAGCGTCCGGTCTCGGGGTCGAACGCGTCCAGGCCGGTGCCGAAGGTGCCGAGCCACAGAACGCCGTCGGCGTCTTCGACCATCGTGGTGACGAAGTTGCTGCTCAGACTGTTCGGATCCGCCGGGTCGAGGGTGTACGCCTGCGAACTGCCGCTGAGCCGATCATACAGAAGCAGGCCACCGCCGATCGTTCCCAACCAGAAGCGGTCCTGACTGTCTTCGAGGATCGAGAACACGGGCGGGACGGCCAGATGCTCGAAGGTCCGATCGTCCGGTTGGAAACGATCCATTCCGACCGACGTGCCGACCCAGATCCCTCCCGCCCGATCCTGGTAGACGCGCCACAGCTGATCGCTGGCCAGCGTGCTTGGGTCTTCGGGATCGTTGCGATAGTGGGTGAACTCGCCTTCGCCCTGGCGGGCGTGGTTCAGCCCACCATCGTTGGTTGCTACCCACAGTCCTTGTTCCTGGTCGCGCAGAATCGACCAGACCAGGTTACTGCTGAGTGATCCGGATTGATCCGGGATGCGGCGCAGGTGGACGAACTTGGCCTTGCGCGGGTCATAGCGATCGACCCCGCCGCCGAACGTGCCGAACCACAGGATGCCGGCGCTGTCCTGGAAGATCGGGAAGACCGCATCGTTGGCCAGGCTGGTCGGATCTCGCGGGTTGTGCACGAAGCGGTCGAAACCGCTGCGCCCGGGAGTCCAACGATTGAGTCCGCCGACGTTGGTCCCAAACCACATCGTGCCGGAGGCATCGCGCTGGACAGATGTGACGACACTGCTGCTCAGGCTGGTGGGATCATTCGGATCGTGAACATAGTTGGTGAAGCGCCCACTTGCCCGGTCGAGGCGGCTGAGTCCGGTGGCCGTGGCTACCCAGATCCCGCCCCGCGCATCCTCGGCGATGCCCGCCACAGCCGGACCGACCAGGCTGGTGGGATCATCCGGTTGGGGCAGGTAATGGCGGATGACGTCCGTCTGCGGATCGAGCTGGTCCATGCCCTGCCCAGACCCGACCCAGAGCTTCGCTTGGCTGTCCAGGAAGAGCGCCGTGATTGCGTTGTTGGTGAGCGGATTGGGGCGCGTTGGGTCGGCCAGATACTGCTTGACCTTCAGGGTTTCCAGGTCCAGGCGGTTCAGCCCGGCGGCCGTGCCGACCCACAGGGCGTCCGCGCCTTCCACTGCCAGGGCAGTGATCGCCGATGAAGACAAGGCCTGCGTGTCGCCGGGGCGGCCGACGAAGTGGTCGAAGTTCTCCCGGGCAGGATCGTAGCGGTCCAGGCCGGCGTTGGTGCCGACCCATAACTGGCCTCGGCCATCCACGGCCAGGCTGGTGATGAAGTTGGTGCTCAACGAGGTCGGATCATTCGGATCGTTGCGGAAGATCCGGAATCTGTAGCCGTCAAAGCGATTCAGGCCGTCCTGTGTCGCCAGCCACAGGAAGCCCGTCGGGTCCTGTGCGATGGCGCTCACCACGCTTTGCGAAAGCCCATCCTCGAGCGTCAAGTGGTCGAAGCTGAGACTGGCTGCCGGCCGGGCAGGAAGTGAACTCAGCCATTCCGGCACTTCGGTTGGCGCTGGGCTGGGATCTGGAGCGGGCGTAGGCGAGGCGATGGGGGGCACCAGGGTTGAAGGGGTGGTGCGGGCGCAGGCGGCCGCCGCGCCGCCCGCCGCCAGCCACAGGACCAGCAGGGCCAGGCGAGGGCGACCCGCAGGCCAGATGGGATGAACCCCTGCCCAATGGCGGGGCGGTAATGACCGGCCGTGCTTCCTGGCTTCCATCGTCTGCCGCACCCCAATCGGCGCTGGCCCTATTGTAGGCGAGAACCAGACGAGGAGCGGCCGATGGATGCACGAAGCACCGGCTCTCCGGGCCGGTGCTTCGGCGTACCCTCGAGGCCAATTGCCTGGCGGGCGGGTGCGATGGGCCGCTGCCGCTCAGGCAGGCCGGCGGCTAGACAAACGGGTTGAGTGCGTCAATGCGCCGATGAACCTCGCGCAAGGCATCCATGTCCTTCGTGCAGCGCGTCATCCAGGTCCAGGCAACGACGTTGTTGGGATCCTTCTGCAGGACCCAGCTGAGCACCTTGCGGCCGCGGTCGAGATCGCCGCGACCGATGGTCTCGACGGCGAAATCCAGGGCTTCGTCAGTTGTGGGGTAGGTATTGGTCGCCATGCTGCGTTCCTCGGATGAGAGCGGATGATGTCACTGGATCTGCGCTCATCGTAGCACTGGCAACCCTGTGCGTGATTTACATGCGCCTTACAGCTGGCCGAGCGGTGGTGGTCCGCCGCGCGGCGGTTCTCAGTTGGGCGGAGGGCCAATCTCGGAGCGGCCTTGCGAAGAGCTTACGAACGCTCCGCGCGTACCCGACTCCGGGCTGAGCGGGGACAAGCCCGGCTTCCGTCTGGGGGAGCTTCGGGGTTCCAGTGGCGGGAAGACAGCCTCGATTGGAGAGGCCTGCAATCCCTGCCGGATCATCTTCAGCTCGGCTTCGAAGCGCAGGATGTCCTCTGTCCGCATGGCCTCACCTTACGGCGGACTTACGCGAATGTCCATCCCTTGCGAAGGTGAAGCGGGGTCGATCGATGCAGGCCGGGATTGCCGAGGCGCCGCCCGGATCAGCCGCCCTGCAGGTCCCAAACCAGCACCCGGCCGGACTCGGTCGCGGCAGCCAACAGCCCGCCGTCAGGGCTGAACGCCACGCCGGTCAAAGGTCCGGCTAGCGGATTCAGGCGAGCGGCTTCGGTGCCGGCCGATGCGTCCCACAACACGAGCGCTCCATCCCGCGAGACGGAAGCCACCAGCTTCCCGTCGGGTGAGAAGGCAAGGCCCGTGACGCGAAAGATATGGCCGATCATCTCATGGATCAGCGCGCCGCTCGCCGCGTCCCGGATCCACACCGCCGGCTCGCCCAGGGCTGACAGCGCAACCCGCGTGCCGCTGGGGTCAATGTCGACGTTATTGACTGGCAGGCCGTAGCCGACGAGGAGCTGCGGCTCGATAAACCGATCCTCGTCCCAGCGAAACAACGCTCCGCCACAGCAGCCGCGCCCATCGCCGGTGACCAGGTGGCCGCTGTCGGGGAAGTAGTCGATGCCCCACGCCCGGACCCAGCCGAGGCTGGTCGAGCCACAGCCGGGCTGATCCAGGGTGCGCCGCAGGATTCCAGTCTGTGGGTTGACCAGTTGTACGACGCACAGCTGAGCGCCCACGGCCACCTCGGAGCCTGAGGGGGAGTAGGCCACCCGGTAGACGTTGGTAGCCATGGTCGGCTTGAACCGGCTCAGCTCGGACTGGGCTGTAAGATCCCACACCCTGACCGTGGCGTCGTCCGAGCCTGAAGCGATGCGTGCCCCGTCGGGCGAGAAGGCCAGGGTGTTGATCGCGGCAGTGTGGCCCGACAAGATGCCGGACGATTGCCAGCTGGCCACCTCCCACAGCTCGATCAAGCCCGGATCGCCGGCGGCGGCCAGCGTGGCGCCGTCGGGGGAGAACGCCAGCGCGTGCAAGCTGGTGTTCTGAGCCTGCAGGTCCGCCACCAGCGGGAACGGGTTGCTCTCCAGGGTCACCGGCATCGATCCGCCCTGTTTGAGCGGGACGGCCGGCTCGAAACCCGGCGCTTGGCTTGCCAGGAGGAGCGTGGGCAACAGGCTGAACAAGGCGAGCATACGCCCTGGCGACATGGTCCGTACTCCTTGCGTGAAGGCCATTCTAGCACTGAACCCCAATGCTCAACCCTCATCCGCCGGCCCTTCGAGATTCCGGAGCGCCGCTCCGAAGGGGGTGGGCACGGGCGTGAGGCATGCCTGGGTCAGCCGTTCCGATTGGGCAACCCGGTGCACGCCCCCGGATTGGGCCGTGCGCCTTCCCGGCCAATTGAACACCCTGCAGCGCAGGCCGCTTGCACGCCGGGCTGCACCTGGCTTGCTGGCAGCCTGATCACCTCATGGAGGCTGGATCGGCGGCTATGGAAGGGCCAGTTTCCTCTCGGCGCCGCCGGCGGCACCAGCAGCCGGGTTGGATGAAATTCTCCCCGGCGAGGCGTCATGATTCTGCCCGTCGCGTGTGCAACTCGTGCGCAGGGACTGTG
>JBFYRF010000036.1:0-3577 GCA_041302385.1 Anaerolineales bacterium | reverse complement strand
CGAACATCAATCCCATCAGCACCAGGATCGTGGCCGAGCTGAGCGGGATGAACGAGATCAGGCCAGGAAAACCTGCCGTGCGTGTCACGACGGACTGGAACCAGGCCAGGGTGACCCGGTATCCCACTGGCGAATCGGCCAGTGCTCCCCCCTGCCAGTAGTCGGCAATCCAGATCGCTGCCATGCCGCCCAGGACCAGGATCAGGCTGGCTGCCAGGGTGACCCGCGTGTGCAGTGAAAGTCGCCGGCGTGTGCCCCGGCGAAAGGCGAAATCCATGAATACGGGGATGCCCAGTCCGCCGAGGATGGCGATGGTCCCCAAGATCAGCAGCGTCGGAATATCGACCGGTGACCAGGCTTGCTCGGGTGGGAGGCCGGTGAACAGATCGAACCCGGCGTTGCAGAAGGCTGCCACCGAGTGAAACAGGGCGTAGAAGAAGGTTCTGCCGTCGAGAGGCAGGCCCTTCAGGCTCCAATGCACGAACAGCAGCAGAGTGCCGGCAGCCTCGATGATCAGCATCAGTACAAGCGATCGCTGCAAGATGGAGACGATGGAGCGGGTCTTGGCCAGTCCAAGTTCGCTGGCCAGCGTCATGCGCTCTGCGAGCGGGACCTGGCGTCCCATGACCCGGAAGGCCAGCACCACCAGCACGACATAGCCCAGTCCGCCCAGCTGGATCAGACACAGCAGGACGAACTGGCCCAACGGCGTGAAGGCCGTGCTCGTGGTGACGACGACCAGGCCGGTGACCGTGACCGCCGAGGTCACCGTGAACAGCCGTTCCATCCAGGTCAGCGGCTGGGTCGTCATGCCGGGCAGGCTGAGCAGCACAGTGCCCAGCCCGATCATCGCCAGCAGGCCGAGGATCAGCCGCCAGGCAACCGGGATGCGGCTGCGGGCTGCGGAGAGCAGATGACCCCCGATGCGAGCGGGTCGACCGTGGCGCTCCACCCCGGGTTCCGCTGCGCCGCTACTCGAGGAGGCGGAAGGCTCGGACATTCCCGGCCGAACCGACGATCAGCACTTGATCGGCAGGCATGAAGACGACGTCTTCGGCGGGGTGCAGCAGCGTCTCGGAGTCTCGATAGACCATCAGGACCGAGATCCCGAGCGCGGCGCAATCCGCGACGGCATTCCCCACCATCCCTTTCGGGGCCTGGACCAGGGCGACCTGTGTGTTGTTGTCCAGCGCCCAGTTCTCGCCCTGCCCGGGATCGGCGAGTTCGTCAGCCAGGCGCAAGCCGCTGTCCTCATCCGGATTGAGGATGCGATGGGCGCCGATGCTAAGCAGGATATCCTCCTGACGCGGCGAGTTCGCCAGGGCGATGATGTTCGGGATGCCCATCTTCGCCAGGGAAATCGTCGTCAAGGCGGAGGCCTCGAAGTTGTCGCCGCCAATGGCGACAATCACCGTGTGGCACGACTCGATGTCGGCCTCGCGCAAGGCGGATTCGACCGTGGTATCGACGGTCAGCGCAGAGCTGACATCGTCGGCGAGCAACCGGGTCTTGCGGGGGTCGATGTCCAGCGCGGCGACGGTGAGGCCGAGCAAGTCGAGGCGTCGTGCCAGGCTGCGGCCGAACTTGCCCAACCCGATCACCGCGTACTCGCGCTCCATCCGGCGCGAGCGTCGCTTCGGCTGGGGAGGCTTGCCGGAAGGCTTGAACAGTCGCTTGAAGAACGTGCGGATGCCCATGATCTTGACCCTACTCCCTGTCTTGCCAGGACTCGCTCGGTCTCCGGGTGCCGGTGGACGGCCAGGCGCGGGTCTGGGCGGCCCGGCGGCCCTGGAAAGCACCGAGCTCAGCGCTTTGACTGGGCGACCTTCTGTGAGGCTTCGCGCAGTGCCTGGTCTTCGATCAGGCGCGCCTCTACCAGCACGCCGATCGCTTGCTGGACGGCAGCCTCTTCGATCATCCTGGCCGCGACCAGCGTGCGCAGCACATCGGCGGCGACGGCGCTCTTGAGGCGCTCGGCCTGCTCGATGGCGGCCATGACCTCGAGGACCGCCACGGCCTGAATGGCCTCGGTCAACTCGATCGCTTGCCGCGCCTCGGCGGCGGCCTGGACTTCCCTTCCCACAAGGGCCAGCGCCTCATGCGTGACGAACCCCTGCGTGAGTGGGATTCCGCCGGCACTGCGGATGGCGTCGCGCAGGGGAACGGCCCACGTGTGCTCGAACATCAGGATGCCGATAGCCTTTCCCGGCGGTAGGGCATTGGCGGCCCGGGCGATGTCAGTGGCGCTGAGACCGACGGATTGGAGGGACGCATCGAGCATCTCGACGCCGGACGCCGGCTTGGCTGCGCCCGGCGCCGAACCACCGGCCGTGAGCAGGCCCTGCACTACCCGGCCAAATTCCCCCTTCTCGGCCGAGGTCAGGCCTTCCATCTCCAGGGCGCGAATCTCGCCGGAGGGCTCCTTCTTGGCGAGCAGGATGTCAATCACGCGAATCAGCCCGCGGGTGCGCAGGCGCGCAAGCTCCTGGATGATCTGACCCCGCATCTTGTCGGTCGTGTCGAAGCCGAAGACGATAACTTGAATCGGGCCAACGTCCATTGGGTTCCTCCTGAGCCGCTCAGCGGTGCTCCGATTATCCCATGCCTGCGTGACTCGCGTGGGTGAGCAGCAGCAGAGACGAACTGCACCTCAGTCCGCGGCCGGTCTTCAGCTCATGCAGAGGGCTGGCCTGCTGGGTCAAGTTCGCCTGGGGATGAGTCCGCCGTTGCCATGACTGCGCAAGCGGGAGCCCTCCCGCCGTCGCGATCCACGGCACAAACCTGCTGCGTACAAGATTCGCTGGACGGGCAGGGGAAAACAGAAGGGAGTTCCTTCCGGTTGAGGAACCTGTCGAAGACAAACCAAAGCGCCGGACTGGGGGAATTATCGCCTGGCCGTGATCGCTGTCCTGGAAGCCGCGATTCGGTGTGGGGCCCTGGTGCTGCTGGTGTACAGAGGTCCGGCGATCGAAGCCCCGCCGAGAGAACCTCGGCCAATTCGCGGAATCGGGCTTCCGGATCCGGCATTGGAAATCGTATGGAGAGGTTGTCTGCATAGACAATTGATTCGCGCTGGGAAACTCCCGCTTCGCTTCGGTGACAAGCCGATCCGACGGCCTGGCTGGAATCGCCCGTGGGGAGCCGCCCGACGACGGCTCGCGGCGTCCCCGAGGGAGGGCCCTCCGGGTTTCCGCGGTTGGGGCGCCTTCGTCTGGGGTTGCGGCGGGTTGGATTCGAGCGTCGGCATCCCGGGGAAGATCGGCCCTAGGACCGCCTCGCGCTGGGCCAGCGGGCGAGATCCCGGATGGCAGTTCATCGCATTCCCAGGATCTTCTGGCTGCGACCTGCCGCGGAGGGAAGGAGAGGGCAAACCGTCTCGGGGCGACAACGGGCAAGCATGCGGCCAGAATGCGAGACGCCCAACCAAGGCTGGGCGTCTTTGAACCGCATTATCGCCGGAGGATGAGCGGTCGCTCCGGCCGGCGAGGTGAACCGTGTGGGCCTACGGCCCCTTGTAACCAGGAACCTGCTGGCGCTTGAAGGTGGTGGAGGAGTACGTGGCGATATCGGCTGCCAC
>JBFYRF010000031.1:0-18576 GCA_041302385.1 Anaerolineales bacterium | reverse complement strand
ACGGACCGAGAACAATACCGTCCGCCGGAGAAACCAGCTCGAGCGACGAAGTTTCCGAGCGAAGCCTTGCGTGCACCTGTCCAAACATCTGTCGCTGCCCTAGAAACCCCGCCAGCAAACCGACCTTTCGCTCTGGGTGCAGCAGGACGCCATACAGGTCCGAGATAAACTCCCCCCGCCGACCCCGCATGCAGACGCCTGGGATCTCATGCCGTGCACGGAACAACGGCCCGAGCGAGCTGCGCGGCTGACGTTGCCCCGCCTGTAGCGTCCCGGAGTAGCTCCAGCTCTGCCAGCCGTTGACGTAGAAGGCCTGCGGAGCCTGGGCGGCCAGGCTGACCCCTTGGGAGCCTGCGGCGCCACCCCGAAGCAGATCCAACCGATCCAGGCGCACGTCCTGTTCGGAGCTATTGACCACCCGCAGCTGCCAGAGCACGAGCGGGGCATGCACCGGCAGCGCGAAATCGACCGACAACTGCACCGGCAGCTCTTCGGGTGCCAGCCTCAGGCGGACCCCTGGGGCGTCCCCCAGCGGAGAGGGCAGCGGGCACGGGCCCACAATCTCGGCGTCGGCCAGCGACCCGTCCCAGGTGAAACCGCCGTCGCGCCAGGCACCGCTCAGGCCGAGCCGGGCTGCGGCAACCTCCACCGTCGGACCGTACAGGGACCGGACGTCCCACCGTCCCGATGGCATCCGCAAATGCCAGGCCAGATGATCGTTGCCGAGTTCAAGCTGCATGCACGCCCAGGGTGCAGCGCGGAATCACCGAAGCGAGGCCGCAACCGGCGCAATTATAGCGTCCGGGCTGCTCCCGCTTCGGCAGGAGGCGTTGGGGCCTTGACCGCGAGACAAGCACGGCGGTGCCGGAGCGATGGTGGGTAAGCGAATCGGAGTTGCGGAGAGGGCGCAGAAGCAAGGCAGCCCAGGCACCGCCACCAACCCCAACGGTTAGGGCGGCGACCCAAAGTGCGTGTAATGGTACTGGATCTTCCCGTCGAGCACGCCGAGCGTGTCGCTGCCGACAATCACCTGCGCAGCCTGGGTCTTGCTGTGCCAGGTGAACTGGCGGAAGGTTCCGCTCCCTGTTCTGCTGGTAAGCTCGAGTTTTCCATCCGGCATCACGTCCTTGAACAAGCGGCGATACCAGGCTTCGATGGCCTCCCGCCCGATCACGGTCCGATCACCGGTAACGTGGGCGGCATTCTTGCGGTACAACTCGACAATCGAAGCGGTCTTGCGCGTATTGAGCCGCTGGACCAGTTTATCCACGATGTCGGGCTTCGGCTCCGGGGCAGGCTCGGATGCCGGCGGATCCCAATCGAACCCCGCCACGGCCTGCCACAGGTCCTGATGCGCGGCGCGGGAGGCGAAGTCCCAGCTCCAGGCATTGGCGGCCTGCAGTCCCAGCTTCCGGGCCGTCGAGAACGCCAGGCGCACTTCGGCAGGCGTCGGCCGCCAGCCAGCGACCGAGTACGTCGGGAAGGTCGGGACAACCGGTCGGGCGTTGGGCAGGCTCATGTATTGGTCGAGCGTGGTGCGCAGCTGCACATCGGGATCGTGTGCCTGCTCGAAGTACACCTGCGGCATGGCAAAGTCGCATACGGCGAGGAACTCGGCGTAGGGGAGTTGGTAATGGACTCGTGGATAGCGGTACGAGCTCAGAGCGATCGGCATGTTGCCGAGCAACCGGCGGAGCTCTTGAGCATAGCGCTGGGCGGCCACCTTCCTACCAGATTGCTTGTACTCGCGCTCGGCGTCGATGACGTAGCCGTCAACCCCGAGGGCACGCGCCCGGTTTGCACCCAGGCGGGCCTCTCCCAGCGGATTGTCTCCACGCACGTAGTGCCAGCCCCAGACCTGAATGCCGGCGGACTTGAGCGCCGTCAAGACCGGAGGCACAAGGTCCACATCGCGGGTGCGGTCGATGTTGTAGGCCCAGTTCGCGCCATCGGCGATTTTGATCAGAACATGGGTCAGGCCTGCCTGCTTGGCCTTGGAGGCGATCGCCTTGGCGCTGCCGCCCTCGCAGTTCTGCAGCTGCCAGATGAAGTATCCCTTGCCGCGCAGCTTCATTGAGTGAGCTGCCTTGAGGGTGGAGGAGCCGGACGCCTCAGGTCTCCTGGGCTTCCCCGTTCTGCGGCGGGCGGCGTCGCAAGCTGCTGGCGCGATGAACCGAGGCGTCCCCATAGCGCTGACGGATCTGGTCGACGGCGCGCAGCAGCCGCTCCTCCCGTTCCCAGCTGCGATCGAACAGGTCGAGCTGGCGCATGGGAGTCTGCAAGCCGGAGACGCCCACCCCCAGCAGGCGCACCGCCCTGCCGGACTGCAGGTTGGCGCGCAGCAGCGTGCGTGCCACGGCCAGGATCTCCGGGTCGATACTTGAAGGTTGTGGCAGGCTGGCCTGCCTGAGGATCGTTGTGAAGTCGGACCATCGCAGCTTCAGCCGAACGGTTGTCCCCGCCAGGTCGTGTTCCCGCAGCCGCTGAGCCACCTCTTCGACCAGTTCGACCAGGACCTCTTCGAGCGCCTGGCGGGAACTGAGATCCCGGGGAAAGGTGCGTTCAGCGGATAGCGATTTGAGCTGGTGCTCGGCCACTACCGGCCGGCTATCTACGCCCAGCGCACTGGATGCAAGTTCAGGGCCACGCTCGCCGAACACCGCCCACAGCCTGTCCGCTGGCCAGTGGGCGAGATCCCCAATGGTCCTGATCCCTTCCGCCGCCAGGACCTGGTGTGTCTTGGGGCCCACGCCCCAAAGCATCTGTACGGGCAGCGGCGCCAGGAAACCCGCTTCCTCCCCCTCAGGCACGGCGATCAGCCCATCTGGCTTCCCCACTTCGGTGGCGATCTTGGCCACCAGCTTGTTGCTGGCAACTCCCCACGACGTCGCCAGCGCATGGCGCTGGCGGATCTCCGCCTTCAGCCTGGCGGCAATCTCAGCCCCTGGGCACGGGTCATCGCTGGCATCCAGGAACGCCTCATCGATCGACAGCTGCTCCACCAGCGGAGCCGCCGCGCGCAGCACGTCCATGACCCGCTCGGAGTACTCTCCGTACACGCCATGCCGCGGGGGAACCAGAATCAGCTCCGGGCACAGGCGCAACGCCTGGGCGGTGGGCATGGCCGAGCGTACGCCCCTGGCCCGAGCCGCGTAGGAGGCGGAACTGATCACGCCACGCTGGTCGGGCCGGCCCCCGACGGCGAACGGGCGAGAGGCCAGGCTCGGGTCACGCAGCGCCTCCACCGAGCAGAAGAATGCATCCAGGTCAACGTGCAGGATGGTTCGCCGCATCGCCTCAGGTTGACAGCAGTCAATTCCCCGCTACAATGCCATCCCGTTCGGGGAGGAGTCGCAAGTGCAAACCTGTAGCCGCTGCCACACTGGTTCCTCCGACACAGCCGCTCGGTGCGCAAAGTGCGGCGCCGACCTCAGCCGCGAATCCGAAAGCGCGCTGGCCCGCTCCCGTCTCCAGGCGAATCCGCGCGTCTACCGCATCCGCCTGGTGGTTCATGAGGACGCCTGCCCTGCCTGCTGCGCTGCCGAGGGCGAAACCGCCAAGGCCGACGTCCCCATTGTTCCGATTCATGGCTGCTCGCACCCGTTGGGCTGCCGCTGCTTCTACGAGCCGGCGCTTTCCGAGATCTTTCCCTAGCCTGCCTCGGCCGTCCCGGCTTCCCCGTAATCGCCGGAGTGCAGCGCCGTGCGGGCGAACTCGATCGCCTGGTCCGGCGTCGTCACCTGCCCCTCGGCCTGCGCCTCGCGCACGGCCTCCAGCAAGTCCCCCACCAATCGGCAAGGGGTGAGCCCCAGGGCGCGCATCAGCACCACGCCATCGATCAGAGCTGGCGGACGGATGACCTCCGTCGCGCGTTCGAAGTAAGCCTCCAGCAACATGCGCCCACTAGCCAACCGACCGGCCCACGCCAGTTGTGGCGGTGGGGGAGTGTGCTTGCCCAGGAAGTCCGCCAGGGAGAGCAGAACCACGTCGACGCCGCCTTCCCCCAGCTGGCGGTAGTAGCGATAGATGGCGCGCGACGTGATCGGCGGCGACTTCTCCAACTGTCCGGGGCGCATGTGATTTGCCACGACCCGGCTCAGGCGGTCGATCTCCACCCGGCTGAGCCGCATCCGCTCCGCCCAGGCGGCGGCCATTTCGGCGCTGCGCGCCTCATGCTCGAGGAAGCGGAGCTGGCCGGCTGGGTCGCGGGAGCCCGTGACGCACTTGCCAGCATCATGATACAGCGCGGCCAGCATCCACAGAGAGCGGAGCGAGCGTCCACCTGCAAGCGGCTGGTTGAGCACCTCCTGCAGCCCCTGCCGGAAGCGCCCCAGCTGTACCGACGCCAGGCCCAGCGTCAGGTCGGCCGAAATCTCCTCGTCCGGGTGCAGGCCGAGCACGGCCAGTAGATCGGCGAGGTGGTCGCACACGGCCAGGGTATGCCGCAGGGCGTCGTAGGCGTGCTGCGGCGGCTGCTGCAGGCCGCGCAGCGCCTCCAGCTCGGGAAAGGTGTCGCTCAGCAGGCCCAGCTGATCGATCAGGCGCACAGCTGCAGCCGGGCGTGGCAGCTCGAGCGTGCGCATCACCTCGTCGCGCAAGCGCTCGGCAGAGACGAGGCCGAGGGTGCCTCTGGCGGCACGCAGCTGGCCGAGGGTCGATGGCTCGATCTTCAGCGAGAGGCCAAGAGCCAGCCGAACGCCGCGCAGCGCCCTGACCGGGTCATCGTTGATCGCTTGCGGGCTGCAAGCCCGCAGGCGGCCGGCTCGCAGGTCCGCCGCGCCGCCGGTCGGATCGATCGAGACCTCGGGCTGGTGCAGATCGATCGCCAGGGCGTTGATGGTGAAATCGCGCCCGGTGAGATCCTCCGGCAGGCGGGATGCCCGGAGGCGGCTGAAGTCGAGCACCCAGCCGGTGCGGTCGGGCGCGCGGTAGAGCACTCGTCCGGCGTCACGTGCCGGATCCAGGTCGAAGTAGTCCGCTCCCAAGCGATCCGCCACGCGGCGGGCAAGTTGACGCGCCTCGCCGTCGACGGCGAAGTCCAGGTCATGCGAAGGGCGGCCGAGCAGATGGTCGCGGACGGCTCCGCCGACGAGCCACACGCCGCGCGCCGCACTGAAGACGGGCTGCAGCTCGACGACCCAGGCTGGCGGGAAAGATGGGGACATGCCGGCGCTCAGGGAGCGAAGAACTTCTCCGGCTGGACGACGCCGACGAACGGCAGGTTACGGTAGTACTCGTCCAGGTCGAGGCCATAGCCGAAGACGAACTTGTTCGGGATGACGAAGCCGCAGTAGGCGATGGGGACTTCAGTCTCGCGTCGCTCGGCCTTGTCCAGCAGCGTGCACACCTGCAGGCTGTGCGGGCGGCGAGCGCTGAGCAGCTCGAGCACCGAGGCCAGCGTGAAGCCGCTGTCGATGATGTCCTCCACGATCAGCACGTTGCGGCCTTCGATCGAGGTGGTCAGGTCCAGCGAGATGCGGACCTGGCCGGTCGTGGAGCGGACGCCGGCGCCGTAGGAAGACACCGCCATGAAGTCAACCGTGTGCGGCACACTCAACACGCGCATCAGGTCGGCCAGGAACATCACCCCGCCCCGCAGGATGCAGACCAGCATCAGATCCTTGCCGGCAAAATCGCGGCTGATCGCCGCGCCCAGCTCCTGAACACGCGCCTGCAGCCTGTCTTCCGGGATCAGGATCTCTGCCAGGAATTCGCGGTAGTCACGCATGCTCAGTCTCTCGGAACCTCGTGATGCAGGCGGCAGCGGGCTTCGTACATCTCGCTGGCGCCGACAACGACCAGCGGGTCGTCGTAGCGCGCCGGGCGGCCGTCGATCAGCCGCTGCGTGCGAGAGGCCTCGTCCCCGCACACCATGCAGATGGCATGCAGCTTGTCGACCTGCTCGGCCAGGGCCATCAGCTCAGGCATCGGGCCGAATGGATCGCCGCGGAAGTCGGTGTCGAGGCCTGCCACCAACACGCGCACGCCGCGGCTGGCCAGGTCTTGCACGACCTGGCGCAGGCGGCCGTCGAAGAACTGCGCCTCGTCGATGGCCACCACGGTCGAAGCGGGCTGCAGCAGCTGTAGGATCTCCGCCGCCGACCGCACCGGCGTTGCCTCGAACTCGGTTCCGGCGTGCGAGGTCACCTTCTCCAGCTCGAAGCGAGTGTCGAGGCTTGGCTTGAACACCTGAATGGTCTGACGCGCGATGCGCGCCCTGCGCAGGCGGCGGATCAGTTCGTCGGTCTTGCCGCTGAACATCGATCCGGTGATGACCTCAACACTGCCGACGGTATGTCTCATCCAGGCGTACCCTGTGCGGTGGAACAGAAACGGGCAGGTGGAAATCCCACCTGCCCAGAGTGTACTCGCTTGGCCGACAGCGGCAAGCGGCCTACGAAGCCAGCTCCCCGGCCGGGCTTTCCTCGGGCAGGGTGAAGCCGCGCGCCCGCAGGCGGCGCTTGAGATCCGCCAGGCTCTTGCGCCCGAAACCGTCGATCTGCAGCAGTCCATCGTCGCCGGCTTGTTCCAGTCGGGCGATTGCCTGGCCGACGTTCTCGATCCCGGCCGCCTTGAGTGAGTTCTCCGCACGGCTGCCCAGCTCAAGCTCGCCGATCGGCAATTCGGGCGAAGTGCGGGAGGCCTCGCGCGCCACCACATCGCCCAGGTAATCCTGGCGCGCTTGAAGCTTCTTGTAGAAGCGGTCGACCTGACCCTCGGTATCGACGATGCGCTGCTCGCCGGTGTAGAACGGATGGCACTTGGAACACACGTCGGTGCGGATGACGTCAATCGTCGAGCCGGTGTGCCAGGTGTTGCCGCAGGAACAGATCACCGTTGCCTGCGGGTTGTACTTCGGGTGGATTCCATCTCTCATCGAGGTTGCCCTTTCCCTGGGTGACCGTCTGCCGCCAGCGCCGCCTGATCGCCAGGGTGCGATTCAGGCAGTCCGAAACGGCGGACGGGGACCTGCGATCACTCGCGAATCACGCTGACGTGCCGGCGCCCGCCGCGGCCGAACCCGAACTTGACGCGGCCATCGGCGATGGCGAACAGGGTGTCGTCGCCGCCCTTGTCCACATTTGTGCCCGGGTGAATATGCGTGCCCCGCTGGCGGACCAGGATGGCGCCCGAACGCACCAACTCGCCCTCAAAGCGCTTGACTCCCAGCCGTTTGGACTGGCTATCCCGACCGTTGCGGCTCGAGCCGCCGCCCTTCTTGTGTGCCATTGCGAACTCCTCGCTGCCCGGCGATTACGCCGACGCCTTCTTGCGACCCTTTGCCGCCGGTTTGGCGGTCTTGCCCGCCGCCTCCCCGCTCTTGCGCCCCGCCGGCTTCGCCGCTGCGCCGCCCGTCTTGGGCCGGGCCGGCTTCGCTGCCACGGCCTGCGCTTCGTCGGCCTGGCCGCTGGCCAAGCCGGGGAAGCTCACCTGCTCGATCGCCAGCCGGGTGTACTGCTGACGATGCCCCTTCTTGCGGCGGAAGCGTTCCTTGGGGATGTAGCGGTAGACGACGATCTTGGGCCCCTGGATGTGGCCCTCGACGCGGGTGGTCACCCTAGCGCCCTCGACCGCCGGCTTGCCGACCGCCACGGCCGGGCCATCGACCGCCAGCAGCACCGAGTCCAGGGTGACGGTCGAGCCGACCGCAACCGGCAGCAGGTCGACTTCGATCGACTGCCCTTCACGGGCGACGTACTGCTTGCCGCCCGACTCCACAACTGCGTATTTCATCCCATGCTCTCCAGCTTCGCTTCACCGCTCGCCACGCAGCTCCGGCTGCCCGACGTCGGGGAAGTTGGGTGATCCGCCCTTGGGCGCAAGGGGCAATTTTACCTGCGCCTGCGCCCGGCGGTCAATCCTGACTTGTCGGCCGCCGCCTTCAGTCGGCGGCCACCGGCTCCGCACCCTCGCCGGTTGCGATCGGCACCGGCTCAATCGCCTCCAGGCGCTCATCGCGCAGGACGACTTCCTCCCCCGGGAAGGCCGTGCCAGCCGGGATCAGCTTGCCGATGATCACGTTCTCCTTCAGACCGCGCAGGTAGTCGACGCGGGCCTCGATGGCGGCACCTGCCAGCACCTTGATGGTGTGTTGGAAGGAAGAGGCCGAAAGGAAGGACTCGGTGTTGAGCGAGGCCTTGGTCACCCCCAGCAACACCTGCACGGCGCGTGCCGGTTGCTTGCCCTCGCGCAGCAGCTGCTCATTCATCCGCTGCAGGTAGAGCCGGTCGGCCAGGTCGCCCGGCAGCAGCAAGCTATCGCCGGGGAAGGTCAGCTGCACCTTCGAGAGCATCTTGCGGATGATGACCTCGAAGTGCTTGTCGTTGATGTTCTGGCCCTGCGAGCGGTAGACCTTCTGGACCTCGGTCAACAGGTACAGTTCGGCGGCCTCACGCCCGAGGATGCGCAGCTGGGCGTGCGGGTTGAGTGAGCCCTCGGTGAGCTGATGACCCGCTTCGACCTTGTCGCCTTCGCGCACCAGGATGCGTCCGCTGGGCGGGATCTCATACTCGCGCTCGTCGGTGTGGTCATAGGCGATGATCACCGTCCGCTCTTCCAGGCGCGCCCGACCTGCATGCGTGGCCACAATCTGGGCTTCGCCCCGCGTGGCAATCACCTCGCCCGCCGATACCTGCGTCCCGTCCTCAATGCGCAGCGACCAGTTACCCGGGACAGAGTACTCGTCCTGCAGCAGCTGGCTGTCGATGACGCGCAACAGTCGCGGGCCCTCCGCCATGTCGGACTGCACAATCTGAACTGTGCCGCCGATCTCGGCGGTGATCGCCTCGCCCTTCGGCTTCTTGCGCGCTTCGAACAGCTCCTCAACGCGCGGCAGGCCGGTCGTGATGTCGCCCCCGGCAGCGACGCCGCCGGTGTGGAATGTGCGCAGGGTGAGCTGGGTGCCCGGCTCGCCGATCGACTGAGCAGCAACAATGCCAACCGCGGTGCCCAGGTTGACCATCTTGCCGCGCCCGAGGTCCATGCCGTAACAGGTGGCGCACATGCCGAACTGCAGCTCACAGGTAAGCGGCGATCGGACGAAGACCTCGGTCACGCCTGAAGCCGCCACCTGGCGCGACTGCTCGATGCCGATCAGATCGCCCTTGTCGAGCAAGACTTCGCCGCTCACCGGATCGGCAAGGCGACCGGCCAGCATGCGCCCGACGATGCGCGAGGCGAAATCCTGGCCGGCGACATCATCCGCCCGCCGGATCACGACCCCCTGCTCCGTGCCGCAGTCATTGGCGTTGATGATCACGTCCTGGGCCACATCCACCAGGCGCCGGGTCAGGTAGCCGGCGTCGGCCGTGCGCAGGGCGGTATCGGTCAGACCCTTTCGGGCGCCATGCGTCGAGATGAAGTACTCCAGCGTGTTCAGCCCATCGCGGAAATTGGAGCGGATCGGCAGCGGGATGATGCGCCCGGCCGGGTCGGCCATCAGGCCGCGCATCCCGGCCAGCTGCGAGATCGGGCCAAAGCCGCCCTTGGTCGCGCCTGAGATCGCCATCGTGCTCAGATTGCCGGCCGGATCCATCCCACGCCGAACCGCCTGGGCCACCTGGGCCGTCGTCTCCTGCCACAGCTCGATGATTCGCTCATTCATCTCCTGCTCGGTCAGCAGGCCGCGCAGGTAGTTACGCCGCACCGCCTCGGCCTCTTCCAGCGTCTTGGCGATGATCTCTTCCTTTTCCTTCGGGACGGTGATGTCGGAAACAGCGATGGTTGTGCCGGACCGAGTGGCATAAGCGAAGCCGATGTCCTTGATGGCATCGACTACCGCCGGGGTGCCCTCCTCGCGCAGCAGGTGGTAGACGTCCGCCACCAGCTTCTGCATCGAGCCCTTATCCAGCACATGATTGACAAAGCGCAATCCGTCAGGCATCACACGATTGAAGATCACGCGCCCGACTGTCGTTTCGATCAACCGCGTCTCGGGATCCTCCAGGCGCGTGCCATCCTCGGCGAACCAGGTCTCGGTCTTGACCCGGATTGGCGCATGGATATCGAGTTGGCCGAGACCATATGCCATCTCGACCTCATCCATGTTGGAGAATGCCCGCCCGGCCCCGCGCTGCTCGCGCCCCTGGATGGACATGGTCAGGTAGTACACCCCCAGCACCATGTCCTTGGATGGCCCGACGATCGGCTCCCCATCCGCCGGCTTGAGCAGGTTCTTGCTCGACAGCATCAACTCGCGGGCTTCTTCGACCGCCCTTTGCGACAGCGGTACATGAACCGACATCTGGTCACCATCGAAATCGGCGTTGAAGGCGGCACAGACCAGCGGGTGAAGCTGGACAGCCTTGCCTTCCACCAGCACCGGTTCGAAGGCCTGGATGCCCAGCCGGTGCAGCGTCGGCGCCCGGTTGAGCAGCACCGGACGATCCTGGATGACCTCTTCCAGAACCTCCCACACTTCGGGCCGCTCGCGCTCGATGATGCGCTTGGCCCCCTTGACGTTGGCGGCGTAGTTGTAGGACACCAGCTTGGAAATCACGAACGGACGGTACAGCTCGAGGGCCATCGCCTTGGGCAGACCGCACTGGAACAGCTTGAGGTGGGGGCCAATGACGATCACCGACCGCCCCGAATAGTCGACGCGCTTGCCGAGCAGGTTGCGGCGGAAGCGTCCCTTCTTGCCCTTGAGCATGTCGCTCAGCGATTTCAATTCGCGCCGGCCCCGGCGCGAGAGCGCCTTGCCGCGCTGGGCATTGTCGATCAGCGAGTCGACCGCTTCCTGCAGCATGCGCTTCTCGTTGCGCACGATTACGTCCGGCGCGCCGAGTTCGACGAGACGCTTCAAGCGGTTGTTGCGATTGATCACCCGCCGATACAGGTCATTGAGGTCCGAGGTGGCAAAACGCCCGCCGTCCAGCTGCACCATCGGCCGCAGGTCGGGCGGGATCACCGGCAGCACCGTCAGCACCATCCACTCCGGGCGATTGCCCGAGCGGCGGAAGGCCTCGACCACCTTCAGCCGCTTGGTGGCCTTCTTCTTGCGCTGCTTGCTGCGCGTGGTGCGCGCTTCCTCCCACAGCTCCTCGGCCATCTTGTCCAGATCGAGCCGCTGCAGGATTTCATAGAACGCCTCGGCGCCCATGTCGGCGCGAAAGACCTGGCCCCACTTGACCTTGAGCTCGCGGTAGCGGCTCTCGCCCAGGAACATCATCGGGCGGATGCCCATCAGTTCCTCGCGGTCCTCCGCCAACTGGTCGCGCGGCCCGGGGGACCCGTCATCGGTCGCCGCGCGCAGTTCGGCCATCCCGGCATCGGACTCGCCCTTGACCTTATCCACCTGCGCCTTGATGCGCTCAAGATCACGATCGCGCCGTTCCTTGAGCAAGGCTTCGATCTCTTCCAGGCGTTGGGCGACGGCCTTCTGAACACCGGTCAGGTGGGCATTGGTGACCGTCTCGTCCTTGTCGGCGATCAGCGTGTCGGTCGCTTCCAGGATGACCGGCTGGCGCAGGGTCTTTCCCATGCGCTCGGTCAGGCTGCGCTCGAGCTTCTGGCCTTCCCGGATGACCGGATCGATCTTGTTGGCGACCTCATCGGCGTAGGTCTCTTCGACCTTCTTCTTGCGGTCCTCCAGCTCCTCGAGCCGCTTCTTGCGATTGGCCTTGAGCTGAGCGATCCGCTGGTTGAGCGAATCGGCTTGCTCCCGCTCGAGGGCCAGGATCTCGTCTTCGATCCGCTTGACCGCCTTGCGGCGCGCCTCTTCATCGACGTGAGTGACAACGTATTGGGCGAAGTACAGCACCCGGTCCAGGTTGCGCCGCGAGATGTCCAGCAGCAGACCGAGGTAGGAGGGGACACGCCGCGTATACCAGACGTGCGCCACCGGCGCCGCCAGGGTGATGTGACCCATGCGCTCGCGCCGAACCGCCGAGCGCGTCACCTCGACGCCGCACTTCTCGCAGGTGATCCCCTTGAAGCGGATGTTCTTGTACTTGCCGCAGTAGCACTGCCAGTCCTTCGTCGGCCCGAAGATGGCCTCACAGAACAGGCCGTCCTTCTCAGGCCTCAAGCGGCGATAGTTGATCGTCTCCGGCTTCTGCACCTCGCCATACGACCAGCTGAGGATGTCCTCGGGTGAAGCCAAACTGACACGCAGTGCCTTGAACGACTTTGCTTCCACGCGGATCCCTCCAGCGAGTGCCACTCATGCGAACAAACGTGCTAGTTGCGGGGCAAAGCAAAACCAGCGCCTGAAAGCCCTGGCTGAGCTTCAAGCGCCTGATGCACGAACAGTTATTTTATGTCAGTCCCCTAGGAAGTCAAGGCCGACTTTCATCTTCGGTCAGGCGCACCGGGACATCGATGATGAACACGCTGCCTGCGCCCAGCTGGCTCTCCACGGTCACCCGCCCAGCATGCTGCTCGGCGATGGACTTGACGATCGCCAGCCCCAGCCCCGAGCCGCGCTCGCGCAGGTTCTCCTTGCGGCGCGCCCGGTAGAACTTCTCGAACAAACGCGCCTGATCGGTCGGCGCGATGCCGACCCCGGTGTCCTCGACGGTGAACAGCTGGCGGCTTCCGACCTGGCGGGCGCGGATGACCACCTTCCCCCCGGGCTGGGTGTACTTGACGGCATTGTCCACCAGATTGGCCAACGCCTGGCGCAGCAGGGTCCGGTCTGCCTCGATCGGGCGCAACTGCGAGGCCACCTCCGGGCTGAGGCTGATCCGCTTGGCTGCCGCCTGCGGCTGGTACACCTGCACGACATCCGCCACCAGGCTCTCCGGCGCCACGCTCTCCAAGCTCAAACCGATCCCGGCTTCGATCCGGCCCAAATCGAGCAGGTTGTCGACCAGCTGCGTCATCTGCTCAACGCTGAGGGAGATCTTGCGAATGAACTCCTTCTGCTGATCGTTGAGTGCCCCGACCATCGGCAGCATGGTCGTATAGCCGCTCATCAGCGTCAGCGGCGCCCGCAGGTCATGGCTGACCGTCGCCACGAACTCGGACTTGAGCATATCCAGCTTCTTGAACTGGCTGACATCCCACAAGACACACACCCGGCCGTAGAATTGTGCATCGCTCGGGTCTTCGACGGTCATGGCCGTGCCGAACAGCACCTTGCCCCCTTCGACCTTGAGCTCCAGGGAACGCGGCTCGGTGGTGTCGTCCAGCAACAGCGCCAGCAACTCCGGGGAGTCCACCCATTCCGTCGCCGGGAGGCCGATGCAAGCGTCGGCCGGTCCTCGCAGAACGATTTCGGCCGCCGAGTTGGCAAGCAGGATCCGCCCGGCGCGATCGGTCACCAGCACGGCATCGGGGGTTGCTTCGAGCACGGCGCCCAGGCGCAGTCGTTCCTGTTCGGCCTGCTGGAACAGGCGGGCATTGGCCACCGACACCGCCAGCTGCGAGGCGATGATCGAGAGCAACCCGGCTTCCTCCGAGGAGAAGGTGTGCGGCTCTCGGTAGCCGAGCCAGAGCACTCCGATGAACCGGCCCTCGTTGCGGATCGGCGCACCGGCCAGCCCCAGGATCGGCGCGCGCAGCGATTGCAGATTGAGCAGCCCCCGGGCGCGTGTCGGGTTGTCGAGCACAAACGCCCCGCGCTGCCGGGCGATGTCGAGGATGGGTGGATCCAGCCCCGCCCATCCACCGGGATCGCTCCCGGCCTGATAGGCCTCGGGGGTGATGCCTGGCTTGCCTTTGCCCTCGCCCAGCAGCACGAGGCGTACGATATCCGACTGGGTAAGATCGCGGGTGGCGGCGAGCACGCGCGGCAGGACGACCGAGAGCTCGAAGGTGGTGGACAACTGCTGGCTGATGCGCAGCAGGCCGTCCATTTCACTCATGCGGCTTTCCAGCCCGCGGCGCATTCGCTCGAACGATGCCGCCAGCCGGCCGGTTTCATCCTGCCCGGATATCGGGACCGGCCGCGAGAGGTCGCCGCTGGCGATCGTATCGGCGGCGCCGGTCATTTCCCGCAGCGGGCGCGTGATGCGCCGACTGATCAGGTACACCACCAGCAGAGCCAGGATGCCGACGGCAACAATGACCGCGGTGAGCTGCGCCGCAATGCGCGCCGCAAGCAGATCGACCGCGCCTTGGGGTGAGGCCACCACGACCCACCACGGGTAGCCGCGCACCTCGCTCAGGTAGCGCAGTTGACGCGTGCCGTCCGGCGCGGTCTGGGCTCGCACTTCCCCGGCGCTGTCGACGTCAATCGGCACCTCATCCATCACCCGGCCTGGGATTGGATGCAGGATGATCGTCCCGCCGTCATCGGTTACGTAGGCCTCCCCGGGTTCCACCTCCGCCAGGCGGCCGAGCACGGGCAGCAGCAGCGGATTGCGCGACAGGTCGGTCCACGCCACCAGGCTTCCTACGGGCGCCTCCAGCGTGTCGGTTTCAATCGGGGCGACGAACACCAGGCGTGCGCCACGACTCCCCTGCCCCGGGCGTACAACGACCTCCTCCGAGACCCCGAGTCGGGCAACCTGGAGCGCCGGCCGGATGGCGCTCAGCAGGGCTGCATCCGGATCGGGTCCGGGCGTGTGCACCAGCACTTCGCCCCGGCTGTCTAGCACCGCCAGCGCGTTAAAGTAGGGCAACAGGGTGATCCAACGCTCGAGGTCCTCGGCCGTCAGGTTCCCCTCGACCACCGGATCGCCGACCTCACGGCTGATCTGAGCAGCATAGGAACGTCCTGCCTGCACCGCGTAGGGAATGCTGTCTGCCGCGAGTTCAGCCGTCTGGGTGAGCTGTGCGCCGATCAACTGCCGGGCGGCCGAACGCGCCAGCAGCCAGTCCCCGTACAGCATGGCGGCGGCAAAGACCACGCCGGCCACGCCAAAGACCGAGACGGTCTTCGCCGCCAACGAGCGGCTGTAGGGCCCGGCCTGAAGCGCCCGAGGGTGAAACCAGAGCTCGGGGATCGTCAGCCGGAACGCCTCGGCGATCACGCCGGCGATGCCGACCTGCATCAGGCCGGCGATCAGCAAGCCATTGAGTTGGGAGGCCATGAAGCCGAGGCCGTCCACCAGGGGCCCGCCGGTGAACACCATCACTTCGATCCCGGTGAGAAACCCGAGTGCCAGGCCGCCGATCACCCCGGTCACTGCCGGGTGGCGCAAGGCGCGGCCCGGCCATTCTGCATACGGATTGCGCAGGCACAGGCTGCACAAGCCGGCCACCAGGCCATAGATCAGCGGGGTCATCAGGCTGGCGGTCTCGACCGCTGCCGCCGATAAACCGGTCACCAGCGCCACTGTGACCGCCGGCCACAGGCCGAGCGTACCGGCGGCCAGCATCCAGGGGAGCGCGGCGAAGGCGGCGAAGTAGGGCGGCGAGGCCTGGCGCGGGACTCCCGGCGCCACCGGCAGGCCCGCCGCCGGGAGGTAGAACAGGAACACGCCGGAGGCGACGACCCCTCCGGCGATGAGCAACGCCAGCCAGATGGCATCCGCCTGGCTCAGGCCCCGCCGACGTTCGCGTCGGCGCTTCTTCAGGTTGTTGAGACAGAGAACCAGCAGCACCAGGCCGTAGAGCAGGAGTAGGGCATGCCCGAGCGGCCGAAGGGGCAGCCCGAACGCAATCTCGCCGTCAAAACCCCACAGATCAACGGTCATGTCACCGGCAGCGGCATCCTCTGGGTAGCGGCGATTATAGCATTCCACTTCGCGCCATCCCAACGCCGGCCTGCTTGCCGCGCTATGTTCTTTATGTTAGACTGCCTGAAATCGACGCCTCCCAGGCTCCCCCTACATGGCCGAGAAGATACTGATCGTCGACGACGACATCGACACGCTGAAGCTGGTCGGCCTGATGCTCGAGCGGCAGGGGTATTCCATTGCGGTTGCCAGCAACGGCGCACTGGGACTGAACAAGGCAGCCGCCGAACGCCCGGACCTGATCCTGCTGGACGTCATGATGCCGGACATGGACGGGTACGAAGTCACCCGTCGCCTGCGCTCGGACCCCGCACTGGCCCACATCCCGATCATCATGTTCACCGCCAAGACGATGGTCGACGACAAGGTCGCCGGCTTCGAGGCCGGGGTCGACGATTACCTGACCAAACCCACCCACCCGGCTGAGCTGACCGCCCACGTCAAGGCGGTGCTGACCCGCGCGGCCCAGACGCGCACCTCGCCAGCCGAGAAAGCCAAGGTGCTGGCTGTGCTTGGCGCCCGGGGAGGCATGGGCGCCACCACCCTGGCGATCAACATCGCCGTGCTGCTCAAAGACCACGCGCAGGAAGTCGTGCTGGCCGAAATGAACCCCGGCGGCGGGTCGATGGCTCTCAGCCTGGGCCTGACCGAGACGCCCGGCCTGTCCAACCTGCTCACTCGCTCGCTCAAGGACATCCATCTGCGTTCGGTCGAATCGGAACTCGGGGATCACAACACGGGGATCCGTGTGCTGCTGACCTCGGCCCGCCCGCGCGAGACTGAACTCGAGCAGGCTATTCCACAGATGGAGGCCGTCGTCCGAAACCTGTCGACGATGTGCAACTTGCTGGTGCTCGACCTCGGCAGCGGGATGCGCCCCCACGTCGTACCCCTGCTCAACATGAGCGATCGGGCCTTGCTGGTGGTGGAGCCGATCTTCCCCTCCGCCTCGCTTGCACGCAACCTGCTCGACGACTTGCAGCACAGCGGCATCAGTCGGCACAAGATCAGCCTGGCCCTGATGACTCGGGAGCGCACCAGCCTGCAGCTTCCCTGGCAGCAGGTGGAATCCGACCTGGGGATCGAGCTGGCTGGGCTGGTCTCCCCGGCGCCGGAGCAGGCCCACCAGGCCGACCAGAGCGGCACACCGCTGGTCCTGCTGCATTCCGACGCCCTGGTCGGGGATCAGCTGCGCAAGCTGGGATCCCGCCTGGCCATGCTGCTCCAGCTCAAGGAGAGCTAGCGCGTGGTGGGGCCCACACCCCATCCGACGGAAACTCAACGTGCTGCCAGAATGATGCGCGACGCCCGCTGCCTCGTGGCGCTCACCGGGGCGGGCATCTCCACCCTTTCCGGGATTCCGGACTTCCGCTCCGCAGGCTCGGGGCTGTGGGAAGACTGCGAGGCCATGACGGCCGCCTCGCTCACCTCCTTCCGCCACAATCCAGAGCGCTTCTTCGAGTGGGTCCGACCATTGGCGGCCCGCATGCTGCAGGCGCGCCCCAACGCGGCTCACCGGGCGTTGGCGGCCCTGGAACACGCCGGCCGGCTGCGGGCGGTCATCACGCAGAACGTCGACGGCCTGCACCTTCAGGCCGGCTCGCAGGAGGTGATCGAACTGCACGGCAGCTTCCGCCAGGCGACCTGCACAGGCTGCTTCGCCGTCGTCCCGACGGAGCAACTGCTCGAACACTGGCTTGCCTCCGGGGGTATGCCGCGCTGTGCTCAGTGCGGCTGTGTCGTCAAACCGAACGTGATCCTGTTCGGAGAGCAACTGCCTCACGCCGCCATGCAGCGCGCCTGCGAATGGGTGCAGGCGTGCGATCTGTTCCTGGTGGTCGGTTCATCGCTCGAGGTGAATCCGGCCGCCAGCTTGCCGTATCAGGCGCGCGGCTCCGGAGCCGAGTTGATCATTGTTAACCGTCAACCCACCTACCTGGATTGCCGCGCCGCGCTGGTCTTCCATCAAGAAGCGGCCGAAGTGCTGGCCGCCCTTGCAGACGAGGTGCTCTGTGACCGAGCTCCCGCATGATGCCGCCTCCGACACGGCCGCCATCCGCAACTACCCCCGCATCTACCAGCGTTACGAGCGACTACTCGAAACATCATCCGACCTGGCTTCGACGCTTGACCTGGACTCGTTGCTCGCCCGCATCGTCCAGGTGGCAGCCGAGCTGACGGAGGCCGAAGCGGCCTCGCTGCTCCTGTATGACGTCGAAACCCAGCACCTGTACTTCGAAGCCGCCACCGCGGGTATCGATGCGACGATGGGCAAGACCCCGATTCCCGTGACCAACAGCATCGCCGGATGGGTCTTCACCGAGGGCAAGCCAATCCTGGTGGACGATGTGCTGCGCGACTCGCGCTTCTTCCGCGAGGTCGATGTGCTCACGCGCTTCCAGACACGCAACGTCCTGGGCGCTCCCCTGCGCACCAAGGACAAGACCATCGGCGTCATCGAAGTGGTGAACAAGCGGCACGGGATGTTCGATCAGGACGATGTGCGCCTGCTGCAGACCCTGGCCGCGCAGGCCGCGGTCGCCATCGAGAACAGCCGCCTGTTCCAGCAGAGCGACCTGATCGCCGAGATGGTGCACGAGTTGCGGACTCCGCTGGCCTCGCTGACCGCGGCCACCTATTTGCTGCAACGCCCCGATCTGCCGGAGGACCAGCGCGCCAAGCTGGGCGCGACGATGCAGTCCGAGGTACGCCGCCTGAACGAAATGTCCACGGACTTCCTGGAGCTCTCGCGGCTCGAATCCGGGCGCGTTCGCATGACACGCGAGCCGGTCCACCTCGGGGGCCTGATCAACGAGTGCCTGGAGATCATCCGTCCGCTGGCCGAGGCCGAGCAAATCCGACTGGAGGACAACACCGACCGGGACGTTCCGCCGGTGCACGGCGACCGCAATCGGCTGAAGCAGGTTGTGCTCAACCTGCTCACCAATGC
>JBFYRF010000025.1:0-7590 GCA_041302385.1 Anaerolineales bacterium | reverse complement strand
CCGAGCCAGCCTGCCAGGCCCAAGACGCAGGCTGTAGCGAGGGCATGCAGCCAGGCGTTGCGCTGGGTGCGCAGCACGTACTGCAGGCCGGAAAACGCATGGCGGAATGAGCGCAACCGTGAACGGGCGCGGTGGTCGGCGTCAAGCTCCTTCATTGCGGGCGGGGTTCCCCTTCCTTAGATCGCTCAAGATCTCATTCTGGATGTACCACATCTGACGCCTGCCAGCGGGCGTATCGTGATCAAGGCCGAGAAGATGCAGGACTCCGTGAACAACCAGCAGCTGCAGTTCCTCCGCTGGATCGCGGCGATTTCGGGCAGCCTGCGTCAGGGCGACGGGAACGCAAACCGCGAGATCGCCGAAGTAGCGTCCGGCGGCATCCGCCGCGCCTTCGCCGCCGGGGAATGCCAACACGTCCGTTGGGCGGTCGGTGCCGAGGAAGGTGGCGTTCAAGTGCTGCATGTGATCGGTTCCGGCGAGCAGAACGGTCAGGCTCCCGGCATCCGCCGACTGGTGTTGCAGGGCGGCCCGGGCGGCACGCGTCAGTCCGCGACGGAAGGAACCCAGGCCAGGCTCGGCATACACTGCCACCGAGTGCCTCATGGCTCCAGGCTGGCCGCATCCGGGACCGCCGGTGCTTCGCCAGTGCCATTGCCATTCGCCTCGGGGTAGCGGATGCGCGGGTGGTAGATGCTGCGCAGGCTGCTCACAAGCGACCGCCGGATGTTGTCGAGATCGCGCAGCGTGAGCTCGGTACGGTCGAGCTGCCCCTTGGACAGCCGGTCCTCGACCACCCACCGGACCAGCTCTTCGATCTCCTCGTCGCTCTCAGGCGAGTCGGCGCGCGCCTTGGCCTCGACCCCGTCGGCCAGCATCAAGATGGCCGACTCGCGCGTGCGCGGGCGCGGCCCGGGGTAGATGAAATCCCTGCGATTAACTCGTTCTTTGTCGCCGCCGGCTGCCTCGAGCGCGCTCTGAAGCTGGTAGGTGGCCTCGAGCGTTCCATGGTGCTCAGGGATGAAGGCTGCGATGCGACTGGGTAGACGGTGCTTGCGTGCCAGTTCCAGGCCGTCGGTGACGTGCGAGACGATCAGGCTGGCACTGGTGGTCGGGTCCAGCTGCTCATGGATGTTCTGGCCTGGCACCTGGTTTTCAATGAAGAACTGCGGTCGGATCGCCTTTCCGGCGTCGTGATACAGCGCACCGACGCGTACGAGCAGGGCGTTGGCCCCCACGGCGCGCGCTGCCTGCTCGGCAAGGTTGGCGACCTGCAGGCTGTGCTGGTAAGTTCCCGGGGCGTTGCGCAGGATGTACTGAAGCAGCGGATGATCTGGCCGGGACAGATCGATCAACTGCAGGTTGGACGTTCCGCCCAGCAGACTGCCGGACAGCAGGACGAAGCCGAAGGCCAGGCTGGCAGCCAGCAGTCCGTTCAGCGCCCCGGCAATGAGCAGCGTCGTCTTGCCCACCAGATCGGTCATCGGGTCGGGGAAGCGAAAGAGCACGATCACCGCGATCGCTCCCAACGAGCCCGCCGCGCCGGCCCAGAGGAAGACACTGATCCGCTCGGCGCGGCCGATGACCAGGGAGGCGATGCAGCCCGACAGCGCCATGTACAGACCGATCTCCAGGCCGCGCGGCGCCAGATAGCCTGCGACTGCCCCGATCGCCAGCGAGGACAACACGCCCATCCCAGGCGAGAGGAGCACGGTCAAGACCATCGGGACGGCTGCCGCCGGGAAGATGTACGGCAGCACGGTGCGCTCCGGAACCATCGCCTGAAGCGTCAGCGCGGTCAGCACAAATGCGAGGCTGATCACAACCGCAAGCCGGGCCGAGGTGATCTGCCGGCGGTGGGTGCGGTACAGGTACAGGGCGATGGTGCAACCGAGCAGGCTGACCAGCAGTCCGCGCAACGCGATTTCCTGCCAGCGGTCAGGCGGCTGGATGAGGCCGTAGGCCTGCAGGGCTTCCACGTCGATCGGCCGGACAACCTGACCGCGGGCGACGACGGTCTCCCCCGCGGCGAAGCTCAGTGTGACCGGCTCGACACGCTGGCGGGCGGCATCCTGGGCTTCACGCGTCAATTGCTCGTTGTACAGGGCGTTGGGCGCCACAAAGGCCGACGCCAGGCTGGACACCAATCCGGCCTGTGCCTCGGGCAGGCTGATGCTGACCAGCGCCGGCACGGCGCGTCGCGCGTCATTGAGCGAGCCCTCGCGGATCTCGGCCCGCATGACCTGCTCGAGCACGGCCAGCGCTTCAAGCTGGACCGCCTGCCAGCGAGCATCCGCCAGCTGTAAGAGCTGCTGCCCGTCCTCGGGCGCAAGCCGGATATCGGACAGGGCTGCCAGGTCGGCGAGCTTCTCCTCCGCAGCTGCAAACTCGTCGCCGCGCACCGAGTCGATGTAGTTGAGCGTGCTGCGCAGACGCTGGATCTGCTCGCGGGCGACCCGGCTGTCCGGCGGATCGAACACCGGCTCCACTGCCGCAGCTGCCATCTGACGCGCTTCCTCGGTGCGGAGCTCGCTGACATAGGCTAGCGCAAACGGCGCCTGGACGTCCTGCAGGACGACCTGGCCCGCTTCCACCGCCACGCCAGCCGAGCGCTGGTTGATCGGGAGGGAGAGCGCAGCTGTGGCTCCGACCAGTCCAAGCAGGAAGATCACGCCCAGCCGCGCCGCACTCCAGGCAGATGACATCCGCTCGCGCATAGGACGTTTGGGTTGAGGCGATGGGTCCATGGGCCGGCTACAGGGAGGTCAGCAGCTGCCGCACACGTTCGCTGACGGCCTTGCCGTCGGCCCTGCCTTGCAGGCGCGGCATCAGCACCTTCATGACCTTGCCTTGGTCCGCCGGAGTTGTGGCGCCGGTTTCCTCGATCGCCTGGCGCGCCAGGCTGGCCAACTCCTCTTCACTGAGCGGTTGGGGCAGGTAAGACCGCAGCACGGCCAGTTCGGCCTGGGCAGCCTCGGCCAGATCCGGGCGGGCGGCGCGTTCGGAATCCTGAATCGTCTCGTGGCGCGCCTTGACCTCTCTGTGCAGTACAGCGACCATCGCTGCCTCATCGAGCTCACCCCGCTTCTCGACTTCGGCCAGCTTGACCGCGGAGAGCACCATGCGCAGCGTTCGCTTGCGCACGTCGTCGCCGCTGCGCATGGAGTCCTTGAGATCGGCTTCCAGTTGTGTCCGTGAGGGCATGCGCCCATTATACCGAGGACCGCAGGGCCGGGGAAGGCGGGCGGATGAGATCCAGTGAGACCGGACCGCTCCCTCCCGTACCCGTCGAATGCTGGCACGATCTGTGCTCGGTACCCATTGCAGCCTGGCGCCTGCGGCTGCGCTTGAACGGGGCAGTGGAAGAACTGCGCTTCGAGGGAAGGCGAGAGAGGGGAGCGTGGGATGGTCAGCAGACAGGTGTCGTCTTTCCTGCGGCCATGCAGTCTTCCGGCGCGGCGATTCGCCTCGTCTGTTCGCCTGCATAGGGGACAGCCTGTCAGGCCGGCTGGGTGATCCTTCCGCAGTGCCGCGGGACCCAGCACCCTGGTTGCTGGACCCCAAGTGGGTGGTGAGACGCGAGTCAAGGAACTTGGTCACGCGAAGCAGGAGGCCCGCGCCAGGCAGGAGACCTCATCTGCCGGCAACGGTTGAAGGCGGTTCAGGGGAGCGGCGCCGGGGCAGCCCCGTCCCTCCGCAGCAGCGCTGCCTCGAGCTGGCTTCCCTGCACGCCGGTGATGCGCACACTCGAGCATTGCGCGCGGAGGTTGCGTGGGGACCATGCCGACACGGCCAGGCCGCTGCCAGTCAGGCCTCGCAGCAGCCAGCCTTCCCCTTCGGCGGGCAAGGCGCTGACCCACAGCGCGGCGGCCACGGCGCCGACCTGCGCGGACAGCGCGGCCTGCCGTGTCCGGCTCGCCAGGCTGCGTAGTGTGTGCACCCGTCGGCGCACCTCGGCCGGATCGACTTGACCCGGCATCTTGGCCGCCAGCGTCCCCGGGCGGGGAGAGTAGCCGAAGATGTGAGCGCCTTCGAATCCGATCGCTTCGACAAAGCGCAGGCTCTCATTGAACTCCGCCTTGTCCTCGCCCGGAAATCCCGCCATCAAGTCGGTAGTCAGTGCCAAACCGGGGATCGCCGCGCGGGCGCTCGCTGCGAGCCGAGCGAATTCTGCCGGGCTGATCGGGCGCTGCATGCGCTCGAGCGTTGCATGGGAACCGGATTGCAGCGGGAGGTGGAGCTGGCGGCACAGCCGATCGTCCTGCCACAGGGATAGCAGGCCGTCGCTCACATTCCAGGGCTCGATGGACGACAGACGCAGGCGGGCGCCCTGCGTTTCGCTCAAGATCAGCCGGATGAGGCTCTCCAAACCCGACCGCTCACCCAGGTCCATCCCGTAGGCGCCCAGTTGCACTCCGCACAACACGATCTCGCACGCGCCTCCCGCGACGGACTGCAGTACGCGCTGCAAGACAATGGACGGCGGGACGCTGCGAGCTGGGCCGCGCACGAGGCGCGTCAGACAGAAGGCGCAGATCGAACTGCATCCTTCCTGCGCCTTGATGAAGCCGCGCACGCGATGGCGCTTGCCGGGGATGGGGGACCGTGCGACTTCGCCGCCGGAGGCCAGCCGCCGGGCACGATCCCCGAGGACAAGCGAGGCGATCGTGTGCTTTCGGGAATTGGGGACGACCTCCGCCTGGGGTGCGACCCGCCTGGCCGCGCCTGCATCGAGCGTCGCCCAGCACCCGGTGAGGATCAAGCGCGCTTGTGGGTTGCGGCGGTGCGCCCGACGCGCCAACCGCCTGGAATCCGCCGCGGCGTCTTGTGTGACGGCGCAGGTGTTGAGCACGACGACCTCGCCAAGTTCGGGGGATTCCACCAGGTGCGCTTCGCCCAGGCGCAGGTCGGCAGCCATCAGCTCGAGTTCGCTCTGGTTGAGCCGGCAGCCGACGCTGTCCAGGAACACCCTCATGGTGCGGGGGGTGGCTCGGCCTGGCGCACGGCGAAGTTGTCGAACGCAACGCGCGTGCCGGGAAGCTCATACGTGCCAGCGAGCAGCCCAACATCTCCCTCGGAGAATGAGGCGTCGCTGGCCTGCCGCACCGGGACGCCATTGATGCTGAGTGTCAGCCGCGTCCCGCTGCACTCCGCGCGCAGCTGGTTGGTCGAACGGCCTTGCAGGATCATGTCGGAAGGCAGCATCGCGGCATCATTGAACATCCGCTCCACCCCGCCGATGCGCTGGCCAATCCCGGCGAACCCATCGGCGGAGATCAGGAAGAAGTAGAAGTTGTCCGGGTCCTGATAGCGGCAGATCAGTCCAAGCGCGTTGTTGTCCGGCCCATCTGTGACGGTGGCGTCCACCTCCAGGGTCACGTTCTCGAAGCGCAGGCCCGGCCTGGCCCAGGCGATGCGATCGGGCTGATAGACCGTGATCTGGTAAGCGCCGCCGGAGTAGTCCGACTCGAGGCTGGCGTCGCGGTAGCGATCCCAGCCGCTCGAGGTGCGGGAGAAGTCGTCCTTGAACAGGAGGGTGCCGGGCTGGGGCGCCGACAGGAGTCCAGAACAGCCCGCGAGCCATGCAGCCAGGCCGGTGGAGACAATCGCCGTGAGCGCAGTGCGGGATAGTGGGCGGGGCCAGGTTGACGAATGCATGGGCGCAGGTCGCATTCTAGCATGCCCTCCGGCGGGGCGACTTGAAGCTGTGCCGAGTGGGCTCAAGCAGTCGGCCGGACCAGACTTGCGGGCGCGGGGTCAGCCCGTCGGTGCCTCCAGCGACCGTCGAGCGAGCTCGGCGTACGCTCCCTCGGGATCGATCCGCAGCACGGACTCAAAGGCGGCGCGTGCACCGGCGGGGTCGGCCAGCGACAGCCGCGCCAGCCCCAGGTGGTAATGGGATGCGGGCGAACCCGGGTCCAGCCGGATCGACGTGCGCAGCAGTCGGTCCGCCAGCAACACATTGCCCTCCAGGAGATGGGCGTGGCCGAGCAGGTCCCATCCCTCAGCACTTGCCGGGTCGAGGGCAACGGCGTTCCGGGCGGCGGGGAGGGCCAGCCCGGCGGGGTCCACACCGTGATGGAGTGAGAACTGCGCCAGCAGCCGCCAGTAGGCCGGATCGGTCCCGGCGGCTTCCGCGGCGAAACGGTAATTGCGCGCCGCCTGGGGGAAGTCACCGGCCGAGAGCTGCGCGGCGGCCAGCTCGGCCAGGAGGGCCGGACTCTCTGGGTCAAGCTCGAGGGCCGCCTCCAGCACAGGAATGGCGGAGGAGGGAGCACCGCCTCGGCGCAGGGCCATCCCCTCCAGAAGGTAGGGAAGCACCACCTCCGGGGACTGGAGGCGGAGCGCGCGCAAGCGAACCATCGCCTGCGGATCGGCAGGGGATTGGGCGAACGCCAGGTAGGCTTGTGCGCTGGTGTCGCTCGGCTGGAGTCCGGCGGCGCGCTCGAAGGCCAGGGCGGCCTCCTCAAAGCGCCCGTACTTCAGGAGGACCTGGCCCGACCGCATGCTTGATTCGAAGGCGCTCGCCCCGGCCGAAGCGCGCAGCAGCGCCTCCAGGTCGGCCAGCAAGGGATCATCGGCCCCGGCTGCGCGGGCAGCGAGGATTGCCGACAGTGCGGTCTCAGGTCGCAACGCTGCGCTGAAAATCGACCGGAGGTGCAGCATCTCCGCGTCAGCCGGGGCGAGACTCAGCGACGTCTCAAGCTCCTCCAGCGCCCGCTCGACCTCTCCGCTGGCGATCAGCGTCTGGGCGCGGAGCCGGCGCAACCGGGTCGAGTCCTGGCAGGCGGCGGGGAGAGGCTCGAGGGCGGCGAGTTCGCCGGCTCGCACCCGCGCCTCCAACCTGAGGCATTCCATATCCGGGGCGCCCGGATGGGAGATCAGGGACTGTTCCATGTGGGACAACGCGCCTGCCGGGTCGTTGGCGTCGAGGGCGGCGTAGGCTGCCGGCCGGTGGAGCATCGTCAGTGAGGGTTCAAGGCGCAGGACCGTGTCCAGCGCCCGCAAAGCCCCTGGGGCATCGCCCTGCACCAGGGCGGTTCGGGCGCGGGAAAGCTGCTCGTCTAGCTGGAGGGGGGCAGCCGCTGGTGCCAGCCCGGCCAGGATCGCTGCCGCCAACAGCAGCAGCAGGCCGCGCATCACCCTGGGACTCAAGTGGGGCTCCTTCATCATTCCGGCCCAGGATTATAGCCAGGACGAGACGCTCACGTGTCCGGGTTGCGTGCCGCGGCTCACCCTGAGGGCGTGACCTTCAACGGTTGAGTGCCGGATTCCCAGACGCTATAATCGGCGCAATCCCTGTGAGGCCGGATGGAATTCTCGCTGACGTCTGAGCAGCTGATGGTTCAGCGCATGGTGCGTGACTTCGCTCAGAAGGAGGCCGCGCCGCGGATCAAGGAGCTGGACCGGGACCAGCGCGCGGATCCCGGGCTGATCCAGCGTATGGGCGCCCTGGGCTTGCTCGGAATCTGCCTTCCGGTTCGCTATGGCGGTCAGGGGCTGGACTACATCAGCCTAGGATTGGTCTGTGAGGAGCTGGAGTACGTTGACTCCAGCTTGCGCGTCGTGCTCTCGGTCCATTTGGGCCTCAAC
>JBFYRF010000021.1:0-2507 GCA_041302385.1 Anaerolineales bacterium | reverse complement strand
CCCCGGACCGCAATCGATCGCGCAGGGGAGGGAACGGCATGGCGAGCTTCATGTAGGTGATCGGGCAGTGCGGCACGTACACACCCTTCTCCACCAGGATCTCGGTGTCCTTCTCGTCGATAACCAGGCAGTGCGCCGCCACGCAGCCTCCGGGCGTGTCGAACACGCCCAGTCGATCGACCTGCTGCACCGGCCGCAACCCGTGCCGCTCGAGCGACTGCCGAACCTGCTCCTCCGACTCCGCCAGGTGCAGATGAATCCCTTGCCCCAGATCCTGTGCATGCCGCACGACCTGCTCGAGGAACTCCGGCGGACAGATGTACGGCGAGTGCGGGCCGAGATAGGTGCGGATGCGTCCATTGGCGGACCCATGCGCTTCTCGAATCCAGTCGAGCGTCCCTTCCAGATTCCGGCCCACCTCCGCCTGATCGCCGATGCCGAACACGGTCCAGGTAAGCGCCGCCTTCATGCCGCTTTCTCGAACCACTTCGGCTACGCGATCCATGTGGAAGTACTTGTCGTTGTAGGCGACGGTCCCGGAGCGAATCATCTCGCAGGCGGCGAGCGCCGCCCCCCAGTACACGTCGTCCGGGGTGAGCGCGCTCTCGCCCACCCAGATCTTCTCGTTCAACCAGCGATCAAAGGGCAGATCCTCCGCCCAGCCGCGCTCGAAGGTCATCGGGCTGTGACAGTGACTGTTGACCAGGCCGGGCATCGCCACGCGTCCGCGCCCGTCCATTACCTCGTCGGCGGCAAGTTCCCGCGGGGCCTTGCCCAGATGTGTGATGCGGCCGTCCACAACGACCAGCTCCGCATCGTCGAAGATGGTCCCGGCTTCGTCGAGGGTGACTACGGCGAGGTGCTGGATGTGGGTTGTGGTCATGGATCATCTCCCGCGCCCAGGGCGGACGGCGATGGTTGGCGAGGTAGACCCATGATAGCCGCGAAGGCATGTGGGGCGAAACCGCGGCTTCCTCGCGCTCCCCCTGCTCGCCAGAACGCGGGCTGTCGGCCCGGCGCGATTTGCTTTCCGCCTTCTCCGGGGGAGAATCCCTCCGTGCCCACTCGGCCTGAAGTCCCAGGAGGATGCCAATGACCGCGTCGGATCCGCATTCCTACCGCGACCCTGCCCAGCCCTCCATCCGCCATATCGAGTTCGATTTCACCTTCGACTTCCGCAACCGCACGACCCACGGCCGCGCCCGCTACTCCCTCGACCGCCCCAGTGACGGCCGGCTCTTCCTGGATACGCACGCCATCCAGATCCGGCGCGCGCAGACGGGAGAGACGCCGGTGCCCTGGTCGTTGGGCGAGGCGGACCCCATCCTAGGACAACGGCTGGCGCTGCAGTTCCCGCCAGGCACAGCCGAGTTCGAGATCGACTTCCAGCTTCCGCCGACGGCCCGGGCGCTGCAGTGGATGGACGCCTCACAGACCGCCGGCGGGCGCCATCCGTTCATGTACAGCCAGTGCCAGGCGATTCACGCCCGCAGCCTGTTCCCCTGCCAGGACACACCGGCGGTGCGCTTCACCTACCGCGCCCGGCTGCACGTGCCGAAACCACTGGTTGGGCTGATGGCAGCCGCCCCCGAGGGCCAGAGCACGCAAGGCGATTTGGGGGTGTTCAGCTTCCACATGCCCCAGCCGATCCCGTCCTATCTGTTCGGACTGGCCGTCGGCGACCTGACCTGGCGCGACATCAGTGCGCGCTGCCGGATCTACGCCGAGCCGCCCCTTATTGAAGCCGCCGCCTGGGAGTTCGCCGAGACCGAGCAGATGCTGCAGATCGCCGAGGGCTTGTACGGACCGTACCTGTGGGACCGCTATGATCTGCTGATGCTGCCGCGATCGTTCCCGTACGGCGGGATGGAGAACCCGCGCCTGACCTTCGCCAACGCCATCTTCCTCACCGGCGACCGGGCCGATACCAGCCTGGTCGCCCACGAGCTTGCTCATTCCTGGACCGGCAACCTGGTGACCAACGCCTCCTGGGAGGACTTCTGGCTGAACGAGGGGTGGACGACCTACGCCGAGTTCCGCATCTGCGAGCGACTGTACGGGCGCGAGTACGTCGAGCTGGCGGCGGTGCGCGACCGCAACTTGCTCTTCGAGGATTACGAACGCTTCCGGCCCACGCCGCAGTACACCCAACTCAAGTTCCCGATGCAAGGCGTGGACCCAGAAGAGACGTTCTCGCGCGTCCCCTACTACAAGGGGCTGTTTCTACTGATGCTGATCGAGCAATCGGTCGGACGTGAGACCTTTGACGCCTTCATCCACGGGTACATCCTGGATCACGCTTTCCGCTCCCTCACCACGGAGCAGTTCCTCGACTATCTCCGCCATAATCTTCCGCAGGCTTTCGACCGCGTGGCGATCGAGGAGTGGATCTACCAGCCGGGCTACCCGGCCGACGGGCCGGTCTTCCGCTCACGCGCCTTCGAAGCGGTCGAGGTCGCTGCCGCCGCGTTCATCGCCGACGGACGTCTGACGCAGGCTCAGCTCGC
>JBFYRF010000345.1:0-6688 GCA_041302385.1 Anaerolineales bacterium | reverse complement strand
GCGGGAGTAGGAGCATCTTACCACGCAGCCCGCTCCCCGTCAAAGCCGCGCTTGGGTCAGGGGCTCTGGACCGGCTGCAGACGTGCCGGCGCAGTTGCCCGGGCGGACCCCCGGTTCAGGGACGGTGCGGCGTTGCAGCCTGCATCCCTCCCCGCTCCGCCCGGCGCCCTGCCGCTGCATTTCGGGATCGACAAGCAGCTCTCCCTGGCGCCTTGGTGACCTCGAGCCGATCGTCTTCCAGCGACTTCTGCATGGCGGTTGCGGGTACCCCGAAGGGGCTGGGCGGGGTGACGGGGAGCCACGAAACGGAAACCGGCGGTCTGGACAGCTTCAGAGCGTTTTCGACTGGGTGAGGCAGGCTGGGGAGGTCAGGAGGCTGACTGGCTGGCGCTCGACTTCGCCGCCACCCGCCGCTGGAAGCGCTCCAGGTCGATGATCGCCCGGGTGTGTTCGGCCTCTCCGACCTTTTCCACCTCATCCCACACTTCGGCGCGCAGCATCACCCGGTTGCCGTCGACGGCCGTCACCTCAGCCCGGAGGCGCACGCGGCTGCCGATCGGCGTCGGCGCCAGATGGCGCACCCGCAATTCGATCCCGACCGTCGTCATTCCGGCCGGCAGGCTTGGCTCGATCGCCTCGCGGCTGATTTCCTCGATCAGCAGGATCATGGCCGGCGTAGCGAACACCCGCAGGCTGCCGCTACCCAGATGCCGGGCAGACTGGGCCTCGCTGACCTGCACGGTTCGCTCGGCAGACTGGCCGGGGGTGATCGGGCTTTCAGCCATCTGCCTGGCCCACGCCCGGCGCGGCCGTGGCGGCAATGGCGAAGGCAACCGCATGCTGGTGAGTGTGGCTGAGGCTGATGGCCCACTCTGCCAGCCCCAGCTCGCCAGCCAGGCGGGCTGCCGCTCCGTGCAGCCGAAGCTCCGGCTGGCGCTGCGCCCCGTTGACAATCTCGATCTCGATCCAGCGCACCACGCCGATCCCAGTGCCCAGCGCCTTGGAGACGGCTTCCTTGGCGGCGAACCTGGCGGCCAGCGCCGCCGCCTGTCGGCGGGATTCGGCCACCTCGCGCTCGGTGAAGAATCGCGAGTAGAAGCGAGATCCGTGGCGCTCGATCGCCTGCGCCACGCGCTCGATCTCGATGATGTCGACCCCTGCGCGGATCACCGGCCGGCGTCCGAGGCCAGGCTGCCCGCCACGGCGATCGCCAGCCGGTCGGGGTGAAGGTAGCGCTGCGCCACACTCAGCACCCGATCGGCCGTGATCTCGCGGATCAGCGTGGGGTACTGTTGATAGAAGTCGAGGGGCAGCTCGTATCGCTCAATGGCCATTAACGCCGCCGCCACGCCTTCGTTCGATTCCAGCTGGAGCGGCAGACGCCCAATGAAGTTGGCCTGATTGTCGCTCAACTCCTCGGCAGTTACGCGGCGGGTGGTGAAGCGGTGCAGCTCACGCCGGGCGAGCTCCAGCGCTCGCTCGACATTGGGGGGAGCTACGCCTGCCTCGATCTGCCACGGCGTCGGCCCCAGGCCGCCGCCCAGGTGGCTGGAGGCATGGTAGGCCATTCCAGCCTGCTTGCGCACGGCTCTGCCCAGGCGCCCCATCAGGCCGAAGACCCCCAGCACATTGTTCCCCAGGGCCGCCGCCAGGTAGTCCGGGTCGAGGCGGCTGGGGCCGGGCGCGCCGAGCACCAGGTCACACTGGCTCTTGCCCGGGATCGGAACATCCTTACGCAGCAGTCCCGCCATCGGCTGCAGCGGTGGCAGAGGCATCTGCGCCGGCTGCGCCGGATTGGACCACGAGCCGAAGTGCGCCTGCACCTGGTCGATGGCCTGGGCAGCCGGCACGGCGCCGACCACAGTGACCAGCATCCCGCGCGGGCCAAAATGCCCGGCATGGAACCGCTTCAGATCCTTCGCCTTCAGGCGTTCCACCGTGTGACGGTACCCGTCGCTGGGCAGGCGGTAGGGATGGCCGGGGTAGGCGAGCTCCTCGAACGCCATCTGCGCCACCGACTCGGTGTCCTGATCACGGATTCCCAGGCCGGTCAGCTTCTCCCCCCGCAGCCGGTCGACCTCAGCTTCCGGGAACGTCGGCTGGCGCAGTACGTCCGCCAGCAGCTCGAGGAGCAGGGGCAGGTCCTCAGCCAGCGCCTTGGCGCGAAAGCTGATGTTGTGCGTTCCGGCGCCCACCCCCAGGCTGGCACCACTTGACTCAAGCGTTTCATAGATCTCACGGAAGCTGCGCCGGCTGGTGCCGCGGGTCAGGGCTGAGGCAGTCAGGTCCGCCAGGCCCGCCTGCTCGGGTTTCTCGTCCAGCGCGCCGGCGGCCAGGTAACCGATCACAACCACCGACGGACTGGAGAAATTCTCCCGCGCCATGACCACCATTCCGTTGGACAGGGGCTCACGGCGGATGGTCTCCGGGCCGGGGAAGGAGCGCACGTTCAGGCGCGGCGAGCGGCTAGGCGGCATCGGCGCCCTCCCCGCTCGGCACGTACACGCCCACGACTCGGTTCGACCGGCGCAGCACCTGCTGGGCCACGGCAACCACTTGCTCGGCGGTGACTGCCTGGATGCGTTCCAAGTAGTCTTCGAACCAGGTATGGTCGGCGAACATCTCGCAGTACCCCTGCCAGAAGGCCTGGTTGGTGATGCTTTCACTGCCGTAGGCGAAAAGCGCCCGGGCCTGCTTGCCAGCCTTCGCGATCTCGGTGGCGGCTATCGGCGCCTGCAACAGACGGTCGATCTCCTGGTCAAAGGCGGCCAGCAGCTTCTCCGGTGAATGCTCCGGTCGGACGGTGAGACGGAATGAATACAGGTACGGATCGATAGTGGTCGCCAGGTCACCGCTGACCGACGCCGCCAGGCCGCGCTCGACGAGCGCCTGATACAGCCGCGAAGTCTTGTTCGAGATCCCGCCGCCGAACAGGTTCAAACTGGAGGCGCCTGCCAGGGCGCTGTCCAGCACGGCGAGGGGGAAGAAGGCGGGGTCGCCGCCGCGCGGCGCATGGTAGGCGATCTCGATGTAGGCGGTCTGGCCGGGCCCCTCGAGCGTCAGGCGGCGCTCCCCCTGCTGCTCGGGCTCGGGCCGGGGCGGCATGTGCTCGACCGGGCGCGCCGGGATCGTACCGAACAGCCGGCGCAGCTTCTCGAGCATCGGCCGGCGCTGGAAGTCGCCGGCGACCACCAGCACGGCGTTGTTCGGCCGATAGTAGTTGCGGTAGTGGCGGTACAGATCGTCGCGGGTCATCGAGCGCAGGTCGGCCATGTCGCCGATGACCTCGTGATGATACGGATGGACGCGGAAGGCCGCCGCCTGAATCTCTTCGGACAGCCGGAAGGTGGGCTCGTTCTCGCTGCCCTGCCGCTCGGAGATGATCACCGTCCGTTCGGCTTCGAGCTCCTTGGGATCGAATAAGCTGGTGCGCATCCGATCGGCTTCGAGGCGCAGGGCGAGGTCGATGCGGTCGGCGGGCATGGTCTCGAAGTAGGCTGTCCAGTCCAGCCAGGTGAAGGCGTTCCAGAAGCCGCCGTCACGCGAGATCACGCGCTCGAGCTCGGCCCCGGTGTGGCGCCGGGTCCCTTTGAACTGCATGTGCTCGACCCAGTGCGAGGCGCCGGTCAGGCCCGCGCGCTCGTTGCGCGAGCCCACCCGGTACCACACCCAGCACGAGGCCAGCGGGGCGGTGTGGATCTCCTTGAGGTGGATTTCCAGCCCGTTCTGCAGACGGGTGCGCAGCACCTGATTACGGCGGCGGGCCTTCACCCCTGGCCGTCCGCAGCGATGGCCTTGCCATCGGCGCCGAGGCCGCGGCCGGTGCCCAGGTAGCGGAACCCGAGGACGCGCATCCACTCTGGGTCGTAGATGTTGCGTCCATCGACGATCACCGGCTGGCGCATCGAATCGCGCACGCGCACGAGATCGAGATTCTTGAACTCGTTCCACTCGGTGCACACCACCAGGGCATCGGCCCCTTTCGCCATCGCATAGGGATCGCTCGCCATCTCAACTTCCGGGATAAGCGCTCGAGCGCGGGGCATGCCAACCGGATCGTAGGCGCGCACTGTGGCGCCATCGCTGATCAGCCGCTGGGCCACCTCGAGCGCCGGAGCCTCACGCAGATCGTCCGTATTGGGCTTGAATGTCAAGCCAAGCAGGCCCACCACCTTGCCCTGCAGGTCGCCCAGCAGGTCGCCGACCTTGCGCACAATCTGACGCCGGCTGTCGGCGTTGATGTCCATCACCGCCTGCAGCAGCTGTGGATGCCTTCCCTTCTCGGCCGCCATGTAGGCTAGCGCCTTGACGTCCTTGGGGAAGCACGAGCCTCCGTAGCCCAGGCCGGCGTCAAGGAAATACCGGCCGATGCGCGGGTCGTAGCCCATGCCGGAAGCGACCTCCTTGACGTCTGCCCCCAGCGCTTCGCAGATGTTGGCGATCTCATTGATGAAGGAAATCTTGGTCGCCAGGAAGGCGTTCGAGGCGTACTTGATCATCTCGGCGGTGCGCAAGTCGGTGAGCACGATTGGGGCCCGCAGCGGCAGGTGCAGCTGGGCCACCTTCTCCGCCGCCTCCCGGTCGAGGGATCCAAGCACCGTGCGCGCCGGATTCATGAAGTCGCTGATGGCCGAACCCTCGCGCAGGAACTCCGGGCACGACACCACCGAGAACGGGATGGGCTTGGGCTGGTGAGCGCGAATGATGTCCGCCACCCAGTCGCCCGTCCCGACCGGCACGGTTGACTTGTTGACGACGACCAGGGGCCCGGTCATTTGGCGGGCGACGGCCTCGGCCACCGCCCGCACGTGCTTTAGGTCCGCTTCCCCATCCACCCCTTCAGGCGTCCCGACGGCAATGAAGACGTACTCCGCCTGGCGCAGGGCTTCGGGGTAGGAAGTGGTGAACAGCAAGCGTCCGGAACGAGCATTGCGCGCCACAAGTTCTTCAAGTCCGGGCTCGTAGATTGGCATCAGGCCCTGCTTGAGCCCGGCGATCCGCTCCTCGTCGATGTCCAGCGCCGCCACCTGGTTCCCCAGATCGGCGAAGCAGGCGCCGGTGACCAGGCCGACGTAGCCCACGCCGATGACGCAGATCCTCTTCACAGCGCCTCCCTTGTGCTCGCCCGATGGATGGTGGCGAATCATACCATGCGGCCCGTCAGCAGCGGGTTACACGGACCCTAAAGGTCGTAATTCGTCATGCGGCCCGAATGACAGTCTGCACTTGCCCCTGGCGCAGGCGAAAGCTTACACTTCTTCACGAACAAGATAAGTCTTGTCCTTATGGGCTTGTTTTGGGCCCGGTCAGGAGGACCGATGCAGATCACGCGCCAAGCTGACTACGCCGTGAGGGCAGTGCTCTATCTGGCGGAGATCAACGGCGACGGCCGGGCACCGACCAGCAAGATTGCCGAGGAGATGAAGATCCCGCCTTCCTTCCTGGCGAAGATCGTCTCCCAGCTTTCGGTGGCCGGCGTGCTGGCCACCTCGCGCGGGGCGCGCGGCGGTGTCGCCCTGGCACGTGCCCCGGGCGAGATCAGCCTGCTTGAGGTCATCGAGGCCATCGATGGCCCGATCACCCTCAATGAGTGCGTGCCTGACCGTTCAGCCTGCGTCTTCGGCAATGACTGCCCGGTGCAAGACGTGTGGTGTCAGGCCCAGGCCGACCTGGTCGCGCGGCTGCAGCAGACCAGTTTTGGCAGCCTGACCAACGGCCATTGACCCAAAGCCCGCCTCTGCGACCGGCCACATCCCCCCGACCAACAGGGGATTGCCCGATTCCTTGCCCGACCGCAGACTAACCATCAAGGGAGTCTGAGCCGCATGCCTGCCGGTGTCCCGGTCGCCCGCTCATGGATCAATGTGCTCAAGTCCGGCGAGGTCGTCGTCGACTGGGGGGATGGCCGCGTGCAGGATGTTGCCAGCGGCGATTTCCTCCAGGTGAGCGAAAGCGATTATGACCGGCCGGTTGCCGACAGCGAGCTGGATCACCTCAAGCTGAGCGGGCGCATCGAGAGCTTCGACGCGCGCCTGGTCCATCTGCTCCCGCTGCCAGAACCCCCGCGTCGCGCCATCGAGTAGCTGGCTTCCATCGTCCGCCCGGCCACTCGACCCCTGCACGACCGAACCCCCAGCCTGCCTTCGGGCTGACCTCCCGGATTTGGACGCCCCCCGGCTCCGGCCTATAATCTCAGGTGGAGGGCCTAACCATGGAGGTATCTTCCGCCATTCGCACCAAGCGCGCTGTGCGCGAATTCGCCCCTACCCCGCTGCCCGTCCAGTTGGTCAGCCAGATCCTGAACGCCGGACGCCGCGCCCAATCCTCCAAGAACACACAACCCTGGCAGTTCATCGCCATTCAGGACCGACCGACGCTGGAACGCCTCTCCAAGCTGGGCACCTACGCCAACCACCTGGCTGGCGCCCCACTGGGCGTGGCTCTGGTGACCCCCGATCCCGGCCAGCGCTGGTCGATCTTGTTTGATGCCGGCCAAGCCGCGGCCTACCTGCAGCTTGCCGCCTGGGACCTCGGGATCGGCTCCTGCCTGGCCACGATCTACGACCTGGAGGCAGCGCGCGCCTTGCTGGGATTCCCGTCGGAGATGGTGTGCCACGTGGCGATCTCTTTCGGCTACCCGGCCGACGCCGGGGTGCTGCAGGAGCCGCCGCGCTCCGGCGGACGGAAG
>JBFYRF010000342.1:0-6081 GCA_041302385.1 Anaerolineales bacterium | reverse complement strand
ACAATCAGGGGCTGTGGGCGGGGTTAACCGCCGGCGACTTGCAGACCGTTGGCACCGACCACTGCCCGTTCTTCTACGACGGCACGCGTCCGATTATCTACGAGGGCCAGCCGGTGCAGATCCCCGGCAAGGAGCTTGGCCGCGACGACTTCACCAAGATCCCCAACGGCTTGCCGGGTGTGGGCGATCGCCTTCCCGTGCTGTGGACCCACGGCGTGCGAACCGGCCGCCTCACCCAGGAGCAGTTCGTTGCCCTGACCTCGACGACCCCGGCCAAAGCATTTGGGCTGTACCCGCGCAAGGGTGCGCTGCTTCCCGGCTCGGACGCCGACCTTGTCGTCTGGGACCCGCAGGCGCAGGTCAAGTATGGCGTGGGGGTCGCCCAGCATCGGACCGACTACAACCTGTACGAGGGCTGGGACCTGGTCGGTTTTCCCGAGCAGGTCTACCAGCGTGGCTCACTTCTCGTCGATCGCGGCCAGGGGTTGGGGAGGGCAGGGGGAGGGCAATTCTTGGAGCGCGCGCCGGGGTTCACACTGGTCTAACATGCGGATGGAGACTTGCTCGCTGGAAGGGCATTCAGTCTCTGGGGGCCTTTGACGCCCAATGGCCGCGAGCGCCCCCGGCACGCCCTAGCTCCATCTATCGCGCTGCAGCCCGGAAGATCCTTGTCTTAGACAGTGGACCGGACAAGGAGCAAGGCCCTGCAAGAAGAGATGGACTCGGCGGGCAGCGTTCATGCGCCAAGCCATCGGCGGAGAGCCAACCGCTCACGCTGAGCCAACCGCAGTCTTCAAGCTTTGTTGGTCGGAGTGCCTCAGCAGGCATTGGGCAGCCGACGCGGCTCGGGTGTTCCCCCTCCCCGAAGGCCCGTCGGATCAAGTGACGACACCACGCGAATCACGCCCTTGCCTTTGGCGCCCTCCATACACAGGGCCTTCTGCGAAACGCGTCTGGTTGCTGCCCCAGCCCACGAAAGCGATCCCTGAGCCACTGTTGGCCGACAGGTTGGCACGTAATGGAGACCACTTCCAGGTCGCGGCGGGAGTGGAGTTGGGTTGCGCTATTCTCCCATGCGGAAAACACAGTATGTCACTCCCCAGTCCCTTGGCAGTACATAGCCGCCTGCATGCTCCGCATTGACCCCATCCACCACTGGATCGTAATACCCTGGGCCAGACAGGCACTCTGTTCCATAGGGGCCGTAACGCGTCGCATCCGGGTCCTGGAGGTCAATCGCGTAGGTCCAGCTGCCGAGCTGTTCCCTCGTGGCTGAGCCGCCCTTGCGGACGGAGGCCGCCGCACCGACGATCAGTTGCTCATCACCGCCGACCGCAACCTGCTCCGTGCTGCAGTCGTCGGGATCCTGGGTGTCGTCACAGTCCTGGGTATGGTGCTGAGAGTCCCCCGTAGGCTCCCAATCGAAGTCCTGGCTCCAATTGCGGATCCGCTGCGAGCTCTCCCCGCCCGCCACGGTGACGTGGAACCCCACGACGAAGTGGTGTGTCGGATAGGGCATGTACCGCGCCAGCCAGGTCCGGTAGAAGGCTGTCACCATGCTGCCCTTGTACACCACCCGGACCGTCTCCCCGGCGGGCACAGTGTAGTCGTTGTTTGCAGGGTCCTCTTCGAGGAGCCGGCCATCACCGTTCAGGCGCACGGTGTAGCCCTCGAGCATGTCCTCGCGGACCCCCGGATCGATGGAGGGCCAGGTGATCGTCGTCGACTGTGCGTGCTCGAGCAGGGCCACGGTCGGGCGCAGGGGTGTGGTGATCTGGCTGCCGTCGGGGCGCAGCAGATCGACTGACACCACCCGGTCTTCAAGCGCCGCGTCGCCGATGTTGCGCACAGATACTTGCAGTTGCGCCTCATCTCGCTCGTACTGGACGTCCTCGATGATCAGGTCAGGGAGGGATGGGCACAGCGGGCCGTGAGAGAGCATCCCGGTGTTCTCCAGGGACTCCAGCACCCGGTCGTTGTAGTCGAGGTGCACGCAGGCCGCCTCCGGCGATTCGGCCGTCAGCGATGGATCCTGCAGGACAGCATCCCCACGGGGATCAAGGTAGAACAACGGCCAGGTGTGAGTCCCTATCTCTTCGCCGTCGCGGTTCGTGACGCGGACGTCCAGGTCGTGGTTGGCCCAGGCGGCAGTCCCCGTATTGCGGATATGAAGCTGAAGCTCGTCGGTCGCCTCGTCAAGGGTGACATCGGTCAGGTCGAGCCAGGGCAGCAGCATGCCACCGCCCGCGACGCCGACCGGGCTTCCCGGCCCCGGTTCGACGGTGTACTCGATGCGGCAGCGAACTTCGTCTTCCCAGTATCGGGTGGCGTCGAAGCTGCCTTCGACAGGCGCGGAGAGCAGATCAGCGTAGTGAAGCGTTGCGCCTCCGGCGCACACGTTGCCGTCGGACCGGAGGCGCGTGTCGTTGTCATCCATGACGAACCCAATCCGCAGGTCGTCCCCTTCCGCCAGCGGGATGAGGAATGAGTTGGCTTCGGCGTAGTCATCCCAGAAGAAGGTGTCGAGGTTGAAACTGGAATTGTTGAAGATCGTGACGCTCGGTGGGTTGCCGAAGGTGTGCAGGGTGGTGTTGGCATCTACAAAGCCGCTGATGGGTCCCATGCCGCGGGGATCATCGTCTCCATCGTTGCCCATGTCGTACACGTTCAGACGCCTGAAGGTCACCAGGAACTCGCGGTCGCAGGCCTCGGTGCCCGGCGCGCCACCGGTAATGGGCACGGTATTGGACGGATTGGAGTAGGCTCCGTCGGGGTAGGGGCGGTGGAAGGCGCGCAGGGAGAAGGCGTACTCTTCCCCGCACGGCGGGTTCAACCATTCCTCGGGCAGCCGGCTCTCGCGTTCGTCCGCATCCACCTCGAACACCAGGTTCTCGTTCAGGAAGACCAGGAAGCCATCGATCTCCGCTTCGGCCTCGGGTTCCGCATTGGGGGCGTACTCCCAGCGCAGCGACTGGCGGCGGTCGTCGAAGCGCAGGTTCTGGGGCACCGCCATGCCCGAGTCGAGTCCCTTGGGCTGGAGGTCGGCGAAGCCGACCAGGTATTCCAGCTCGAAGCCGCCCTCGCCTTCGGCACTCGCCCGCCTGCGCTCGCCGTCCCAACCGGCAGGCGGGATGGCCAGCGCCAGGCGACCGAGCTCGACAGCATCCGTCCCTCCGGCGCGCACGCCGACACAGGTGATGTCGAACGGCAGGTCGGCGTCGCCGGGCCAGAAGACTACAGGCGCTTCACTGCCGGAGAAATGCGCTGCAATGTCCCAGTGTGTCCCGTTCAATGCAGCGAAGGACTCGTCCGTTGCCGGGTCATCGTCCGCATCGGGATACCAGCGCGGCGGGCGATCCCCCAGAGCGGCGTAGCAGTGGAGCGACTCATATTCGGCGTCGGTTTGCAGATCCAAGGCTTCCAGGCGTAGGGCGGCAGGACGCGACGACTCTTCTACTCCCCCGGGCTGACCCTCGGGCGCCGGTTCATCCGGTGCCTCGGGTGCGGGCTCACCCGATGCCCCGGACGGTGGGGGCTCATCGGAAGCGATGCCGCTCAAGGGCACGATCAGCTCGCTGCCGGCCGGCGGCCCGTCGGCAGGAAGATCGGGATTCAGATCCGCCAGCACGTCCGGCTCGATGCCGTAGTTGACGGCGATGTCCTCGAGGCTCTCGCCTTCGGAGACCGTATGGCTTCCAAGGTCCGCGGAGTGATCGACAACCTCCACCCTCACCGAAGCGAAGCCGCCGAGGTGGTGAGGCGTGAAGGCACGCGCCGTGAGCAGATGCGGGCCCAACGTCGTCGGAGCCCAGGTGGCCGCCAGGGTCATCGGCGAAAGGGACTCGCCGGCTGGCGCATCCTCGGCGGCAACCATCTCGCCCTCGGCCCACAGTTCGATCCGGCTGATTCCGGCTGACGACCGGGCGATGGCCTGCGTAACCACAGCCTCACCCAATGTGACACGATCGCCTGCCGCCGGGCTGTGGATCAGGATGAGGGGCCGGCTCAGATAGTCCTCTCCTCTTTGGAGATAGCGCGGCCCGAAGAACAGTCCCAGCAACAGGCAAACCAGAACCGCCGCGACAACGCCGGCCAGGGTCCATCGGGTGGCTCGCTTGGAGGTGGTCATGCGGGCCTCCATTCACATCAGCTGGTCGACGAACGTCGACCAGCCCGACCATGGGCCATCATTGCCCAGGGTGTCCACGGCCCGGACGCGCCAGCGGTAGGTCCAGCCGCACTCGACGCTGATCGTGTGGCTCGTGGAGGAGCCTGCCCACGGTGTGCCGGGAGCGGTCTGCCAGTCGCCGTCGCCGGAGTGGCGCTGAGCCTGCAGCTGATACTCCGCCACGCCGCTCGGATCGTCGACCGAATCCCAATCGAGCTCCACGTGGCCTGTGCAGGCGAAGCTCTCGCCGTCATCCGGGTCGTCCTGGTGCGGGGCTGGCGGGCCGGTTGTGTCGGGGACAGGCGTGGGCGTCTTGCACTCACCCTCGACCGCAATGTCCACTCGGCGCCTCTCCTCGGTGCCATCCGGGAGGACCACCGTCAGCGTGTAGGTCTCGTTGGCGCAAAGGCAGGTGTTGTACTTTCCCTCCAGATCGACAGTCGTTCCCCCCAACCGAACCGAGGCCGCGTTCTGCACCCTCCAACGGACATCGGTGCATGCTCCGGCCTCGATCTCGGCCGGATCGGCCCAGAACTCGATACCGGTCGGGGGAGTCGGCGATGGGGGAGTGGTGGGTGACGCGACCGGAGTCGGCGTGTCCGTGGGAGGCATGGCGGCGACGATCACCCGCGCCAGGTCAGGCGTACTGGCCATCCCATCTGCGGAGAAGGCGATGGCCTCGATCGTGTGGGTGCCTGCCTCAGGAGAATCCCAGTCAACTACGTACCGAGCGATGGGGCCGTCGGCGTTTGGCGAGTCGATCGTCTGCATCAGCTGACCATCGAGCCATACCTCGACCCGCGAAACACCTGCCGGCGCCGCGGCATGCCCTTCGACCTGCAAGGAGGCGCCCGGCGGGGCTTTCAGCCCATCGATGGGTACGTCGATCCAGACTTGCGGTGCTGCGGTTGTGGAATCGCAGGCTGACAGGAACAGAAGACTGAGGCTTACCCAGACGATCTTGGGGATGGCGAGAGAGTCCATGGTCAACCTCCGCAGAGGCGCCGAGGCGGGCGCAGCGCGCCGCGGGTCGAGGGGCGACCCAGGACCATTGTAGAGTAGGCGTCGTTGGCGAGCAAGCGGCCGGGTGCGCCCCCTGATTCACGCTATGCACGACGACAGGAATGGCCCACACGGTGCCAGGGAGAAGTGGCAAGGATGGGGATGCCGGCTTCAAGATGCCGGTCGTGGCCTGCCTGCGCCAATCGCGGAGCGATCCGACGACCAGGGCGCGTAGGGCGCCATCGTAAGGCGAGCCAGCGCCAGGAGCACCGTGTCGTAGTTGAAGCGCCATCCGACGAAATCGCGCCAGGCTTGATGGCGATCAGGGCTGAGGGGAAATCCGAGGTCCGCCACACGGTTGTACACTCCGTCATACTCGCCCCGGCTGATCGAGATGGGGTCGCCCGATCGGGGGTCAGGAGCGCAGGCGAGGCCGAGGAACGCGGCGATCTCGCGCAGCGCAAGGTAGCCGGTGCGGATTGACAGGTCGGCCAGCAGATCACACCCGGTATCGTGCGCCGAGCCGAATGTTGCGGGGCGCTCGAAGACAGGAATTAGACCAGGGGGGCAGGAGGACAAGCTCTCCGGCGAGAATCTCGTTCGGCGAGCCGGGTTGTGAGCATTCGAAGCCCATGCTAGAATCTCCCCAGCCTCGGATCGGTGGTCGCCGCAGGGTGGACCTGCGGCGGCGTTGAGCAGCCTCGCTCCTCGAGAAGTGCCATTCGATCCCCAAGCGCAGCCCAACCCAACCAGCCATGCGTCTTTGGGAGAACTACCACCGTCCGGCTTCGATCGACCAGGCGCTGAGTCTGCTGGCCGGCTCGGAGCCGCCCGTTCGGATTCTTGCCGGCGGAACCGACCTGCTGCTGGATATCCGCTCTGGCCGCACCCCCGTTCCCCGCACGCTGATC
>JBFYRF010000314.1:0-13338 GCA_041302385.1 Anaerolineales bacterium | reverse complement strand
GCAGGCCAGATGCCATCCTGATGGATGTGTTCTTGGCGGGACGAGACGGACTGGGGCTGCTGCGTAGCCTGCAAGACGACCCGCAAGTGGCCAGCATCCCGGTCGTGATGACCTCGGGCATGGAGCTATCCGAGGAATGCCGCCGGTTGGGAGCAGCCGAGTTTCTGCTCAAGCCCTACGCACCCGAAACCCTCGTCGAAATCCTTCGACGACTTACCCAGAATTCCCAAGAGAAAGTCTGATTATGACCCGAGGAAGATCCTCCCATACACGAAAGAAGAGTGCAGCTTCCTCCCGCCAGTGGCGGGTGATGGACCTGCATGTTCACACTCCGGCTTCGGCCGACTATCAGGAACCATCCGTAAGCATGCTTGACCTGCTCCGGCGGGCCAAGGCGCGCGGGCTGGACATCCTGGGGATCGCCGATCACAACACCGTCGCCGGCTACGGTAAGCTGCGCTCGGAACTGGAAGACCTTGAGCTGCTCGAGAAACTCGGGCGCCTGACGCCTCCCGAGAAAGAGCGGTTGGATGAATACCGCAGCCTGCTGTCCAGCTTGCTGGTGCTGCCGGGCTTCGAATTCACGGCGACCTTTGGCTTCCACATTCTGGCGCTGTTTCCGCCGGAGAAGCCGGTTCGCGAGCTGGAGTATCTGTTGCTCAAGCTGAACGTGCCGCCAGAGCAGCTGGACGCCGGCTCAACCACGGTCGGGGCAAGCAGCGACGTGCTCACCTGCTACCGAACGATCGACGAGGCCGGCGGGCTGGTGATTGCCGCCCATGCCAACTCGACCAATGGTGTGGCCATGCGCGGATTCCCGTTCGGCGGGCAGACCAAGATCGCCTACACCCAGGATCCCCATCTGCATGCGCTGGAGGTGACCGACCTGGGGCAGGGCGGCCGACGCTCGACGGCGGGCTTCTTCCAGGGCACCAAGCCGGAGTATCCGCGGCGGATGCACTGCATCCAGGGATCCGACTCGCACCGGCTGCGGATGGATCCGCAGAACAAGAAGAACTTCGGCGTTGGCGATCGCGCTACCGAGATCCTGCTCGCTGAGCTCAGTTACGAGGCACTGCGCGAGGTGTTCGCTGGCAACGACTTCGCCCGCACCCGGCCCCACCGGGCCGCGGCAGACGAAGTGTTCGACTTCATCCAGCAGGCGCGCGAGGAAGGGCCCAGCATTGTGCAGGCCTTCCACGACAGCCTGTCGACGCGCGGCGGTAAGCGCGATGCCATCATCGCTGACGTGTGTGCCCTGGCCAACACCAACGGGGGAACGCTGTACGTCGGCCTCTCGGCCGATCCACAGGAACCACCCATCGGCGTGCAGAACCCGAAACAGGCGGTGCAGGTCATCGAGCAGGAGATTGCCAAGCACATCACGCCGCCGCTGGCGTGTGAGGTGGACCTGCAGGAGACGCGCGGGAAGACCGTTCTGCGCGTGCTGATCCCGCGTGGGCCCGAGCCGCCGTACGCCGTCGACGACAACAAGGTGTACGTGCGCGAAGAAGTGGACACGGGCGTGGCAGTGCGGGACGAGATCGTGCAGCTGGTCCTGCGCGGCGCCGGCCCAGCGCCCACGACCCCGGCCGAGGCCGAGGAAGCCCGGCAGGCCATGGAGCCCTCTGGCGAAGTGACACCACCCCGCACCGGCGTCGAAGTGGTCGGGTTTGAGGAACGTCAGGGGGTGCGCTACTACACTGTGCGTGACCTGCGCAACTCGAATGTGGTCAAGAATGTCAGCGTCGCCTCTGCCCGGCGGCTCTGGCACTACGCGATCACCCGCTTCGAGAAGCTGCCGCAGGACCCGTCGTCTGAGATCCAGTGGAGTGGCGACCTGGGCGCACTGGGGGACCAGCGCAGAGGCCGGGGCCGGCGCTTTGACCTGGCCCAGCGCACGCCGGAGGGGATTCGCCTGTACTTCGGTGTGACCGAAGACGGCGTTCACGGCGAGTGGAAGCGGGTCGTCGGCGCGGAGGCGGAGTAACGCCAGCCCCGAAGCGCCTCCCGGTTCCTGCTTCGGCGTGCTTCCAGGTTACCCAAAACGCAAGCCAGGCGCAACGACCATGATCGAGCTGCGTGACTACCGGCACCCCGAGGACTATCCGGCGGTCGTGGCGCTGTGGCAGCGATGCGGCCCCGGCGTGCAGCTGTCGCGCTCTGACCAGGCCGAGGAAATCCGCAAGAAGCTAGAACACGGCCCCGATCTGTTCGTGCTGGCGGTCGCCGAGGGCGAGGTTGTGGGGACGGTCGTTGGCGGCTATGATGGCCGCCGTGGGCTGGTCTATCACCTGGCCGTCGAGGCGGCGCATCGGCGCCAGGGACTGGGGCGTCGGCTGATGGCGGAGATCGAAGACCGCCTGCGCAAACACGGCTGCCTGAAGTGCTACCTGCTGGTCGCACCGGAAGGGGAGCAGGCGGTGGAGTTCTACCGCGAGCTGGGATGGCAGGCGATGGACGTCTTCCTGATGGGCAAGGAACTGCAATGAGAGCCTCTGTCCTCACCGTTTCCGACCGGTCCTTTGCCGGCGAACGGCCGGACGCCAGCGGACCCCGGCTCGTCGAGCGCTTGCAGGCGCTGGGCTGGTTGGTGGTGAACCAGGCGATCGTCCCTGATGCGCAGGATCGCATCGAGCAGGTCCTGATGACCTGGGCGGATGGCGGCGAGGTGGACCTGCTCCTGACGACGGGGGGGACTGGATTTGCTGAGCGGGATCGGACGCCGGAGGCCACGCAGCGCGTCGTCGACCGGCTGGCGCCGGGTCTGGCCGAGGCGATGCGCGCCGCTGGCCTGCGCAGCACGCCGCATGCGATGCTGTCGCGGGCGGTGGCCGGGATCCGGGGCAGCTGTCTGATCGTCAACCTGCCGGGGAGCCCGAACGCCGCGCTGGAGAACCTGGCGGCGATCGAGTCTGCTCTGCCGCATGCGGTTTCCCTATTGCAGGATCCGGGCGCGGCCGAGTCAGGCCACACCCCTGGGTCAGGCCCCAAACGAGCATAGCTTCCGAGGAGGTCGGCGCATGAGGTCGTCCGATCGGTATCGCTGGTTCGTCATCGCGGTGTTCTTCGTCTTCATGCTGCTGCACCAGACGGATCGCCTGATGATCGGCTCGATGCAGGTTCCGATTATGGACGAGTTCTCCATTCGGGACTCGCAGTGGGGGCTGATCAACAGCGGGGCGCTGGTCGTGGCAACGCTGCTCTATCCTGTCTGGGGATACCTGTACGATCGCTACGCTCGGGCGAAGCTGCTGGCGCTGGCCTCGTTCATCTGGGGCGCCACGACCTGGTTGAGCGCCATTGCGCCGACCTACCCTGCATTCCTGGCCACGCGTGCCTCGACGGGGGTCGACGACTCGTCGTATCCCGGGCTGTACTCGCTGGTCGCCGACTACTTCCCACCGGGGTTGCGCGGCCGGGTGTACGGCCTGCTGCAGGTGGCGCAGCCGCTTGGGTTCCTGGTGGGGATGGTGCTGGCGCTGATGATCGCGCCCCTGATCGGCGGATGGCGCTCGGTGTTCTACGTGACCGGGTCTTTGGGGCTGATCCTGGCTGGGGTGATCTTCTTTGGGGTGCGCGAGATGCCGCGCGGTCGCGCCGAGCCCGAGCTGCAAGGTGTCGAGGAGCTGCAGCAGTTCCGTTTCTCCTGGGCCGAAGCCAAGCTGGCGGTGATGAAGCCCTCAATGTGGTTTATCTTCGCCCAGGGATTTGCCGGCGTCTTTCCGTGGAACGTGATCACGTTCTTCTTCTTTGGATACCTGATCCGCGAGCGTGGCTACGATAACGACTCGGTGCTGTTGACCATGGCGCCGGTGATCGTGATCCTTGCCGGAGGTTACTTCCTGGGCGGGGCGTTGGGAGACGCGCTCTTCCGTCGCACGCTCAATGGGAGGGTGCTGGTGTCGACCGCGGGTGTTCTGCTCGGCGCGGTCTTCCTGTGGTTGGCCATTCGAACGCCGGTGGAGGATCGCACGCAGTTCTTCATCCTGATGTGCCTGACGGCCGTGTTCATGCCGATGTCTTCGCCGAATGTGCTCTCGACAATCTACGATGTGACCCTGCCCGAGGTGCGCAGCACGACGATGTCCCTGGAGTACTTCGTGGAGAACAGCGGCGCGGCGCTGGCGCCGCTGCTGGCGGGGATCCTGGCTGATGCCACCGATCTGGAGACCTCGATCCTGGTGATCTGCATCGGGTCGTGGCTGCTGTGCTTCCTCCTGTATCTGGGTGCACTGTTCTTCGTCCCGCACGACATCCTGGCGCTGCGGGCGCAGCTACGGCAGCGGGCAGCAGATGCAACCCGCTCCTGATCTGCGGCGAGAGCACGCCTCGAGTCGGCGTGAGGGGCTCGCAGGAAAATCGGCGCGCTAACCGCCCGAGAACCGATTCCCGACCTGGCAGGTCTCACGCCAAGCGCTGAAGCGCGGGACAAATGACCCGCAACGTGCGCTCGACTGCGCGCTGGCCGCTCCCACCTGGCGCGAGATCGACAGCCGACATGCAGCCGGCACCGGCATTCCTCGGTCAAGGGAGAACTGCCTCATTTGCGGGTGGTGCGCACAGCTGCGTGCTGAACGAGGATCTGGCGCCAGGTTGCGATCGCCGGTAGCAGGCTCCGTGGCCCCCTCCGGCGCCCCAATCGGACGGTGTGCATCGCGGACAGGGCAGAGGGAAGCACGTCGGGCAGGCATCGGAGCGCCTTGCGCAAGAGCGGGACCTCAGTCATCTGCTGACTTGCCTGGAGTGCCTGCTCAAGGCGGCTCGCTCGTCGGCGCCTCCCTGCTCGGGGGGTGTTGCTGCGCGGCCTGGGTTGGCGCCAAGGAGGCTGGACGCAGCGAGCGAAGGCTCGCCCTTGTGGATGACCCGTCAAGATCCCTTGACCCACGCGGCTCTCCTCGTCACGGCGCCTTTGAAGCTGCTCTGGGCGATGGGGAGGGCCGACCTCTGCTGTGGAGGGGGAGGTCTTGGCCCACCCGCCTCACTTCCTGCCTGACCGGGTGCCCGGTGGACCACTAGCCGAGCGGCACACCGATCTCCATCGATCCAGCCAATCCGGGCCAGGTCCGAAGGCTGGGACGGGCCGAGTTATCGGAAAGACCCGCGAATTCTCGAAGCGGCGGCGCTGCCTGCAAAGAGTTCGTCAACCGCAGGACCGGGATGCGCCCCCCACCCGGGGAATCCTCGCGTTCCCGAGCTGCCTACTGAGCGGACCTAACTCCGACTGCGTAAGGGAGGGGAGGCTGAAGCTGCTGAGTCCTCAGCGGGCACGCCTCAACGCGGGCGAAGTGCGGCTCGCCGGCGGTCAGAGCGCAATCTGGAACGTCCAACCGGGCGGGCGAGTACGCGGGCGCATACCTGCCGGCTGTCACACCTGCATGGCGGGGTCGTGAGAGAGGTCGGCGATCCGCCGGTCGTCAACGTACCCCAGGTCTTGACATCTCGGACCGAAGTAGTAGACTATGTGTACCCACCCCCACCGGGGGGGGCTCGGAGGCGGCCATGGACAAGCAGGACACACTGCAGCGGCTCAAGTCCGTCGAGGGCCACATCCGTGGGATCGAACGCATGGTGGAAGCGGATGCCTACTGCATCGACCTGATCCGCCAAATCCAGGCCGTCCAGGGGGCGCTGAACAAGATCACCACCAATGTTCTGGATGACCACCTGCGCACATGTTTGACCTCGGCCGTGCGCGGCGACGACGCCGACGAGCGTGAGCGCGTCCTGGGTGAGATCCGCGAGGTCTACGAAATGGCAACCAAGGTCTGACAACCGGAGGAAGCTCGATGAATACCACTACGTACTCAGTCCCCAACATCTCGTGCGGCCACTGCGTCCACACCATCCAGTCGGAGCTGGCGCAGCTCGGCGGCGTAGCTCGCGTCGAGGCTTCGCAGGAGCGCAAGGAAGTCCAAGTGGAGTTCGAGGCGCCGGCAACCGACGCTGCCATCCGAGCCCTGCTAGCCGAGATCAACTACCCGGTCGCCGGGTAATCCGACCGGACGGAGCAGGCGATGAGCGAAGTCCGCCACCTGACGCTGCCGGTGCTTGGCATGACCTGCGCCAACTGTGTGTCAACCGTTGAGCGCAACCTCAAACGGGTTGACGGTGTCTCGAGCGTCCAGGTCAACCTGGCTTCCGAGCGCGCCAGCGTGGAATTCGATCCGGCGCGCACCGATGGCCGTGCGCTCATTGCCCGTATCCGCTCCGCTGGATACGACGTTGCGCTGGGAGAGGCGACGCTGTTGCTCCGCCGACTGGCGGACGATAACGACGCCCGTCGCCTCGAGCGAACACTGGCCGGGCTGGCGGGTGTGGAGGCCGTCACCGTCAATTTGACGAGCGAGCGGGCCTCGGTCAAGTACGTCCCGACCATCATCAGCCAGACCGAGCTGCGTCAGGCCGCGCGCAGTGCGGGTTTCGAGATTCTCGAGGCCGAGGGCGCGGTCGAGGATGTCGAGCAACAGGCTCGAACGGCGGAGTTGGCGCACCAGCGCAAGCTCCTGTTGATCGGCGTGGCCTTCACCGTTCCATTGCTGCTGCTTTCGATGGGGCGCGATCTCGGCCTGGTGCCACATGCCATCGCACACTCACCCGCCTACAACTGGCTGCTCTTGCTGCTCGCCACACCGGTCCAGTTCTACGTCGGTGCTTCGTACTACGTGGGTGCCTACAAGGCGCTGCGCAACCGTTCGGCGAACATGGACGTGCTGATCGCCATGGGTTCCTCGGCGGCCTACCTGTACTCACTGCTGATCATGTTCGGCTTCGCCGAAGGCCATGTGTACTTCGAGACCGGTGCGGTGATCATCACGCTGATCCGGCTTGGCAAGTACCTCGAAGCGCGTGCGAAAGGGAGAACCAGCGAGGCCATCCGTAAGCTGATCAGCCTGCAGCCGCCCCGGGCGCGCGTCGTTCGGCAGGGCGCCGAGGTGGAGATCGATGTCGCCCTGGTTGTGGTCGGGGACGTGCTGTCGGTCCGACCCGGGGAGAAGATCCCGGTCGATGGCGTGGTCATCGAGGGCCGCTCGTCGGTTGACGAGTCGATGCTCACTGGCGAAGCGATGCCGGTGGACAAGGCGGCCGGGGTCGCGGTGATCGGTGCGACGCTCAATCGCTCCGGGGCTTTTCGCTTCGAAGCGACGCGCGTGGGGAAGGACACCGCCCTGGCGCAGATCGTCCGCCTGGTGGAAGAGGCACAGGCCAGCAAGGCGCCCGTTCAGCGCCTGGCAGACAGGGTGTCGGCGGTCTTCGTGCCGGCGGTGCTCTTGATCGCCTTGCTGACGTTCCTCGCCTGGTGGTTCGCGGCTCCAGCAGGGGACTCAAGCGCCTTCACGCGCGCGCTGATGAACAGCATTGCCGTCCTGGTGGTGGCCTGTCCATGTGCCCTGGGCCTGGCAACGCCGACGGCGGTCATGGTGGGCACCGGCCGGGCTGCCGGCTACGGCATCCTGTTCAAGTCGAGCGAAGCCCTGGAACGCGCAGGCAAGGTGGATGCGGTCGTCCTGGACAAGACGGGCACGCTGACGCGCGGGCAGCCGAGCGTGACCGACGTCGAGCTCTCCGGGGAAGCCGGCACGCGGGAGCGCCTGCTGCAGCTCGCCGGGTCGGCCGAACTTTCGTCGGAGCATCCATTGGGCGAGGCGATTGTGGCCGCCGCCAGGGCGGAAGGCCTGGCGCTGACGCCGCCCGACCGCTTCGAGGCGGTAGTGGGCGGCGGCGTGAGGACCGAGATCGGAGGGCATGAAGTGCTTGTCGGTGCCCGACGCTGGTTGGTGGAGGCAGGAATTGCGGAAGGCGCGCTGGGCGCCAGCTTCGAAAGGCTTCATGCCGAGGCCAAGACAAGCGTGGGTGTGGCGGCCGACGGCCAGCTGCTGGGGGTGATCGGAATTGCTGACACGCTGAAGGATGGGGCGGTGGAGGCAGTGAGCGCGTTGCACCAGCTGGGGGTCAGCGTGACGATGCTCACCGGCGACAACCGTGCGACGGCCGAAGCGGTTGGGCGGCTGGCGGGGATCGAGCGCGTGGTGGCCGAAGTACTGCCGGCGCAGAAGGTGGACCAGGTCCGCCGGCTGCAGGCGGAGGGCGTGAGCGTGGCCATGGTCGGGGACGGCATCAACGATGCCCCGGCGCTGGCCCAGGCCGAGGTCGGGATCGCCATCGGCACCGGAACCGATGTGGCGATCGCCTCGGCGCCGGTCACCTTGATCGGCGGCAGCCTGCAGGGAGTGCCGCGAGCGATCCTGATCTCGCGGGGCACGCTGCGCACGATTCGCCAGAATCTGTTCTGGGCGTTCATCTACAATGTGCTGCTGATCCCGGCCGCCGCATTGGGGTTGATGAGTCCCATCCTGGCCGCCGGCGCGATGGCATTCAGCTCGGTGTTCGTGGTGAGCAACAGCCTCCGGCTGCGCGGCCTTAAGCTTCGCTAAGAGACCCATCCGGCTCGGAAGACGGACCGGTCCAGCGGCGTCCATAGGGGCAGATGCCCACAGTCGGCCAGGGAAGGTAGAATGGGGCCGGCAGACGCCGGCCCCTGGGAGACAGCATGGATCCATCCGAAGTGACCATCGGCCTGGCCTTGCTGGCCGGCCTGGCATCCTTCCTCTCGCCGTGCGTGCTGGCGCTGGTTCCGGCGTATGTCGGCTACCTGGGCGGCGTGTCGATCTCGCCGGAGGGCGTCGTTGCCCGCAACCGCTGGACGACATTCTCGCATGGTGTGGCCTTCGTGTTGGGGTTCAGCGTGGTCTTCGTGCTGTTGGGCGCGGCCGCCTCGTTGGCCGGCGCCTTCCTGTATGACTTCCGCATCTGGCTGGCGCGCATCGGCGGCTTGGTGGTGGTGCTCTTCGGCCTGCACACGATGGGCGTGATCCACATTCCCTTCCTCGACTACGATACGCGCCGACAGGTCGCCCCGGATCGGCGCTTTGGCTATCTCTCGTCGGCCATGATGGGCGTGTTCTTCTCCGCCGGGTGGGCGCCCTGCGTCGGCCCAGTGCTAGGGGCGGTGTTGACCCTCGCCCTGAGCTCGGCGGCGCTCGGCCAGGGAGTCCTGATGCTCACCGCCTACTCGATCGGCCTGGCAATCCCGTTCTTGATGGCGGCGCTGGGCGTCGGCCGGGTGGCCGAGCTGATGCGGCGGCATGCCAACCTCGTCCGCTACGCCTCCTTTGTCACCGGTGCCTTGATGGTGGTCGTCGGCGTGATGCTACTGACCGGGACGCTTGAGCGGCTGGCCCGCTTCGGCTTCTTCGTGGATCTCGGATTGTAGGGGCGCTGAGTGCGCCCCCGCATCGCCGCTCCCTGGCTGCTCCTGGCCAGTGCCCTCTTGTTCGGCTTTGGCATCGGGCTGGTGGTCTTCCTCGGATTTCCGTCCAAGGCGCCGTCCGCCTCGGCCTCGGTGGGGCCGCCGCCCGGGCTGGCTCCGGCGCCGGTCGTTGGGGCTGCTGCGCCCGACTTCACGCTGCAATCACTGGATGGCCACCCTGTCGCCCTTTCTGACTATCGGGGTCAGGTGGTGCTGCTCAACTTCTGGGCGACCTGGTGCGGTCCGTGCAAGTTGGAGATGCCATATTTCGACCAGGCACAGCGGACCTTTGGCTCGCAAGGGCTGCAGGTTCTGGCGGTTGACTTCGATGAGCCGGCAGCGGACGTGCAGGCCTTTCAAGATGAGCTTGGCCTGACCTTTCCGCTGTTGCTCGATCCCGGGGCAGTCGTGCAACGGCTGTACCGGGTGGTGGGCTATCCGACCAGCTACTGGATCGACCGGGAGGGCCAGGTGTCGGCGGTGCATGTCGGCGTGATGTCCGAGCGGCAGTTGGCGGGCTATCTGACGGACATGGGGTTGCAGCCTTGATGCGAGTCGTCCTGTACACGCGTCCCGAATGCCATTTGTGTGACGAGGTCCGGACAGCGCTCGAGCAGATGCAGCTCGAGCATCCACACCAACTCGTGGAAGTGAACATCGAGTCCGAGCCTGCGCTGCACCTGAAGTACGCCGAGAGCATCCCGGTGGTTCTGGTTGGACCCTACACGCTTCGGGCGCCCATCAGCCAGACCGATCTGCGAGTGACACTGGCGGCGGCCGAGGCCGGTGTGCGTCAGAAGCCACCGCGCTCCAGCCTCGAGCGGCGCATGGCGCTTGGCGTCAACCGTGCGATCCTGTCGTTCACCCGGCACTGGCTGCTGGTCTTCAACCTGGTCGTGTTTCTGTTTGTCGGGCTCCCCTTCCTGGCGCCGGTCTTGATGAATGCGGGTGCGACCGGCCCGGCCGCGGCGATCTACCGCGTGTATTCGCCGCTGTGCCATCAACTCGCCTTTCGCTCATGGTTCCTGTTCGGCGAGCAGGCAGCCTACCCGCGCGCGGCGGCGGGTCTGCCGGTCACCAGCTACGGAGAGGCAACCGGGCTGGATGAATGGGACTATCTGGCCGCCAAGCGTTTTGTGGGAAATGAGCAGGTTGGCTACAAGGTCGCCTTCTGCCAGCGCGACATCGCGATCTACATCGGCATCCTCGCGGCGGGCATGGGATTCGCATTCGTCCGCAGGCGGCTGCGGCCACCGTCGATGCCGGTGTGGGTGCTGGTGGGCATCGTTCCGCTCGCCTTGGATGGACTCTCGCAGCTCGTATCTGCCTTTCCCGGCTATCCCCTCGCAGTGCGGGAGAGCACGCCGCTGCTGCGGACACTCACCGGTCTGCTGTTCGGCATCAGCTGCGTCTGGCTGGCTTACCCGAACGCCGAGGAAGCGATGGCGGAGGCGCGGGGTGAGCTCGTGACCAAGCTCAGCGGTCGTGACAACGAGATACCGAATCCTCCGGTGGAGCCTGCCGTGGTAGACTAGCCGGCATGCCCTTCCGGCAGAGCGGCGAGCTTCGTTCCCTCGAATTCGACAGTCTGTCCAATCCCCGCCTGATCCATGGCGTCTTCACGCGGCTTGGCGGCCTCAGTCCGGCCCCCTGGCATTCCCTCAACCTGGGCAGCACGGTCGGGGATTCGCCGGAGAATGTGCAGGGCAATCGGGCACGCCTGCTGCGCGCAATCGACCGGCCGGAGGCCAGCTTGCACGAGGTCTGGCAGACCCATTCGAGCGATGTCGTCGTGGTGACCGAACCGCGCGGGGCTGCCCCGCTGGTTCAGGCGGATGCCATGATCACGCGCTCGAGGCAGGTCACGCTGCTGATGCGCTTTGCCGACTGCGTGCCGATTCTGCTCTTCGATCCCGAGGTCCCTGCCGTTGGGCTGGCACATGCCGGATGGCTGGGGACCGTGCGCAAGACTGCAGCCCATGCTGTGCAGGCGATGGCGACTCACCTGGGAAGCCGGCCGGGCGCGCTCCGGGCGGCGCTCGGCCCGGCGATCGGCGCGGACCACTACGTCATCGGGGCAGACGTTGAGCTGCAATTCCGGGCGGCGTTCGGCGCCGAGAGCGACCGGCATCTGACGCGGCACAACGGCAGCCTGCGGCTGGACCTTCTATCGGCCAACCGGGCGCTGCTCGAGGCAGAGGGCGTGGAGCAGATCGAGGACGCCGGATTGTGCACAGCCTGCAACCTCTCGGACTGGTTCTCGCACCGTGGCGAAGCCGGCCGCACCGGGCGGTTCGGCGCCGTCGTCGCTCTCCGGTGATCGAAGATGAGCGCAACGGCTGAACAGCGGGAACTCTGGAGTCGGCTGGACCAGGTGCGCCAGCGTATCGATGGCGCATGTCAGCGCAGCAGGCGGACAAGCGGCCAGGTGCGGCTGGTCGCGGTGACCAAGGGGCGCAGCCTGGAAGCGATCCGCAGCGCCTACCAGGCGGGGGCCAGGGATTTCGGCGAGAACCGACTCGAGGAGGCGTTGCCGAAGGTTGACGCTCTTCAGGATCTCCAGGGGGTCCGCTGGCACATGATCGGCCATGTGCAGAGCCGGAAGGCGCAGGCCGTCATCGGGCCGTTCGACTTGATTCACTCGGTCGATCGGCTCAAGCTGGCGACGCGTCTCGATCACTTTGCGGCTGCGGCTCAGGTTCGCCTGCGCTCGCTGCTGGAGTGCAACGTCTCGGGGGAGCCGTCGAAGGAGGGGTGGGATCTCGCGCGGCCGGAGGCCTGGCCCGAGGCGAGCCGCGAGCTGGTCCAGGCCGCCGGGCTGGCGGGGCTGGAGGTGCTCGGACTGATGACGATGGCGCCGCTGGTCGACGATCCGGAGGCGGTTCGGCCGGTCTTTCGCCGGCTGGCCGAGTTGGCCAAGCAGCTGACCGGGAGCGATGTCGGACGCTGGACTGAGCTCTCGATGGGAATGACCGATGACTTCGAGGTGGCGATCGAGGAAGGCGCGACCATCGTGCGGATCGGCCGGGCAATCTTTGGGGAGACTGCCTGAGGGGGAAGGATGAGGATCGCGGCGCGCGTCGAGCCGGAAGGAAAGTGCGGATGCTAGGTGCGGCGGATATCGTCCGGGTTGCTGCCAGCCTGCTCACGCTGCTGGTGTTCGTAGATATCCTTGTGCATTTCGTGCTGGACGTCTATCATCCCGTGCGGCGAGTGCTGGACAGCCTGGTCGAGCCGATGCTGGCGCCGATTCGGCGGATCCTGCCGCGGACCGGTAGCTGGGACTTGAGCCCGATTGTGCTGCTGCTGCTCGTTCAGGTCACGGAGCAAGTCCTGCTTCGTCTCCTGGCAAGCTGAGCGGAGGGTGGATGCGGAAGTACAGGTTGCACAGCGGCGTCAGCGGCACGGCGCTCACGATCCGGGTGACGCCGCGCGCCCGGCGGACAGAAGTCGCCGGGGTGCTGGAGGATGGAACGATCCGCATCCGCGTGGCTGCGCCTCCGGTCGAAGGCAAGGCCAACGAAGAACTGCTGTCCTTCCTTTCCAAGGCGCTGCACGTACGGCGCAACCGGATTGAAGTGGTCGCCGGCGAGAAAGGGTTGGACAAACTGGTCTCTATCCGCGACCTGACGCCCGCCCAGGTGCAGGCGCGTCTCAGCGGGCTGCTGGAGAAGGACGGGGAAGAGAGCTAGATCTGGCCGAGGTTCCCGGTCAGGAGGGGGACGGAACCTCGTCAGACACAAAGCTGCCCGGGGCGGTCTGGCGCCAGAGCGCCTCGTAGGCGGCATCCCGAAAGTGCTGGTCGCTGGAATTCAGGGCGCGCTCGATCTCCAGCCCAAACTCACCATGCCCAACCCATCCCGCCAGCTCGAGGCCGGCGATTCTCTCATCGAGCGAGCTGGAGTTAATTGCGCGTCGCAGCATCTCCAGCGAGGACTTGCCGGGTGCAATGCCCAGGCCTTCGCGCGCGGCGAAGGCGACAAGCCAGGGGATCTCCGAAAGCTCCTGGGGCGGCGGGTCGATCTTCC
>JBFYRF010000303.1:0-7473 GCA_041302385.1 Anaerolineales bacterium | reverse complement strand
ACCGACAACAGTAAGCGGCTTGAGCCCTGGCGCACGCCGGCATTATACCCACCGGATGTTCCCGCCATCCCCGCCCTTCAGCCGGCGGCGCCACTGATGGCGACCGGTCCATCTCCGGCCGACAAGCCGGGCTGTACCGTTCAGGCGACAGTGGCGGCGGCAGACCGGGGCGTCCCTCTGACGGGTGCCAGGTTCGGGTTGTAGGATGATCTGCTGGGTAGTCGACCGCGACGATGCTCGCCGTCTGTCGCTCAGTCGCCCGCCACGTCCGCCAGACGCTGCTTCAGGCTCTCAATGGCCGGGATCGGCGTGGGGTCGACACCGTAGGCCATCGCCAGGTAGTAGGCGACGTAGTCACCGAAGTGCAGCGCCGTCCACTGATGCGCCATGGGCGAGGATCCCCTGCCGTCGAAGATGTCGGTGTTGAAGCCTTCAACCATCAAGATCTGGCGCGTCGCCTCCGCCCGGAGCACGTTGCGCGGGTGATCCAGAGCGGAGCGCAGCACCAGCACCATGGCCTGGGTGATCAACGCCTCGGGATGCAGCACGCCGGCCAGCATGTTGTGATCGGCTTCGGGCAGCACTTCGAATTGGCCGACCGACTTGGCGATCTCCGCCAGTTGGGTGCGCCAGCGACGGGCAACTGGGGCGAGCAGGCCAGAGCCCAGCACGACCGGCCAGCGGTCGACAAACTGCCCGGCCATGCGCTTGGCCGGGTTGGCGGCGGCCGGAACCTCCGCATGCAGATTCGATTGCTGCGCTCGCATTGCGGCGACCGTATCGGCCAGTTCAGCTGCCGGATCCGCCAGCACGCCCAGTCGATGCAGCGCCGCCAGCGACAGCGCACAGGAGAATCCCACCGCCGCTCGGGGCTGACCCCGGTGCTCGAAGCGCCACACGTCCACCCCGTCGGCTGAAGCGCGGCGCGCCAGCTCACCGCCGGTGGTGATCGCCAGCAGTCGTGCCTGCGCGGCGCGGGCAGCATCGTAGGCAGTCAGGGTCTCTTCTGTGTTCCCCGAATGGGAAGACACGACGACGAGCGTCTCGGGACCGCGCGCCCATGCCGGCAGGCCATAGTCGCGCCAGACGACGATCGGGATCGGAGCCAGTTGCGCGGCGTAGGCCGCAGCCAGGTCCGCCCCGATGGCCGAACCGCCCATCCCGGCCAGCACGGCCTGGCGCGGGGGTTCTCCCGTCGAAAGCGCGAGCGACCGTCCCATCTCCCAAGCGGACGCCAGCTGTCCCGGCAGGCCATCGATGTGGGCTTGCATCCCCGCCGGATCGAGCCGGCCAAAGCGTTCCAGGTCGTCGAGGTTCATCGCGCCTCCAGCGCCATCCGGTAGACCTCCTGGCGAGGCAGGCCGCTCTCCTCCGCAACTGCCCGAGCCGCCTGCGAGGCGGTCAGACCCTCTCGGCGCAGCCGCTCAATCGCCTGCCCCACGCGGGCCTCATCCCACACGGTCTGCGCTGGCGGTGCACCGGAAATGACCAGCGTGCATTCGCCACGCGGCTCGTCTTGAGCAAAGTGCCGCTCGAGCGAGTCCAGGCTGCCGCGCAGCACTTCCTCGTGCAGCTTGGTCAGTTCGCGGCAGACGGCGGCCGGCCGGTCGCCGCCCAGCGCCTGCCGCAGATCCTGCAGGCAGGCACGCAGGCGATGCGGCGCCTCGAACAGCACCAGCGTGCGCGGCTCGACGGCGAGATCGCGCAACCAGCGCTGCCGCTCGCTGGCACGGCGCGGGGGATATCCGACGAAGCTGAAGCTGTCGGTTGGAAGACCGGAGACAACCAGCGCACTGATCACTGCCGATGCACCCGGGATCGGGTGAACGGCATGGCCGGCCGCCAGCACCGCCTGCACCAGTTCATGCCCCGGATCGGAGATCAGTGGCGTGCCGGCATCGGACACCAGCGCCACGTCGCCCTGGTCGAGCGCCTTCAGGATTGGCGTCCGCCGCGCCTGCTTGTTGTGCTCATGGTAGCTGATCAGCGGGGTGGCAATCTGGAAATGCGTGAGCAGCTGACGTGTCCGGCGCGTATCCTCGGCCGCGATCAGGCTGACCTGCGACAGCAGGCGCAGCCCACGCAGCGTCATGTCTTCCAGATTCCCAATCGGCGTGGCTACGAGATACAGCGTCCCCACGCGGCTATTGTAGCAGTCGCCCAGCCATCAGGCGGCCGCGGGCTCAGTGTCTTCCGGGGGAAGCGGGCGGACCTGTGCCGCCTGCGGTCCCTTGGGCGTGTCCTCGACAACGAAGGAAACGCGTTCACCCTCCTCAAGGTTTCGAAAGCCCTCGCCCTCGATTCCGCTGAAGTGAACGAAGATCTCCTTCTCCTCTCCTTCGGGAGTGATGAACCCGTAGCCCTTCACCCGGCTGAACCACTTCACCGTCCCCGTGCGCCGTTCCTCCGACATCTGCTCCTCCTTGGCGTTCCGTGCGGGCGCCCCGCCAAAAAGAGCCGTGCTGAAGGTGCGGGTGCACCTTCGACTCGGCTCCTTCCAGCAGCGCTACGATCCAGTCCGCATAGAACGGCTCCAGACTAGCACAAGCGCAGTCTGCGGTCAAACCCGCCCGCTTGGGTTCGGGGGCCGGACACGTCCTGCGACGCACCGGCCGCCACAGCGGGAGGCAGGACCAGCCCCTGGGAATCCGGCGACCAGGCTTGCGGCCCTCCGACCTCCTCCTCTCCGCATTGTGCGCGCCTCGGCGCATGCGGTTCGGTTGGCACGTACCCCTGTGGCTTGTGCCTGGGGGCACAAACTTCCTGATGCGAATCTGCCTGCAGGCCGCAGGCATCGGTGGAGCATCAGCTGGGACTGGCGATAGGCAAGATGGATTGACCGCCAGCCGCCAGCCGAAAGGGCGGCCCTCCCCTCATCGGCTCACGTGTCCCTGGATGTGCCGGACCCCCGGGTCAACGTGACGTCTTGTGCGCCGTCTCTGCCTCCCCTCTCATTCCGCCTCGACCAGGCCGCAGGCACTCTCGAGCCATACCCAGCTAGCGGATGAGCTGCCCTGGTGCTCACGCTCATGCCGGGCAACCATTGACTCCCATCGCGCCGTGCGGCAGAATGGCATCCATCTGTCCTTGCGGTGAGGGCAGGCCGGATCGACCCGACTAAGCTCCATTTTGAAACAGCGCCAAGCCAGGAGGGTTGCCATGTCGGACCCAGGGCCGATCCTGCCTGCTTTCGAGCAGGGCAGGGTGATCCTCGCCGACGGGGCGATGGGCACGCTGCTGCACACGCGCGGCGCTGAGCGCCATACCTGCCTCGACGCCCTGAACCTGCAGCGTCCCGAATGGGTCTTCGAGATCCACCAGGCGTACGCCTCCGCCGGCTGCGACTTGCTCGAAACCAACACCTTCGGGGCGAACGCCTTCAAGCTCGCCACGTTCGGTCTCCAAGAGCAATTGGCATCGATCAACGCTGCCGGCGCCCACCTGGCGCGTCAGGCTGTCCGGGAGTCAGGGCGAGGTATCTGGGTGGCGGGCAGCATCGGCCCGCTCGGCGTGCGGCTTGCGCCGTACGGCCGGGTGAAGGCTGAGACCGCCGCCGACGCCTTCCGCCGCCAGATCGAGGCGCTGGTCGAAGGTGGGATCGATCTGCTGTTCTTCGAAACCTTCACCGATCTGCGGGAGTTGTGCCTGGGGATCGAGGTTGCCCACGCCGTCTGCAGCCTGCCGGTCGCTGCCAGCCTGACCTTCACCCGCGACGATCGCACCCTGCTGGGCGACACTCCCGAGCAGGCCGCGGCCATACTCCCCAACGCCGGCGCGGATCTGTTGGGCGCCAACTGCTCCGAGGGGCCGTCGCAGTTGTTGCGCGTCGTCCAGCAGATGCACAAGGCCGCCCCGCAGGCGCGCCTGCTGGCCATGCCCAACGCCGGCTGGCCTGAGCGATCCGGCGGCAGGATTCTGTACCCGGCCACGCCGGACTACTTCGCCGGCTACGTCCCCCCCTTCCGGCAGGCAGGCGTGCAGCTTATCGGCGGCTGCTGTGGGACAACGCCTGACCACCTGGCGGCGATGCGCCGGGCAGTCGATGCCCCCCCTCGGCCGGCGCCGGCCTGGTCGCTGCCCTTCCCAGCGCCGGTTGAGGAGCCTCTGCCCGAAGAAGGCCCGACCGCTCTCGCCACTGCCCTGGACGCCGGCCATTTCGTCATCGCCGCCGAGCTCGACCCGCCGCGCGGCTTCTCCACTCAGAAGATCCTGGCTGCCGCCCATCTGCTTGCCGAGAGCGGCGCCGATACGCTCACCGTCGCCGACAGCCCAATGGCCCGGCTGCGGATGAGCCCCTGGGCGGTCAGCTATCTCATCCAGCAGCAGGTGGGCTGCGAAGCGATCCTGCACTTCCCCACGCGCGGCCGAAACCTGCTGCGCATCCAGGGGGACTTGCTCGCCGTCCACGCCCTCGGTATCCGCAATGTGATGATTGTGATGGGCGATCCGACTTCGATCGGCGATTTCCCCAGCGCCATGAACAACGTCGACCTGGTCCCCTCCGGCCTGATTCGCCTGATCCGAGAGAACCTCAACACCGGCCTGGACCACGCCGGCGGAAAACTGGGCGAAGCGACCACCTTCTTCTGTGGCTGCGCCCTCAGCCTTACTCCGTCCGATCCCGCACGCGAGATGCGCGCCCTGCACAAGAAGATCGCCGCTGGCGCCGGCTTCGCCCTCACCCAGCCGGTGTTCGATCCCCACGCCGCGGTTGGCTTCCTCGAGACGTACGTCCAAGCCTACGGCGAGCTGCGGATCCCGATCCTGGCCGGGATTCTCCCGCTGGTCAGCGAGCGGCATGCCGCCTTCCTGCAGCATGAGGTTCCCGGCGTGAATCTCCCCGACCACGTCTTGCAGCGCATGGCGGCCGCGTCGGTCCCGGCCACGACCGGCGTGCAGCTGGCACTGGAGATCGCCGCCGCGCTCTCGCCGCGCGTGCAGGGGATCTACCTGATGCCTGCCCTGCAGCGGTATGATCTGGCGGCAGAGGTCATCGAAGGAATCCGCTCCCAGCACGAAATTCGGCCAGGCTAGGCCGCCCACGGGCCATGCGGTCGCTGGCTGCGGCTCAGGATGGTTTGTAGGAGGGACCCATGCCATCCGACTTGGCTGCTCTGGAATGTGTCCCCTGCAGAGGCGGGATGCCGCCGATGCAGGGTGAGGAGCTAACCGCCTGGGCCCAACGCCTCGGTGGAGGTTGGCAGGTAGTCGACGGGCATCACCTTGCCAAGGACTTCCGCTTCAGGGACTTCCGCCAGGCTTTGGCGTTCACCAACCGGGTGGGCGAGTTGGCCGAGACGGTCAACCATCACCCGGACCTGTGTACGAGTTGGGGACGGGTGCAGGTGACGCTGTGGACGCACAAGATCGGCGGCCTGAGCGAGACGGATTTCATCTTTGCCGCCAAGGTCGATTCTCTGCTCCCCAGCCCAGGCGATTGACTCGCCGATGTATAATGAGACCCAAGGAGCAAGCATGAACGCACAGTGCGTGCGCACCTTCTTCTCGATGGCCATGCTGGAGCTGCCGGGGCCGATGGGATCGGGTCCATCGGACGGATAGCGCCTGCCTGCGGCGCCCCGGCACTCTCCGCCAGCCCCGGCTGGCGTTTTGTTTTCTGCAGGCCGCAGGGATGGACATGCTACAATCCCCAACCCCGGCCGGAGGGCGCACGGCCTACCGACCACCAGCAGAACGAGGTCCAGCATGACCCAAACAATCCACGTCTCCGTCGCCTGGCCGTACGCCAATGGCGACCTGCATGTCGGGCATCTGGCCGGTGCATATCTGCCGGCGGATATCTTTGCCCGCTACCACCGGCTGAAGGGCAACCGCGTGCTGATGGTGTCGGGGTCCGATTCCCATGGCACCCCGATCACCGTCGAGGCTGACAAACGCGGCCAGTCGCCGCGCGCCTTGTTCGAGCACTACCACCACCGCTTCCTGGACGCCCTGCAGGCAACCGGCATCAGCTTCGACCTGTTCACCCACACTGACACCGAGAACCACCACCGCATCGCGCAGACCCTGTTCTTGCGCCTGCACGCCAATGGCTACCTGTACCTCGACACCCAGCGCCAGCTGTACTCCGAGTCCCAGCAGCGGTTCCTGGCCGACCGCTACGTCGAGGGGACCTGCCCGGTGTGCGGCTTCGATGCGGCGCGTGGCGATCAATGCGACAAGTGCGGTTCGCTGCTGGACGCAGTCGACCTGGGCAATCCGGTCAGCAAGATCGACGGCAAAGCGCCTGTCATCCGCCAGACCGAGCACTTCTACCTCGACCTGCCGGCCTTCAGCGAGCGCTTGCTCGCCTACCTGGACTCGCACGCCGACCACTGGCGCCCCACGGTCATTAACTTCGCCCGCAGCTACATCAGGGAAGGCCTGAAGGGACGCCCGGTCACTCGCGACATCGAGTGGGGCATACGCGTTCCCCTGCCCGACTGGCAGGAGAAGGCGCTGTATGTATGGTTCGAGGCCGTCATGGGCTACCTGACCGCCTCCGTAGAGTGGGCGCACAACACCGGCCAGCCCGAGGCCTGGAAGGATTGGTGGTACGCCCCCGAAGCGCGCATCTACAACTTCCTGGGCAAGGACAACATTCCCTTCCACACCGTGATCTGGCAGGCCGAGCTGCTGGGCGCAGAGCGTCTCGACGAAGCCGACGCCGGTCGCCGCTTCAACCTGCCGTACGATGTCCCGGCCAACGAGTTTATGAATGTCGAGGGGGCCAAGTTCAGCAAGAGCCGCAACTGGGCGATCTGGCTCCTGGATATTCTGCAGCGATTCGACCCCGACCCGATTCGCTACTATGTGACCTGCCTGATGCCGGAAACGCGCGACACCGATTTCTCGTGGGAGGAATTCGTGCGGCGCAACAACGATGAGCTCGTCGCCACCTGGGGCAACCTGGCCAACCGTGTGCTCTCCTTCGCCTACAGGCATTGGGAGGGACAGGTGCCTGCGCCGGGCCAGATGCGGCCCTATGACCTCGAACTGCTTGAACAGGTGAATGCCGGTTTCGGGCGCATCGGTGAGTTGATCGAGGCGGTGCATCTGCGCGAGGCGCTGAACGAGGCGCTTGCCCTGGCGCGCGCCGTCAACGGCTACCTCGACCGCGCCCCCTGGTTCGGCGTGATCAAGACCGATCGCCTCGAAGCCGCCACCACTGTCTACACGGCACTGCGGGCCATTGATTCGCTCAAGACGCTGCTGTCGCCTTTCCTGCCCTTCACCAGCGAGCGACTTCACGCCGCGCTCGGCTACCGGTCTCCGCTCCAGGGAAGCCTGCAGATCGAGACGTTTGCCGAGGTGACCCGCGAGCATCAGGCTCTGGTGTACGTCGCCGGCGAGGCCAGCGGCCGCTGGGCGCCGAGCGAGCTACCCCCCGGCCAGCAACTGGAATCCCCCCGGCCTCTGTACCGCAAACTCGAAGATGAGATTGCCGAGCAGGAGCGCGGCCGGCTGGGCCAG
>JBFYRF010000233.1:0-6114 GCA_041302385.1 Anaerolineales bacterium | reverse complement strand
CCAAGGGTGGGGCCAGCACAGGTAGCGGTTGGTATTGCAAATACGGATTAAGGACGCCGGGGCCCGCTGTCAACGAGGGAATGGCGGGTACGACAAACTGGGCATGGGCCGAGTGATTAAGCATCAGGGCCAGAGCCAAGGCGAAAAATTTAAGCCTACGCATGCTTGTTTTCCTTTCAAGTAAGACTGAATGACGGAGAAGACGAACGATCGTAATCGGAGCGGCCATGGTACAGATAACGTGACCGTTCCAACGGGTTACTCCATTTCTGGAGTGATACAGCAATAGGATGCGCGGACATCAACCGGATACGGCCTGGACATTCGGGTCGATGGTCAGTTGATAGCTACCGGGGCTGACTTCACGACCCAACATGCGCAATAGGGGCACCAATTCCTGGCGCTTGGCTTCGATCGGAATGGCCGTGATTTGATAGACCGGCTTCTTGCCAGGTTGCATGCGACCGGATCCCGCCAGATTGAGGGCGCCGCCCATGGTAGTGAGGCGGAAGTCCAGGCCGCCGCCCTGGCCGTCCAATTCCAACTGATAGATGCCGAGAGGACGCACACTGCTGAGTTCGGAACTGGCCGCCGCCCACAAGACACTGCCCTTGCCGGTGGCTTGGCCGTCATCGAGGCGCACGTCGTTGACCTGCACCGACATCTGGCCGGACAAGGCTGCCGCACGGAGCGTGGGAGACAGCACCCCGAGCAGCGCCGCCGGCAATTCCAGCCTGGCTTCATGGATGCGGGTCTTGCCCGGCGCCAGGGAGACGTCCAGGATGGGATTGCCGCTCTGGGTCGAACGCAGCGTGATATGCAGTCGCAAGGCCAGTAGTTCACCGACTGCGATGTGCCAGGAGGTCGGGGCCAGGGTGACCGCCTCGCCGCTGGGCAGGAGCGCCTGCAGGGTACCCTTGCCGCGCCATAGCGTTCCTGTGGTGCCGGTCATGGCGAAACTACCCCGGGTCTCACGCTGCAGCAGGGCATCCAGCCAGGTTGCCGGGAGCATGACCAGGTAGGCGACGACCAGGACCAGGAGCAACAGTCCTCCACGCATCAGACGTTTCATCGCTGCCCTCCCGTCAAGGTGAGTTCCAGGCTGGCCAGACCCATCTGGTCGCTGGCGCTGATGCGGCAGCGCACCACACTCACCCCTTTTCGTTCCAGATCCGCCAGCCAATCGATCCAGCTGCCGGTGGGCAGGGGTTGGGTGACCACCTGGATCTGCTCCGGCGTCAGTGCGGTGAACCGGGAAAAGGCCTCGCCCAGGTTGTAGGCCGCCGCCGACGATTTGATCCGCTGTTCCAGGGTGCCCTTGCCGGCGGCACCCACATGGGTGCGCAGGCGCTCGATCTCTACTGCCTGGACTCGCATCAGGCGCAGCTCGGCGCGTTGGGTGGGCAGACGTTCTGCCAGCTTCATTCTGGCTTGGCGCACGGGTTCATAGATGCCGCCGTAGCCAAGGAGAACCAGCAGTGCCAGTCCACCCACTGCGAGAACCCGACGCTCCCGGGGGCTACGCAGGGCCAGCTGGCCACGTATCCGTTCGATCCATTCATTGACCATGGCGCGCTTCCTTCCCTGTCTTCCCCGTCGGCCTGACGTTCAGGCGAACGCCTTTGTCCTTGTCGTCTTCGGAGGTGATCTCCAATCCCCTGGACGCCGCCGCCACCTTCAACTCATCCAGCCACTCCGCGTTCGCTTCCGCAAGCGACACGCTGAGGGCGCCCGCTTCGAAGGTCAGCGCCTTGATCCGGGGCGCGCCGACGGCGGGCCAGACCTGGCCGAATCTTCCCAGCAGCCCTACCAGAGCGTCGGGCGAGGGCTTTCCGGCGGCCGCACGCAGGTTCTGGAGCTGTTCCGTCACCTGCCAGGCGGGATCCACCACGGCGGCGTGGGCCGGCAGGGCGCGTTCCGCCAAGTCGTGCATCTCCTGGCGGATGTTGGCGCTTTCCCGCGCCAGCAGTGCCCAATCCAGAAACATGCCGGCAAACTGGATGCCTACCAGCAATGCCACCCCCCAGGCCAGGGGGCGCACCAGTCGGGTCCAATCCATGCGGCTGCGGCCGGGGGAGTGCTTTCCCTGCAGCAAATCGGGTAGATCCGGCCAGGGGGCGGTCCGCCAATCCCAGGGGCCGGCTGTTTCCACTGCGACGTCCAGAACTTCACGCCAGCGCGCCCAGTCTGGCGTCCCCATATTGGCGCCCAGAAAAATTTTCACCGCCGCGGGGCGACCCCGTTGGGCGACGGCCAGGGTCAGGCCGACCGGCGGTTCGCTGTCGTCAAGAGCCATCCCTTCAACCTTGCCGAAGCGCGCCATGGTCTCTGCGCCGCGCCAGCCGATGGACCACTCGCCTTCGCTCCAGGGCAACAGCAGGTAGTCGGGCAGGGCGCAATCGGGATAGAGGCCGAGCCCCGCCAGTTTGTCCAGAACCCGCCGCAACCAGGCTTCCTCCAAAACAGCCAGGGTTGACTCGGCATCCATGGCACGCTCCATCAACACGGCATGGATGGTATCGGCCTCGACCAGGGTCGCCGCTTCGACCGCAGCGGGAAGCAGGGGGGCCAGACGGCGTTCCGACAGGTCAGGCAATCGGGTCTTCACGGTCAACACCAGGTCGCCGGCCAGCACAAGGCGGCAGTGCTGCGCCCGGGGTAACTCCTCCAGACGTGCGCCGCTGCCACGAAGCTGACCGGTATCGTCCAGCAACGCCCAGGCGCAGTCCGTTCCTTCCTGAAGGGAATCACGGCGCAGGTAAAGGCGGAGTTCGCTCATAACTCGGCTCTCCAAACAAGGGTTGGCAGGTTGGATCCCGCCCGGCGGAACAGGGCATGGCTGCCGATGGACAGGCGTTCATGCCGGATGCGGGCCTGAACCAGGAAATAACTGCTCGACACTGCAATCAGGTCGGTCGGCGGATTCAGGCCCTGGGGCATGGCCTGCTGGAAATCCTGGATATTGCGATAGTAAGTGCGCTCCCGCTTGGCAACCATGGCATAAGCCTCGGTAAGCGACATGCCCTCAACCAGCGCGGCCATCACCTCGGGCCGGGCCGTGTTGATGTTGACGACGGTCCGAGTCGGCAGGGTGGTTACGAAAGGGCGCAGCAACTTGAGGACATTGCTGTCAAATCCTTTCACGCGCAGCAGTTCGTTCAGGCTGATCAGGGGCCGATTGGCGGCCAGATAGGCGGGTGAACGGCCGGCATAGTATGCCGACTCGGCGCTCTCCTGGTTCTCGGGCGTGTCATCGTCGTCCAACCAGTCGGCCGCCGTCACGGCAAGGCCCGCCGGCAAGTTCAGGGATCGCAGCAGGCGGGTGAAGATCAGCAACTGACGCGCATCGATCTTGCCGTTGGTCACCAGGTTGTTGAGATTGAAACGGCCATCCTGATCGTCCATTTTTCCCGAGACCCGATAGCCTTCTGCCTCCACGGGGGGCAATTGCAGGGCCCAAACCTCGCCGGGATGGTCCACGCTGCTTTGTCGCGCATCGTCACGCAGCACTGCGGCGCCCCATTGCTCGGCCGCACGCAGCACCCAGTGGGCCTGGTCAACACGCATGAAGTTTTCCAGGCGACGCCATTCCACCTGGGAACGGAACATGAAGCTGCTCGCCGCCAGGGCGGCCATGGCCACCACCAGCATGGCCACCAGGACGGCGGCGCCGCACTGGCGCCGAGCAATGGTTGTCGCCACCAAGCGCAAGGCGGGTTTCATCGACGGATCCCCTGCGCTTTGCTCATTGCACACGCCACACCCGCCGCACGGCGATGCCGCCTGCCGCGATGAGGTTGAGCTCAACCGCGCTTGGCAGCGGCTGCTGAGCCAGGGGCACCCATGCCGGCAGCCACTGCCCGGTCAAATTCATGTATCTGAAAGCGCAGGCGGTCAGTCCCTGGAGAAGAGGAAATTCCTTCGGCGCACCGACAGGGTTGTCCACCTCTGGCCAGACCAGCCGCATCAGTTTTTTCTCCGCACATCGATAACCTATCTTTTGCAAACCTGCGTCCGCATCCTCCGGCAGCAAGCGGACCAGATCGAATTGCATGGAGCCATCCGTCTCCATCCGGGTGTGGAACACGTTGCTGGTCGGCTTGCGCGGGTCCAGCCGGGTCACGGCATTGGACAAATCCGAATCCAACCAAACGAAAGCGGCAGCCATCTCGCGCCAGCGCTGCATTTCCGCGCTGACCTGACGCTGGGTCTCCAGCACAGAATCGAGGGCGCGGTAGGTCACCAGGGTAAACAGGGTCAGCAACACCAGGGCGACAAGCACCTCCATCAGGGTGAATCCACATGACGGCTTCATCGGATCTGGGTCAGGAACGCCACGGCACGCTGCAAAGTCCGGCCCGGCTCTTCCCGCGCCGCCACCGAGACATCCAGCCGCCGGAACTGGGAATTCGGGGTGGTCTTGACCTCCTGGCGCACCACGAAGAGATGGCCGGCGAATTCCTCTTCGTTGCTGATGACATCGGGGGAAGGCCAATCCTGTCGGGCGGTGCGCTCGCTGACGATGTTCTGGGCCAGCCACTGGGCAAGCATGCGGTTGCGGTATTCGCTCACCCCTTCCGTGCCCACGCCGGTGGCGCGCAGGGCCGCGATCAGGCCGATGGAGACGATGGCCAGGGCGACCAGCATCTCGAGCAGGCTGAAGCCCCGGACTGGACTGGCTCGGCCGGCTTTCCGCGCGGGGTTCACGAGTCGTCTCCCGGCAACAGGGCAGACTGGAAATGCCCATCAGCACCGGTGATTTGGGCACGCGTGTCGCCCAGTCCGATTTCCACCGACAGTTCGAGTGCGCCATGGTTGCCCAGGGCGACCCGCTGGCCAGGCGCCAATGCCTTGCCGTCCACCCGGATGCTGCGAACGGTGGCGCCATTCGGCAGTTGGCGCGGATGCAGCAGATCGTCCCCTCTGACCACCATCCAGTCCGGCCCCAGGTCGGTGAGTTCGCGCTTCTGGAATTCGTAGCCATCCTCCCGCCCGACCCAGGCCATGGCCATGCCGCCGAGGGACGACTCCTCGCTGGCCAGACCCAGCAGCACTGCCAGTCGGTCGGCCTCTTCGCGCACCATGCCGCGGGGGTCGGGACGCAGGGCGATGACCGCAGTCGAGGCGCCTATCGCGATGATCACCAGCACGATCAGCAACTCCATCAGCGTGAAGCCGCGTGCGCCTTTCCCAGTCAGGGGGAAGGGTCGGGGATGCGGGAGCAAGCTGGCCATGGCCTGATTCACGTCGGATTCGATCTTGTCGGAGGCGCTTTGCGGACCCTACGCTCACAACATCCAGTTGCCGATGTCCGCGTCCTTGCCTTCTCCGCCGGTCTGGCCATCCGGCCCCAGGCTGAACACGTCGATTTCGCCGTTCCGGCCGGGATTCAGATACAGATAGGCATTGCCCCAGGGATCCTTGGGCAGGCGTTCGAGATAGCCGCCGGACTTCCAGTTGTTGGGAATCGGCTCGATGGTCGGTTTGGTCACCAGGGCCTGCAAACCCTGTTCCGTGGACGGATAGCGGATGTTGTCCAGGCGATAGAGCTTGAGGGCCTGCACCACGCTGGAAATATCCTGCTTGGCGGCGATGATCCGGGCCTCGTCCGGCCGGTCCATGATCTTCGGCGCGATGATCGCGGCCAGCACGCCCAGGATGACCAGGACCACCATGAGTTCGATGAGGGTGAAACCCTTGTTGCGGATGTCGTAACGCATGACTTACCTCTAGCTCAATGGATCAATCGGTTCATGTCGATGATGGGTTCCAGGGTGGCCAGCACGATGACCATCACCACTACGCCCATCACCAGGATCAACAGGGGTTCCAGCAAGGCGGTGAGGGCGGAGAGGCGGGTCTCCACGGTCAACTCCTGCTGACGCGCGGCCTGTTCCAGCACCTTGGCCAGTTCACCGCTGGCCTCGCCGCTGGCCACCAGATGCAGCAGCATGCCCGGGAACACGCCGGTCTGCTTGAGCGCCCGGCTGATGCTTTGCCCTTCCCGCACGCTCGCCGCCGCTTCGGTTGTGGCCTTGCGAAAAACTTCGTCGTCCAGGGCGGCAGCGGCATAACCCAGCGCTTTGACAATCGGCACGCCGCTGCCCACCAGCA
>JBFYRF010000203.1:0-4955 GCA_041302385.1 Anaerolineales bacterium | reverse complement strand
GTACGGTTTGCTGCTGCTGGGGGAACACGACCCGGGGAGCGTTGTCCGACTGGCACACCTGGCGGAGGAAGCCGGCTTCGAGGATCTGTGGTTCGCCGACGAGAAGTTCTTCCGCGATCCGTTCGTTAGCCTGACGCACCTAGCGCGACACACAAGCCGCATTCGCCTCGGCACCTGCGTCACCGATCCGTTCACCCGCCACCCGGCGTTGCTCGCCATGGCCATGGCCACGCTCGACGAGGTCAGTGGCGGCCGTGCCGTGCTGGGTCTCGGCGCCGGCTTCAGCGGATTGGAGGCGATGGGCGTCGAGCGCACGCGAGCGGTGCGCAGCATGCGTCAAGCCATCGAAGCCATCCGGCGGCTGTGGGCCGGTGAAACCATCTCGATGGATGACGACGCCTTCGTGCTGCGGAACCTCAACCTGAACTTCACCGCCCGTCCGGACATCCCAATCCTGCTGGCCTCGTCGAGCCCATTCATGCTGCGGCTGGCCGGGGAGGTTGCCGACGAGGTCATGCTGGGCGATTTGGGTTCAAGTGAAGTGCTCCATCCGGCTTTGGCCGAAGTGCGGCACGGCGCCGAACGATCGGGCCGTTCGATTGACGGTATGCGCAGGATTGCCCGTCTGAACGTCGTCCTGACCGACGACATGGAGGCCGCCCGCGACGTGATCCGCCCCTGGATCCTGGCCTTCCTGTGGCACGCCTACCCCGACTGGAGCAAGCTGTTTGACTACACCCCGGACTGGGACGAGCGCCTGAAGCCGCTGCGGGATTTCATCGCCGCCCGCGGCGACAAGCCACGCAACGTCGGGGATCGCCAACAGGTGCTGCAGTTCGCCCCCCTGCTGCCCGAGCGGCTCGTGCGCCGCTACGCCCTGCTTGGCCGCCCGGAGGAAGTCGCCGAACAGATTGCGGAGATCGCGGCCTGCGGCATCACCCAGCTCACGATCTACCCGACAGCGGTCAATGGACAGACTACGGAGTCCGCCTTTCTGGATTTTGTCCACTGCGTGCTGCCATTGGCGTGACTTGCCGCTCGTCTCATCGGGGTCTGATCGATCGGCTCGCCAGGCATCCCTCTCTGCTCCTGGATACAGCTCATCTGAGGCTACTGCGCCGGATCGTCGCCCTGATCGTGGGCTGGACTCCCCAGAATACCCAGTCTCCTCAGGATAGTAGTTACCGCCTCACACCCAAGAGCGTCTCGTTGGCCGGTTCCTGCCGATCGGCTTTCCTCCCGACGCATGGCATGGAACTCCCCGATGGCCCCTGGTATGCTTCAGAGGAACGCTATGTTGGGAATCGCAACCCTATCAGCCAGGGTTCCAACCCTCCTGTCCCTCCGATCGAAGCTGGCATCGAACACCGATTCTGGCTGACTGCTTGGTGTTGTTCTCGATGAAGGGCGGAGCCAGCAGATCTCGGAAGCGGCATTTGGGCAGCGCGTGCGGTCGGCCGGGGGCGCCTCGGGTACCCAGGCGCAAGGCGCGCATTGCGGCAGGGCAGAGAAGCCAGGCTCCGATCGGGGCGTAACGATTGGGTCCAGCGCCGAGGAGTCGAAGCCCACGCCGCCCCCCTCCCCAAGCTCAGAGCGGGGCGGCGCGAGTCGATCGATGTACCCCTGGCGGTCAAGGAGCGCGGAAGGCTGCCAGGCCTAGCCCCATGGATTGGCGCCACACATCACGCCAAGAAGCAGCACTGCCGCGAGGATGAAGCCAATCCCAGAACCCTTCTTCCCCGTCCTCAGTCGAGTGGTTCCCAGGTAGAGGCACAGAACAAACAGGATGGATGCAATCACAAAGGCGACAAGCTTCCATCCGTTCGGGGTCGCTAGTGTCATCAGTGGGATCCTCCGGGCGAGGAGCACGGCCAAATGCCGTGCCGCAGTTCCAGGCTGGGCCCATGGCTGGAAGGGCCGAATTCGGGATGGCAGTTAGCGGGCCAACAACACACAACCGCCCTATTTCCCTCCCATGACGAGGTCCCGAAAAGGCACATGATATCGCCCCCAGACCGCCCCGGCTATGCTCCCTGAACCCTAGCCCCAGGGATTGGCGCCTGGGCTCTTTGGATGGCGACCTGGCGGTGAGCACTCCGGCAGCGGGCAGCGGAGGTATTCCTCCTGAGTGATGAAGCTGTGCGCGCACTGGGGATTCTCTGGGTACGTGGCGCTAACCTGGGAGATGGCGGTGGGCTCCGCTCCCACCGCCGCCACTACAGCGGCCGAAGCACGTGTCCATTCCGAATCGGCGGCATCGATCGGCACCATGAGATTGAAGCCGGGTCCTTCCACTACGTCGGCACGGATGATGACAAAGTCGTCGCCACCCTGGGTGAACAGCACCGACACCATCCTCGCCGCAGCATGCGGATCATCAACGAGAAAGTACAGGTATCCCCGCCTACGAATCCAGATGTTCGTCGCAGATCCCTGGGTTGCCATGCTTGCCCTCCTTGGGCTCAGTCTCTACCGTCAGTTGTCCGGCAGGTCGACAACTACATCCTTCAGCCGCAGCATGCACGCCGGGACGCGCGGCACGCGCACATGCCGCTGTAGCAGCTGCCGGTTCTCGGTGTACCACAGCGGGGCTACGGCCGCGGTTTCCTCGACCAGGATCTGGTCAGCCCGCTGGTAAAGCTCGAGGCGCGTCTTGCGATCGGCCACCACGGCGGCCTGTTCGGTCAGCGTGTCAAAGTCCACATTCCGCCAGCGGATGGCGTTCAGCCCTTCCCGGCTGTGGAACAGGACGCGCAGCAGGTTGTCCGGATCTGGATAATCCGCCGACCAGCCACTGACCGAGAGCGCTGGCGGATCGCTATCCCGCCGCCGAAGGAACTCGTCCCACGCCACGCCCACCGGCCGTACCTCAACGCCGAGGACCTCCTTCCAGCCGCGTGTCAGGTGCGAGGTCACCGGATCCTCCCCTGGACCGGCGGTGTACACGATCTCCACCTCCGGGAACTCCCGCCCTTCAGGGTAGCCGGCCCCGGCCAGCCAACCGCGGGCGCTGTCGGGGTCGAGCGCTCGACCGAGCGCCGGATTGTGGCCCGGCATCCCCGGCGGCAGAAAGCCTCCCGGGATCGGGTGGCGGATGTCCACTCGCGCCAGCAGTCCCGCTCGATCCATGGCCTGCACGAAGGCCAGGCGCACCCCCAGTACGTCGAACGGCGGGCAACTGCAGTTGAAGGCCAGGAAGAACGTCGATAGATAGGGCAAGACCGTCAACCGCCGACGATAGCGGGCGCGCAGCCCGGCCACCTGCGCAGGGCGCGTGCGCAGCAGGCTGATCCCATCCAACTCGCCCGCGTCAAAGGCGCCCAGCAGGTCCTCATATTCGACAACGATCGGCGCCTCCACGCGAGCGGCATTGCCGCGGCTCATCCCGCGATAGTGCGGATTGCGCGTGAGCACCATGCGCTTGCCCGGCCTCCATGACTCCAGGCGAAAGGCTCCATTGCAGATGTAGTTACCGGGTGCCGTCCACGGCTGCTGTGGACCCTCGACAACCCACCGGGGCAGCGGGAAAGTCACCGGGTGCGTCAGCAGCTGAGGGAAGTAGCTCGCCGGACGTGCAAGGCGGACCTCCAGCGTCCGGTCGTCCAGCGCCCGCACGCCGACCGCCTCGGCCGGGCCGCGCCTCTCGGCGTACGCCTGCGCTCCCTGGATGACGTACAGCAACCGCGCCACAGCCGATTCGGCCGTCAGCGCCAGGTTGCGCTTCCAGGCGTACTCGAAGTCGTGTGCCGTCACCGGGCGCCCGTCGCTCCAGCGCCAGCCAGGCCGCAGGTGGAAGGTGTAACCGCGGCCGTCACCCGAGACGGCCCAACGCGCCGCCAGAGCGGGGACGATCCCCCAGGCCTCGTCCAGCTCAACCAGTCCCTCCATCAGTTGGCTGATCAAGAACGTCGTCAGGTCGTCACCGGCATGCGCCGGGTCAAGGCTCACGGGCTCGCACACGGCGTAGCGTAGCGTCAACGGAGCTTCCACCGGCGCGGGTGCCTGCGCCCGGAGAGCATCCCACAGATCGAAGGCGCGCGCGTACGCTTCGCGCGCCCGGTCGAACTGGAAGTCGGCGGAATGCGCCAATCCGAGCTTGAGCAGCGTGCGCGCCTCAGCTTCCGCTTGACCCGCCTGGGCCTGGATCTCGATGGCCGCCGAGTAGCTCTCAATCGCCTCTCGGCAGGCATGCAGCGCCTGTGCCCGGTCCCCGGCCAGCACCAAGTAGGTCACAGCCCGGCTGGCATCCCCCGCCTCCCGAAAGTGGAAGGCGATGGATTCATAGTCGTCCGGCTGACGCGCCTCCAGCACCTCGGCGACGCTGGCGTGCAGCGAGCGACGGCGTTGCGGCAGCATGCGCTCAACCACCGCCGCCGGGATCAAGGCGTGCGTGAAGGCATAGCGCGGCTCGGCGCCATTCGGAACGGCCCGAAGGAGATCGGACCGCTCGGCCGACGCCAGCGCGTCCGACCCCTCCCAGCGCCCAAGTCCACTCAGTTGGGCGATCAGCGTCGGCTCGAACACTGGACCATACACGGCGGCAACCTCGAGCACCTGCTGTGTCTCGGCAGGCATGGCCTGCAGGCGCTCCTCGATCGCCTGGCGCACGGTCGCCGGGATGGTCAAGCTGCGGCGATCTGCCAGGCGCCACTCGCCGTCGCGCTGCACCAAACGCCCAGCTTCAGCCAATCCCTTGCAGACCTCCTCGATGTAGAAGGGGTTGCCCTCGGTCACTCGATGGATGTCGTCAACCAGTTCGGTCGAGACTGGCTCACCGAGCAGGGCCTGCAACATGGCCAGCGTTCCGGCCGCATCCAGGCGCTCGAGGGCGATCGAAGTCCCGAACCCCTCCCGCCGGAATCCGCTCAGCGCGGCATACAGCTCCGGTGCTGCCGGCGTCTCGGTTCTGCGATGGGTGAGGACGAACAAGATCGCCCGCTCCCGGGTCTGTTGGA
>JBFYRF010000194.1:0-4262 GCA_041302385.1 Anaerolineales bacterium | reverse complement strand
GAGCCTCGGTTGTTCCTGCAAGAAGGCCTCGCGCACCGACAGGGAGCGTTCCTCGGGACAGGGCCGATCCGCGGCCGGGCCCAGGCACCAGGCTTCGGCTTGGGCGTTGAGGTCGTCGAGATCCTGCCAGCCGCGGGCGGCAAAGAAGCTCTCGCGGATGTACCGAATGGTCCGTTCCACCCGGCCCTTACCAAACACCTTCAACTGCACGTGATTCGATCGATGAGGAGCGGGTTTTCCGCGTCACCCATCCGTTTCATCCCTGGTGCGGGCGTACCTTCGAGCTGCTGGAACGGCGCACGACCTGGGGCGAGGACCGTGTCTACTTCCACGATGAGGCGGGCCAGTTGCGTCGCCTCCCGGCGGCCTGGACCAGCGCGGCGGTGCGCAGCCCCTTCGAGGTCCTGGCGGGGGGGCGATCGCATTTCCGGGTCACGGATCTCCTGCAGCTGGCGGCCTTGATCGCTCGTCAGAGCCCCGTCCAGACAGCCGGGGCGCGCCAGGCAAAGCCGCCCAAGGCGTCAAGGAAATGATGCCGCATCTGTAAAGGGAAAGATGCCATGGGAGGCGCCTGATCCTGGTCGCAGGCCGGATCAGCGGCTTCTCAATTGGGATATAGCTCAAGGAAATGAGGTCAGTGTGCTTCCCTGGCCGCAAAGAAGGCTTGACACAGGTCCAGTATGGGCATATTTTCGATTACATGGCACCGACCCGAGCACCCGATCCGAAACGGCGCGCGCTGGCCGACAGCGGCACGCTCCACCCGCATCCCGAGGCGGTGCGGGACCCCAGCTTCGTGGGGAGTGATTTCTTCGACCCACGCGACTTGGTGCAAGTGAAGTACGAGATGCTGCGCCGGGTGCGCGTGGAGTGTGCGTGCATCGCCGCGGTGGCCGCGCAGTTCGGCCTGTCACGCCCGACCTTTTACAAAGCCCAGGCGGATTTCGCGCGCGCGGGTTTGACCGGTCTGCTGCCCGGCAAACGCGGACCGCGGGGTGCCCATAAGCTCACGCCTGAGGTACTGCACTTCATCGCGCGTGTGCAGACCGAGGAGGAGGGGCTCGATGCGCAGGCGCTCGCCACGCGGATTGCCCAACACTTCGGCTACGCGGTCCATCGGCGCACCGTCGAGCGCGCCTTGGCGCGGGAGAAAAAAAAACCCTGATGGACGGGCGGCCCCACCGCTGCCGGTCCCTGATGGCCATACCCTGGTCGCGCACTATGAGGCGCTGCGCCCGGCGGCCGCCCCGCTTGGCAGCCCGCCGAACATGCCCGCACGTGCCCTGCTGATGCGCCATGGCATGGCGGCCTGGATGGACCGCGTCGCGGAGCCGGCGCATCGCACGACGCCCCCCGGGCCGGCGCGGACCCCAGCCGCCCTCCCGGCGGGCAGCCACCAGGCCGTGATCGACATCCTGGCCACCATGGTGTTGGCCAGCGCACAGGAGACCCTGACATGAGCGACGCGCCCCACTCCAAAGTCCAGGCCCGCCACCTCAAGCGCAACGCCTATCTGTATGTGCGCCAATCGACGTTGCGCCAGGTGTTGGAGAATACCGAAAGCACTCAGCGCCAGTATGGGCTGCAGGGACGCGCCGTTGCGCTCGGGTGGCGGCAGGAGCAAGTGATCGTCATTGACTCGGACCTCGGGCAATCGGGTGCCTGTGCCGTCGATCGCCAGGGCTTCCAGCGCCTGGTCACCGAGGTGAGCCTGGGGCACGCCGGGATCGTCATGGGCCTGGAGGTGTCGCGCTTGGCGCGCAATTCCACCGACTGGCATCGCCTGCTGGAGATCTGTGCGCTCACCGACACCCTGATCCTCGACGAGGATGGCATCTACGATCCGGCGCACTTCAATGACCGGCTGTTGTTGGGCCTGAAGGGGACAATGAGCGAGGCGGAGTTGCATGTGCTGCGCGCGCGGCTGCGCGGGGGCATTCTGAACAAGGCCCGGCGCGGCGAGTTGGCGGTGCGGCTGCCGATCGGCTTCGTCTACGACGCCCAGCAGCAGGTGCGCCTGGACCCCGATGCGCGCGTTCAGGAGAGTATCCGCCAGCTCTTTCGCACCTTCCGCCGCACCGGCTCGGCCACGGCCACAGTCAAGGCGTTTCGCGAGCAAGGTCTGGCCTTCCCGCGACGTGTCTTCCATGGGCCACACAAGGGGGAGGTGCTTTGGGGTGAATTGGAACATGCGCGGGTATTGCAGATCCTTCATCATCCCCGCTACGCTGGCGCCTTCTGCTTTGGGCGCTCGCGCCAACGCCATCACCCCGATGGGCACACGGTGTGCGTCCGGCTGCCCCCGGAGGATTGGACGGCCCTCATCCAAGACGCCCATGAGGCCTACATCGCCTGGGAGGACTACGAGCACAACCTCCAGGTGCTGCGGGACAACGCCCATGCCCAGGGTGCCGATCGGCAGCGCGGGGCGCCGCGTGAAGGCCCGGCCTTGCTGCAAGGTCTGGCCGTCTGCGCGGTGTGCGGGGAGCGCATGACCATCCGCTACCATACCTACCGCGGGCAGCCGGTGCCCGACTACATGTGTCAGCGGCGGGGGATTGAGCAGGCACGCCCTGTCTGCCAGCAGATTCCCGGCGCCGCCCTCGATGAGGCCATCGGACGGCTGCTGATCGCATCGGTCACGCCGCTGACGTTAGAGGTCGCGCTGGCGGTGCAACAGGAACTGGAGAGCCGCGGCGAGGAATGCGAGCAGCTGCGCCGCCAGGAGGTCGAGCAGGCACGCTACCAAAGCGATCTGGCGCGTCGGCGCTATCTGCAGGTGGACCCGGACAACCGCCTGGTGGCAGACTGCCTCGAGGCCGACTGGAATACGGCGCTGCGCACCCTGGGCCAGGCCCAGGAACGCTACGAACGCCAGCGCCAAGCCGAAGCGGCCGGGCTCAGCGAGGCCCAACGCGCCAGTATCCTTGACCTGGCCCAGGATTTCCCGCGGCTGTGGAACGATCCGCAGACGCCGGACCGTGAGCGCAAGCGGATGGCGCGGCTGCTCATCGCCGACGTGACCTTACTGAAGGCAGCGGAGCTCACCGCTCAGGTGCGTTTCCACGGTGGCGTGACCCATACGCTCCAGCTTCCTTTGTCCAAGCCAGCGTGGCTGCGGCGGCAGACCTCCCCCAGCGTGGTGCAGGCGATCGACGTCTTGTTGGACGACTACACCGATGCCGAGACGGCCGAGCAGCTCAATCGCCAGGGCTTCACGGCTGGCGAGGGCGGGCAGTTTCACGCGACCACGGTCGCCCGTCTGCGCACAGCCTATGCCTTGCCCACACGTTACGCCCGGTTGCGAGCCCGCGGGCTGCTCACCCAGGCCGAGATTGCCGAGCGCTTCGCCGTCGCCCCCGCCACCATCAAGAACTGGCGTCGCGCCGGCCTGCTGGCCGCGCATCGCTACGATGACAAGGGCCAGTGCCTGTTCGATCCACCCGGTCCAGAGGCCCCGAAGAAGTTCCAGCATCAGGGAAAAACGCTAGGCCGATCAGCCCGATCCACACCAAACACCCACCCAACCACCGTATGAGGTGCAGTATGCAGCCCAGTCCTTTCCACATCGGGACGGGCTGACGCCGCCAACGCTCCAAAGGTGATCGCGTCGGCTTTGCCCACTTGGAGCCCCGTTACCAGGGCCGCCCGCAGACCTTCTCCGCCCTGACACCTTGAGCCGGCACTGCTCTTTCCGGCTTCTCTCGTGCACGCTAGCCTTGCGGCAGTTACGTTGTTGCTTGGTGCCAGCAACTTCGAACGTCTCATCCTTCCTACCCGACTTCCCTCAGCGCGACTTTGCTTTCCGCGCCTCTCGTTACCGCCCAGCACGACCCTCGGCAGGGTACTCCCCCCGGCTCTACTGTGCCGGGCGTCTCCACCCGGCAGGCCCTTGGTCGCCCGATTCGGAACAGCGGTACCATTTGGGCTCTGACTCCTGCCCGCGGTCACCTCCGCCGACAGGTATCCCCGCTTACTGCGCTACGCCTTCCGATCGTTCCGTCCCCAAACACGTTGTGTCGCATGACCATCGTTTGTTCTCGCCAGCTCAACGTGGCCATCGATTTTCAGGCTTCGCCTTGAACCCGCAGGCTCGCCGCAACACCCCGCCGAATCGGGTTCGTACCCTACGGACTGATCGTTCGCCTCCGGTTGCTCCCCACCCCGCCTCGCGGCGACGCAGTTACCTTCGGCTACCGAGCTTTGGCATACTCGGACACGGACTTTCACCGTGCAGACTTAGCGCCATCACGGGCGCACGG
>JBFYRF010000148.1:0-5330 GCA_041302385.1 Anaerolineales bacterium | reverse complement strand
TCAATTGCGCATTCTGCTCGACCACCAGCGGGACGACGGCATGATCCCTGACGCGGTGCACGACGAAGGGACCGTGACGCATCTGACCTATCCGGTCGAGGCCGATGTCACCAAGCCGCCGTTGATCGCCTGGGCAGCCTGGAAGCTGTATGAACAGGATCACGACCGGGAGTTCCTCGACGAAATCTACCAGCCGCTGGTCCGATCGAACACCTGGTGGTTCGAGAAGAATGATCTCGACCGGAACGGGCTGTGCGAGTACCAGCACCCGTTCTCCTCGGGCCTGGACGACAGCCCGTTGTGGGACGGCGGGATGCCGGTGGAGGCGCCCGATCTGAACACCTACCTGTGCCTGCAGCAGGAAGCGCTGGCGCGCATCGCCGGCGTGCTGGGGGAAAGTCAGGATGCTGCGCTGTGGGCGAAGCGGGCGGACGGCACGGCGCGGCGCATGATCCGCAAGATGTGGAACCCGGCGATGGGGCTGTTCCAGGCACGGCGCAACGGGAAACCCATCGAAGTGCGTACTCCCTTCGGCCTGTTTCCGCTGCTCACCGGGCGCATGCCGGCCGAAATCGTCCGGCGGCTGGCGGCGCACCTGACCGACGAGCAGGAGTTCTGGCCGCGCTTTCCGGTGCCAACGGTGGCCGCCAACGACCCGGCGTTCGATGCCGAGACGATGTGGCGCGGGCCCACCTGGATCAACGTGAATTACCTGCTGATCGAAGGCCTGCAGCGCAGCGGCCTGGCCGAGATCGCCCGCGAGCTGCGTCAGCGAACGCTGGAGCTGGTCTGCCGGAGCCCGGACCTGTATGAGTACTACCACCCGCTCACCGGGGAGCGGCCGGCCAAGGCGGCATCGACCTTTGGCTGGACCGCTTCGCTGTTCATCGATCTGGCGATTCAAGCCAGCCGGGAGAGCCTACACGGTGACTGATGTGGCGGGGGACGGCGGGGGAGGGGGAGAGGACATCCACCGGGACGGCAGGGTCAGGCGAAATCGATCTCCGAGGAATCCCCGACGTTCAACGCCCGGTAGCGCCCGATGACCCGCGCCTCGCGCCCAATAATCGAGGCCGCAAGCGCCGTGTCCAGAATCTGGGAGCCATCGTCGATGATCGAGTCCCTCACCAGCGAGCGGCGGACCTCGCAGCCTGCGCCGATCGAGACATGGGGGCCGATCACGGACTCGCTCACCTGGGCGGTCGGATCGACGTAGACCGGCGGAACAACCACCACGCCCTGGCGCTTGAATGCTTCGGCCGTATTGTCTCGACCGGTGTCGAGCAGGTAGCGGTTGGTCTCGAGCAAGGCGTCGGGCTTGCCGCAGTCCTGCCACACCTCGACGGCTTCGACCCGCATGCGCAAGCCTTCGTCGAGCAGGTTGTTGATCGCATCGACCAGGAAGTATTCGCCCTGCAGGCGCTGACCGCTCGCCATCTGGGTCTCGATGGCGCGCAGCAACGGGGCTCCATCCCGGAAGTAGTAACAGCCGACGACCACCAGGTTGTTGGCCATGTCCTCCGGTTTCTCGATTAACCGGGCAACAGTCCTGTCCGCACGCAGCTCTGCCACGCCGAAACGCCGCGGGTCTGGCACGGGCTTGACCCAGGCGACGGCCTGGGCGGCTTCGGTCTTGAGGAAGGAGTAGTCGGTCTCGATCAGGGTATCCACGTAGAGGATCAGCAAGGGCCCGGCGAGGTACTCGCGCGCCAGCCACACGGCATGGGATTGGCCGAGCATCTCCGCTTGTTCAACATAGCGGGCCTTGAGGTGGGGATAGTGCTGAGCGACATACGCCTCGACCTGCTGGCCGAGGTAACCGACGATGAAAACCACTTCTTCCACGTTGGGGACGGTGGCGATACCGTCCAGGACATGGCCGAGCACGGTCTTGCCGGCAACGCTCACCAAGGGCTTGGGTTTGGACCAGGTGTGCGGCCGCAGGCGAGTGCCGTAGCCAGCCATGGGGATGACGATTCTCATAGTGGGGGTCGCTCCTCGTGCCAGTGGGTGGCTTGCTGGTAGGCGTGCGTCGCCCGGAAGAGCTGGGCCTCGCCCAGCGGCGGGGCCATCAGCTGCATGCCGATCGGCAGGCCCTCGGGGTCGCGCCCGACCGGGAACGCCATCCCCGGCACACCGGCCAGGTTGGCAGGAAGCGTGAAGACATCTTCCAGGTACATTGCCAACGGGTCATCTCCGTGGGCGCCGATGGGGAAGGCGGTCGTCGGCGCGACCGGGCAGGCAATCAGATCCACTTCGGCGAAGGCCAGGTCGAAGTCGCGCTTGATCAACGTGCGCACCTTCTGCGCCTGGCCATAGTAGGCATCGTAGTAGCCGGCGGAGAGTGCATAGGTGCCCAGCATGATGCGGCGCTTGACCTCGGGGCCGAACAGGCGCCCGCGCGTCTCCAGGTACTGATCGAGCAGATCGTGCCCGGCGAGGCGCGGGCCGAAGCGGATCCCGTCGTAGCGCGCCAGGTTGGCGGAGGCCTCCGCTGGGGCAATCACATAGTACACCGGAAGGGCCAGGTCGGTGTGCGGCAGGGTGATTGGCACGGCCTCGGCGCCGAGGGCCACCAGGGTCTCGATGGCCTGGCGCACCCCGCGCTCGACCTCGGCATGGATGCCCTCGATGAAGTACTCGCGCGGGACGCCGAGGCGCAGACCTCGCAGATCACCCTCTACCTCGATGGCGGGGAGTGTCTCCTGCAGCGAAGTCGAGTCGAGTGGATCGAATCCGGCCATGCCCAGGAACACCGGCAGCAGGTCGTCCGCTGAGCGGGCCAGGGCGCCGATGCAGTCCAGCGAGGAGCCGTAGGCGATCAGGCCGAAGCGCGAAACCCGACCATAGCTGGGCTTGAGTCCGGTGATGCCGCAGAAGGCCGCCGGTTGGCGGACCGATCCCCCGGTGTCGGTGGCCAGCGCCGCCAGGCACAACCCAGCGGCGACAGCCGCCGCTGCGCCGCCCGACGACCCACCGGGCACGCGCTCCAGATTCCAGGGATTGTGGGTGACGCCGAAGGCCGAGTTCTCGGTGGACGATCCCATGGCGAACTCGTCGGTGTTGACCTTGCCCAGGATCACTGCGCCCTGATCCAGCAGGCGTTGCACGGCGGTGGCGGTGTAAGGAGGCCGGAAGCCCTCCAGGATGCGCGAGCCGCAGGTGGTCGGCACGCCCTCCAGGCAAAGAACGTCCTTGATGGCCAGCGGAACGCCCAGCACGGTCGGCAGGGATTCGCCGCCCGAGCGGCGCGCCTGGCCCAGGCGATGGTCGGCGGCATCGGCCTGGGCCAGGGCCAGTTCAGGGGTCAGGGTCAGGTAGGCATGCAGGCTGGGATCGACGACTCCGATGCGATCGAGATGGGCCAGGGCGAGTTGGCGCGCCGAGAACTCACCGGCGCGCAATCCGGCGGCGGCTTGCAGCAGGGTGAGATCGGTCAATCGCCTCATGCCGCAGCCAGAGGTGCGGGCCGTTCAGGCCTCGACATCGAAGATGGGTGGGATGCGGAAGTAGTCCCCCTCGGCCTCGGGGGCGTTGGCCAGGATGGAGGGACGGCTGGCGGCTGGGCGGGAGACGTCCGGACGAAGGCGCGCCTGGAGCGGCAGCACGCTGGCCGTGGGTGGGATGGCCGTAGTGTCCACCTGGGAGAGGCGCGCGGCGTGCTCCAGGATCGACGACAACTGCTGTTGAAAGCGTCGCTCTTCTTCAAGCGTCAGCGACAGCCGTGCAAGGCGAGCGATGTGGCGGACTTCGTCGAGCGTGAGCGTCATGGGAGTGCGATTATAGCAGACGCACTTCGGGCGCCGGTTTGTCGGGGATCGGCTGCCGCGAGAGCTGGGTGGGCTTCTGGGATTGGGAGGGCCTTCAGGCAGCCGGGCGGATCTGTGAGGGATCGGAGTCCTCGAACACCAGGCGTGCGCCCAGCTCGCGCAGGGCAACATCGACCATTCCATCCGGCACCACGTAAACCTCAGACACCGGGCGGGCAAGGCGGGCCGAGCGCCTTCCCTGCCGCGCGCCATCACGCCAGGCTTTCCGCCTGGCTCCTGCCTCTATGAGGGTCTCCATCACGCAATCCACCATATCCAGTATCCCTGGGGGACCCCGCCCTATATATATGGTAGGGGGATTCGAGGCCCGCCCGCCTTACAGGTGCTCTACAGCCGTATTCATAGCACATTTGTGTTAGGGATGGATTAACTTCAAGGACCCCCAGAATGGGGCTCCCCGTGGTGCGGCGCCTTACAAAGGTCAAGCCTGACCATTCGGGCAGCCTCAGGCGGGCAAACTCTCCCCTGGCCGGGAGGCGGCCAACCGCCAGGCGGGGTGGAGGAAATGCGTCGGTCGGTCAGGAGGCGGTAGGGCTCCCGGGCGGCGGCAAGGGCTCGATCGGGACGATGATCAGCAGCAGCAGGTAGCCAATCAAGCCAGCTCCACTGGCAAGCGCCAGCACGATGAACAGCACACGGATCAACGTCGGATCGATCGTGAAGTACACACCCAGGCCCCCGCACACCCCGCCCAGCATGCGCTCCGATCGGCTGCGGTACAGGCGTCGAATCTCGGACGACACTTCAACCTCCATGACCCTTCAAGCATCTGTACGCAATGGGCCGAGCCCGGTTGCGCCCGGAGCTGGCGCACGGGTCGGGCAAAGGCGCTCGCCCCCAGAAACGGGGGTCGTGCAGGGCATCGCGCCCCGCACGACCCAGGTATGCAGGTCGGCAGCCGCTCAGAACCAGGTTGGCTCGGTGGAAGCCTCCACTCGGATGTCGTGGCGCAGGTCCCTGACCGCTAGGGCCCAGGCGCCCAGCCCCCACACGGCGGCGGCAAGGGTCACCAGCGCCCCAACCCAGGGAATGGCCGTCAAGAGCACATACACGACCAGGCCAAGGATGAATGGGCCGAAGCGTGCATCGGCAGCGGTCGGGCGCAATCTGCGCAAGATCCCACGGCCGATCCACAGGCTGACGGCGACTGGTGCCAGCCAGACGATGGCCACCGCCGCAGCCAGGAGGAGCAGACCGAAAACGACCATCCCCAAGAAGGCTGAGGTGGTCGCCAGCGCCTGCATCGTAAACACGCCGAACAAGCCAGCCAGCAGCAGCGTCAGCCCCAGGATCGCGGCGCCCAGCGCCAGGAAGAGCAACAGCGCCAGGAGACCCCAGCCCAGGCTGGCCAAGGGCTGCTGTTCCAGGGTTGCCACGGAGTGCTTGAGCGGCCGACGGGCGAGCCAGAGCAACAGCAGCCCGATGAGCAGCAAGCCGACGAAGCGACGCAGCCGGCCCAGCCCGAAGGACACGGCAGAGAGGGTCTGGCTGCGCTCCGCC
>JBFYRF010000134.1:0-3157 GCA_041302385.1 Anaerolineales bacterium | reverse complement strand
CTCTTCCGATCTGGTGTGCCGCGACCTTGCCCTGCGGCGGGGAGCTGGCGGGATGCCCGAGCGCCTGCGAGTGGTGCAGGTGACCATTTTCGGCGGCACCCTGGCGCGCGCCAAGTGCCCTGGCCGTCAGCCTGAGCTCCCGTAAGGGTGGGAAGGATCGGCTGTTGCCCTGGGGTGCCTGTCCTGGCGGGGGCGTGGCGTGCGCCGGGGATTCGCTCCGCTCGCCGACACGCCCGTTGACGGGCATCCGGGCAGCAGGTAGAATGGTCATCCATGCGGGGCTCCACCTGCAGGTCAGGACGGAGCCCCGCCCTCTTGAGCCGAGGTGCGACTTTGGAGAACCCGGGTGGTTCGAGCGGCGAGCGGGAGTTCCACGCCGACGTTGTAGCAGTGCATGGGCCGGTCAGCCTCATTGAGGCGGACACGGTGAACATGCACCAGGCGGGCGCGAACGAGATCCGGGCGACGCAGGTCGACATGCATCTTTCGGGAGCGGCCACGATCGACGGCGGGGTAGTGCACCTCGATCAAGCCGGGGCGATTGTCGTGCGCGGCGCGAACGTGATGTTGGTGGAGAGCTCGGCGGGGATTGCGATCGGCGACGAGGTGCAGCTTGACGGCGGGCGCGCCGCGCTGGTCGCCGGGGGCACGGTCAACGCCAAAGGCGCCAGCACCGGGCTGCTGCTCGCTCGCCAGGTCCATGGCGAGGTGAGCACGATCCTGGACGCGCGCGGTGCGCTGCTTGTCGGGATCGGCGGGGGTTTGATGATTGGATTGGTGCTGCTCCTCGGCGGTCGGTTCCTGGGCCGCCATCGGCGCTGAGCGGCCGCCAGGCACGTGCACAGGATCATGAGCGAGGGTAACCCCGTCCGGGGGTGAGAGGCGCTCCGGGAGAAACAGGATGGCAGGTCAGACATTGCTAGCTGTCAGAAGGAAAGTGACCGGTAAGCAGGTGCGAGCCCTGCGCCGGGAAGGGAAGCTGCCGGGTGTGCTGTATGGCGCCGGGATCGAGGCCACTCCGATCGAAATGGATGCGCGCGAGGCGAGCAAAGTGCTTGCACGCACGACTCGGGCGACTCTCGTGGAAGTGGTGCTGGAAGGAGAGTCGCACACCTCGCTGGTGCGTGAGATCCAGCGAGATGCCATCCGGCGAACGATCCGGCACGTCGACCTGCTCAAGGTTGCCATGGATCAGACCATTCGCGCCGAAGTGCCGATCGAGCTGATCGGAGAAGCTCCGGCCGTCAAGACGCGTGGCGGTGTGCTGGTCGCCGGCGTGGCCTCGATCGAGGTCGAGGCCCTGCCGGCCAACCTGCCCGATCGTGTGGTCGTCGACCTTCAGGTGCTGGTCAACATCGATGATGCCATCAGCGTCGGCAGCCTATCGCTCGGCGAAGGCGTTGAAGTGCTGACCGATGCCGATGCGCTCGTGGCCCGCGTGATCTTCCAGGCCGAGGAAATCCTCGAGGAGGCCGTACCTGTTGCGGCTGTGGCGGCGGAGCCGGAAGTGATCAGCAAGCCGAAGAAGGAAGAAGGCGAAGACGAGCAGGAAAAGGAAAGCTGAACGGAAGCTTGCGCAGCAGTAATTGCCGGGCAGGGGTTAACCCTCCTGCCCGGTTTTCATTCCTGGTCCGGTGGCGCCAATCGCAGGAAGTCGAGCACGATGCGGGCAGTCGCGCCCCACACCACTTCGCCGGAGTAAGGCCGGAAGGTGATCACCTCAACTGGCTCCGCATGGCCGGGCAGGTGCAGCTTGCGACGGGTGTGGTTGTCCGGGTCCGCAAGCCATGCCAGCGGAATGCCGAAGAGGTGGGCGACCTCGTGCTCGTTCAAACGGAGCAACGTCGGCCAGCGGATGCAGGCGACGATGGGCGTGACCCAGAAGCCGGTTGTGGTCAGCAGCGGGGGCATCTGCCCGAGCAGCTCCGCTTCATCCGGGTGAAGCCCGATCTCCTCTTCAGCCTCGCGCAGCGCGGTGAAGGCCAGGTCCGGGTCGGAGGCCTCGGCCATCCCGCCGGGGAAGCTGACCTGTCCACGGTGGTGCTCGACACTCTCGGTCCGCCGGGTGAACAGCAGCCACCACTCATCGTCCTGACGATACAGCGGGAGAAGCACTGCTGCTGCCCGTCGGCCCTGGCGCGGGATCGGTTCGCCGGTCGCCTGGAGCGACGCCCGCAGAGCGTGGGGCCATTTTCCCGAGGGACGCGTCATCCGCCCGCTCCTAGCGCCTGCGGCGATCGACTGGGAGGAGCGCTGCCAGGCCCGGGGTTGTGGCGCCCGGCAGAGTGGTGAGCAGCGGCGCGACTGGGCATCAATCGAGGTCGTGGTCGACAACCTGTCCGCCCGGCGGATCGAGCTCGAGACCGATCGAGTCGGATGCCGGGGTGAATCCGCTGATTGGCGCCAGCGCCCGGGCGAAGATCAGGTAGCCGGTATGCGCCACCATGCGGTCGACCGGACGCAGGCGCGCGGGGATTGTCTTGTAGAAGCGCTGCAGGATTTCGCAGACATCGATCTGGGAGAAGCCGTGCCGGTTCAATCCATCCACCAAGTCGGAAACCTGATTGGCTGTGGGAAGGATAGCGCCCAATACGCCACCACCGTGCAGCGCCTGGCGGGACTGAAGCAGGTAGTTGTGCGGGTCGGGAAGGTCGAGGAAGAGCGCATCCAGCCCGTCAATCGGAAACCCATCGACAATGTCCAGCAGATGGAAGACGACGCGCGCCTGCAGGCCGAGGCGAGCGACGTTGGCCTGAGCAAGCTCCTGCATGTCTGCCCGCCGGTCGATCGAATGCACCTCGCCCTGCGGCCCGACCATCCAGGCCAACGCCACGGTCAGGGCGCCGGAGCCCGTGCCGGCTTCCGCCACCCTCATCCCCGGACGGATCGCAAGCCGCAGCAGGATGTAGCCCAGGTCCTTGGGGAAAATGATCTGTGAACGGCGCTTGAGATGCAGCAGGATCTCGTCCAGCGACGGCTGCAGGAGTACATACGGGAGGCCGAGGTGGGAGTGGCAGGTTGTCCCCCATTCGGCGCCGATCATATGATCGTGCGCCAGCACGCCGCGATGCGTCTGCAGCTCGCTGCCCGCCACCAGTCGCAGGATGAATCGCTTCCCGTCCTGGCCGATCACCAGCGCCAGATCGCCCTCGGCCGC
>JBFYRF010000091.1:0-3543 GCA_041302385.1 Anaerolineales bacterium | reverse complement strand
TCAAGGAGCGGGACATCGTCCCGCTCCTTGTTCTTCCTCCTCTAGATGGCCCAGGGCAGGCCGCACCGGGGCTCACACCCCGAACCACTGCTCCAGGTGCTGCTTGAGTGCCACCCGGCCGTGGCGCACGATCTCCTGGGTGATCTCTCCGGCCTCAATCCGCCCCTCAGACTTCGACACCTGGAACGGGGCGCTGAGCATCACATTGGCGGTCAGATTCACCGAACGCGGGAAGAGCACCTGCTGAACGGTCTGGAAGATCTCCGCCGCTCGCTGCTTCTCCATCTTGCCTCGCTGGAACAAGCTCAGCGGATTGCGCAGGCTGAGCGGCGCCAGCACCCCGCTGGCAATACAGACTTGCACGCGGGTCTCGGGGACGCTGCGCAGCATCAGGCCGATGCTGGATGACCAGTAGTCGAAGGTCGTCTCAGCGCCCGACAACACGGAGGGATCAGGATCGACCCGTCCACTGGGGAAGATCAGCAGCGCGCCGTTCTCCTTGAGGTGGCGGACAGCCTCCCGGATCACCACCATCCGCTGATTCGAGCCGGGCAACTGGGTGAAGATCACGTGTCGGCTGGTGAATGGCAGGTTGCGGATAATGGGCATGTTGCTGGCGATGATCTTCAAGTCCTTGCGGTTCAGGGCGGCGGTGATCGCCAGCGAATCCGCTGTGCCGGGATGATTGGAGGCGATCAGCAGGGGGCCCTCCTTGGGCACCCGCTCAGTTCCCAGCACTCGAACCTGGCGAAAGATCAGCGAACTCCCCCAGTCGGCGGCGGCAGGCAAACCGCGTTCGGCCACGATCCGGTCGAACTCCAGCGCATAACGGGCGAAGCGCGTGGCAGCCGGCCGGAGCCCGGCCAGCAGCACGCGCGAGCCCCAGCTGTTCGGGCGAAGCCCCAATGCCCGGCGAATGTCCTTGTACAGCGCTTCGACGAGCTCGTCGGGTTCAGGAATGCGCCCCGGTTCAGAGAGCTGCTCGGCAAGCGGCTGGTGTTCCCGATCGAGCGTCATGTGTGGCAAACCTCACAAGCATTCTACTGCATTCGCACTCCCTCCGAGATGGGGTCTGGTGCGCTTATGGTCGTGTCCCCTTCGCACAGGAGGCGGAGGAGCGGGCACGAACCTGTGCCAGGCCGCCGCCAGCTGACGCCGAATCCACTCTCTCCCCTTGATCCGCGGGATGCCCCGCGATATCGAGCAGCGATGGCTCGGACAATCCGTAGCTGAGCCAGGAGCCGAACGTGGGGGCCAGGGAACTGGCTTCTCTCGTCCGCTGCCCCGCCGTCCGCCATCCGGATGGCCCTTCGCCGGGTGGCCCAGGTGAGCGAGCCTGTGCCGGATGCGGAGCGGGCCAATGGGAGTGAACAGCCTGGGTGGGGCCCAGGCGCAACGATCTGCTCGCCCGGGGCCAACAAGAGAAGCACCCATCCAACTCGGATGCCAACCCGGCCGTGTGGGCGGGAAAGCCCAGCCGCGGGCATGACCTAGGTCTGGTTGGCGATCAAGGGCAGGTGTGCTTACAATCGCCCTCAGCCCGATCGAGGGGCAGGCAAGCATGTCCATCTCAGACAAGACCCGAAGGTTTTGCCTTCCCATCCTGCTGTCTGCCCTGGCGCTGGCGACCGCTGCCTGCAACGTGCCCGGCGCAATCGAGGTGCTGCTGGCAGCCCCGACGGTCACCGCCAGCCCGACCCTAGAACCGACGGCTACCGCCACCGCCAGCGAGCCTCCGACCGCAACCATCACTCCCTCGGTCACCCGGACCGCGACGATCACCCTCACGCCCAAGCCGTCGCTGAGCCCGACCGTCACACCCACACCGACCGACACTCAGCCGCCCACGCACACGCCGACGATCACGCCCACGCCGGAGATCCGCGGCCGGGTGCTGGAGAAGGCCAACTGCCGCTACGGGCCGGGAGCGGCCTATCTGTACGAGTGGGGGCTGTACCCGGCTAACCGGGTGACCGTGCTTGGCCGCAACCAGGATGGCAGTTGGCTGTACGTCGATCCGTGGACCTACACCGACAAGTGCTGGGTGAAGGCGGACCTGCTGGAACTCAATGGGGAGGTCTCCGACCTGCCGCAGATCCGAACCCTGCTGCCCTACACCGAGTTCTACTGGCCTCCGAAGGGAGTGAGCGCCAGCCGGTCCGGCGACGAGGTAACCGTTACCTGGAGCCTGGTTCCGATGAGCCTGGATGACAACCGGGGGTATCTCATTGAGGCCTTCCTCTGTCAGGACGGCCAGCTGCGGTTTACCCCGGTGCAGTACTGGGAACCCCCGGCGGTGCTGCAGGATGAGCCGGGATGCATGGAACCATCGAGCGCCCGGATCTACACGGCGGAGAAGCATGGCTACACCCAATGGATCCTGATCCGCTGGCCGCCGCACCCAGATGCCACACCCGCCCCGGCGCCGACTCCCTGACAGCCAGTCAGGATGCAGCATGGCGCCGGGAAAAGCAGATCCCGCGCGTCCCGTCCGCTTCCCCCTCACAGCCGCTCGGGGGCAGGCGCTGCGCGGCGGGCGCTCGGAAAAACACGTTCCCTCGTCAGGTCATCCCAATGCCCCCCGGTCGCCGGGGGAGCCGCTTGCAGGTCGCACGCCACCGCGTTCCGCCGCGGGAACCTGGAACCGCTCTCGTTCGGTTGGCACGTGCGGCGCGGCATCGGCTGCTATACGGCGGTGGTCTCCAGGCTGGTCTCGGGGATGGCAGCGGCCAGACGCATGCGGGATCGACCGTGCAGGTAGACGAAGCCCAGGGCGGCCAGAGCGGCCAGCACCCCGCACAGGTACCACACCAGGTTGGGGTTGTAGTTGTCCAAGATGATCCCCGCTGTCCAAGGCCCAATGGCCTGCGGCAGTGCCCAGGATAGTCCGAAGACGGCAATGTAGCGCCCGCGCATGACTTCTGGAGCCAGCTGCGCCACGAGGGCGTGCCCGACTGGGATGGCGATCATCTCTCCCAGCGTGATGACCAACATGGCGGCTACGAACAGCGAATAGGCTCCCACCAGGCCGAAGGCGGTGAAGCCGACCATGTACAGCGCGGTCCCCAAAGCCATCATCAACATCGCCGGGTAGCGACGCACGACGCGCGTCACGGAAAACTGGAGCAGCACGACCATCGTTGCGTTGAGGCTCATCAGCAACCCGTAACCGCGTGCCCCGATCGCATGCGCGTCCCGCAGGTAGACCGAGAACGTGCTGTACATCTGCAGGTAGACCAGGTTCATCAGCATGCACACGGCGAGAAACAGCAGGAAGACCGAGTCGGAGAGCACGCGAGTGTAGCCCTTGAAGGTCTGGCTGACCGGCTCGTGTTCGGTGGCGGCGGACGCGGCTGCGGAGCGGGTCTCCGGAATCATGCGGTAGACGATCAGCGCGGTGATCGAGCTGCAGATCGCGTCGAGGACGAACAGCAGCAAGAACGAGCGTGTGGCCAGCAGCCCGCCGATCGTCGGACCGAAGATCCAGGCGAGGTTGCCGGCAACCCGCAGCACGCCAAACCCCTCGGCGCGCTTCTCTTCCGG
>JBFYRF010000083.1:0-12087 GCA_041302385.1 Anaerolineales bacterium | reverse complement strand
ACAGGTTGAGGGGATTTGGGAAGGGGCGTGAGGCTTAAGGGGCGGCTGGACTGCATCCGGGTGAGCCGCTCCGCCTGAGGGAGTTGGTGTCCCCCATCACCCCTTCCCGCTCCCCAACGGGAGTGGGGGGAAGGCCACTGAGTGAGGATCGCGAGCCAGGAGCTCAGGCTCCCACGCTAACAGGCCCATTGGCCCGCCAGAGCAGAAGGGTTCGCTTGTCAGGCTATGCAGAAGTGCGGCGACGGGTGAACAGCTCCCTCGCCTCCCTCTCGGTGCAGGCGCCCGGGAGGGCACGGTCCATCGGAATGAGATTCTCGGTCGGGGGGAGGTCCGCTACACCGGCTGGGTCTTGGTGCGGAACTCTGAGGGGATCTCTTCCTTGGGCAACATGGCGATGGCGTCGACCCGCTCGCGATTGAAGAGCATGGCCGCTGACTCGGCGGTCACATTGGGGAAAAGGATGGCCTGCATCTGGCCGAAGAAGAAGGGGATAAAGATCTGGTGACCCTCGAACATCAGGCCGCTGAAGTTGAAGCGACCGGAGCTCTCAATCGCCCCCCGCAGCTCGTAGCCTCCCAGCAGGACATGGATCCACTGCACCAGCGGGGTGGTGTAGCCGCGGCGCACGGTGGCAGTCGGCCCCATCTCGGCCCGGCTGCTGAGCAAGATGCACACGATCTCTCCTTTGGCCAGCCAAAGGGTCGGGTAGCGCGCCACCAGACGGCCGGGAGCGTGCAGCCGACTGAGATGGGCGCCTTCGATTTCGAGGGTCGAGGTCATCGGGATATTGAGGAAGGAATACAGCCCGCTGGAGCCCGGGTTCAAGCGGCCCAGGATGCGGTGGCTTTCGGTATAGATCTCAACCGAAACAGGTTTGCCGGTCATGTGCGCTGCCGGGCAGGACTATACCACTGGAACACAGAAGGTGATACGCACGCCGCCCGAGGACTGTTCGAACCACAGCCTCCCACCGAGGCTTTCGACGATCATCCGGATCTCCCCCATCGATAGCCCACGCCCCAGCGCCCCTGCCGCCGGGTCGTTCTGCGGGCTGGTGAGCGCTTCCACGATGTCGCCGGTCAGGGGTGTGCCGCTGTCTCCGACGGACACTGCGCTCCACAACCCGTCGGGCAGTCGGACTCCAAATGGAAGCGACAGTCCATCGCTCCGGCCGCGCTCGACGTTGAAGTGGTGCGTCTCCAGGATGATCGTGCCGGTTGTGGAGCGGCGCAGCGAGGAGGCGACCAGCGCCTCAAGCACCTTGCGGATGCGGCTCTCATCGGTACGCAGGAACGGCATGCCGGGGTCTGGCAGCACGTCCAGCGTGATCCCCTGGCGGGTAGCAATAGGCTCGGCTTCGGCCGCGATCTGACGCACCAGTTCGGGCAGGGCGAGCATGTCGGCCGCTTCATCACCGTTCATCACCGCCAGGCGCAGGCTGCTCATGCGCTGCAGTCCGAGGCGGACCTGTTCGAGGTGGGCCTTCTGCTCCGGTGTAAATCGATCGGCGGCCATCAGCCCCTCGAGCTGCTGTTGGGTCCGCTTCAAACCATCGATCAGCTCGGCGGGCGCCATGCTCACAGCCCCTGTCTCGCTGGGTGCGCGGCGGGGTTCCGGCGCTGAAGCCGGAGCAGGCGTCCTTGCCTTCAGGCTGAGGGAGGCATGCTCCAGTGCCACGCCGGTCCAGTCGGCCAGCGCCTGCAGCACGGTCTGATGGTGTTCCGTGAAACGCCGGGAGGAGAGCCGGTTATACACGCCCATCACGCCGACCACCTTCGCCCCCACCCGAAGGGGGACCTCGACCAGCGACGTCACCAGGAAGCCGGTCTGGACCTTAACCGGCCCTGCGTCCAGCGAGGGCTGGCGCAGCAACGCCTGGCCGCTCGTGTACACCTCGCCGACCAGCGTGTCGGTCACCCGCACGCTCTGCAGGGTAGCCTGGCGCTCGTTGGGCTGCTTGCTCGCCCGCAGCACCAGCTCGCTCGTCCCCGGCTCTGCCAGGTAGATATTGGCTTCTTCCGCGTCGGTGACGAAGGTGGCGGCTTCGACCACCCGGGTCAGGATCAAGTCGAGGTCCTCCATGCCGGCGACGGTGCGTCCGATCTCGCTCAGCTGGCGGATCTCCTCCGTGCGGTGACGCAACTGCTCGCGCATGACTTCGACGCGACTGGCAAGGCCCTGGGTGTTGGTCACGGCGGCGCGCTCTTCTGCCTGGTCGAAGATCACCTTGACCAGGTCTTCCGGCTTGAAGGGCTTGTTCAGGATGTCGGCCACGCCGAGGTGGAAAAGTTCGCGCAAACGATTGGCGGGGAAGTGCGCCGCCAGGACAATCGCCGGCGCTTCGTCGCCTTTGGCGCGCCGCCCCGCCAGCCTGGCTAGGGGGTTGCCGCGCAGGGTGGTGATGTCCACGACCAACAGATCATGCGGCGGCGCCTCCGCGCCTTCCGGCCAGGCCTGGATGCCGGCAGGGGTGAGCACCCGGGCGATCAGGCCGCTGGCAGTGTCGTCGACATCGGCGATCACCAACACGCGGGGCGGGGCACGGCGGGAGGGTTCGGTCATGCTGGCTCCCGCGCTCACGAGCGGCGCCGGGGGTCGGCGGGGGTCGGCGGGGCGCTGGTTGCCGGCGGCTGCGGGCGGCGGCGCGAAGGCCGGGTGCCGTGGCGAGTCGTGTCGAGCATCGCCCGCAGCTCGGCCAGGGCGCTCGTGTCGTATTCTCGCCGGCCACACACGTCGCACACCCAGGCCGGGAAATCAGGCACACTCACCAGGTTCTTCCCTTCCATGGTGAAGTACGAGATGCGCCTCGGGCGCAGGTTGCCAACCTGGCACTCGGGGCACGGGAAGTTGTCGCTGCGGTCTGCCATGTTCAAGATTCTACGCCTTGCGCGGCTGGCTCCCAGCCGCGAATCTGCTTGAGGAGGCTGGCCCCGTGGCTGGTGCCCAACCGGCTGGCTCCAGCCTCAACCATGCGCAGCGCCGCCTCCAGCGTGCGGATCCCGCCGGCCGCCTTGACGCCCAGCCTCGGGCCGACGACGGCGCGCATCAGGCGGACATCCTCGAGCGTCGCCCCGCCGGGACCGAATCCGGTCGAGGTCTTGACGAAGTCGGCGCCGCACAGCTCGGCCAGCAGGCAACCGGCGACCTTCTGCTCTGGATTGAGCAGCGCCGTCTCCAGAATAAGCTTGACCAGCACGCCGGCGGGATGGGCCACTTGGACCACCGCCCGCACGTCGGCGGCAGCTCGGGCGTAGTCGCCCTCGATCAAGGCCCCCACCTGCACGACCATGTCCAGTTCATGGGCGCCCAGGGCAATCAGCCGTTCTGCCTCGCCCGCCACGAGTTCCGGCAGGCTGGCACCGAGCGGGAAGGCCACCACGCCGCCGGGGCGCACCCCGGACCCGGCCAACAGGCGCGAGGCGAGCCCCAGGTAGGCGGCATTCACACACACCACGGCGAAGCCGCACTCCATCGCCTCACAGCAGGTGACCTCGACCTGGGCGGCCGTCGCCTCAGGCCTTAGAAGAATCTGATCGATCAAGCCCGCCAGCCTCTCGGCAGAGGCCGGCTGAGGTCCGGCTGCCCCCTGAGGGAGCAGTCGCTCGAGCGGGCCGCCAAGCGTCTCGACGGCCAGCCGCATCTGCGGCGCCAGTTGTTCGGTCAGCGTGGAGGGCGAGAACTGCTGCATGCGACCCCTCATGCTTCGAAGGCGAGAAGCGGGACAGAATGCCTGATCACCCCGGCCTCGGCGACCGGCCAGTACACCAGGACCGCCCGTCCGATGATGTCGTCCAGTGGGAGCATGCCCCAGTGCTGCGAGTCCGAAGAGTTGTTGCGATTGTCGCCGAGCACGAATACTTCTTCAGCGCCGACCGTCCACTCGCCGGCATAGCGCGGCGCGGCTGCGATGTAGGGCTCTTCGAGGTACATCCCGTTGACCAGCACCCGGCCCTCCGAGATCTGAACCTGGTCTCCAGGCAACCCGATCACGCGCTTGATGAACCTGCGATCCGGATTGAGCGGGAAGCGGAAGACGACGATGTCGCCCCGCAGGGGCTGTGCCCAGCGGTAGGCCAACCGGTTGACGACCACGAATTCGCCATCGTGCAGACTGGGCTCCATGCTGCTGCCTTCGACCCGAATGCGGGCGGTGACGAAGTTGACGCCCAGGAACAGCACGCCGGCCAGCAGCACGGTTTGAACGATCTCGGCAAGCGTGCGCGCCCAGCCGCCCTTGACAGGCTGGGCGATCTGTTCCATGGGTTGGCTTTCCAAGCGGATCGGGTCCATCGCGGAGTGCGATTATACGACCCCGGAGACGAGACTGACAAGACCCATCGGCCTACGCCGTTGGTACGGGGCGCCGCAGGGGGCGCAGCAAGCCTGGCGTGCTGTGCCCGGGGCTGGCCAGGGGGCACATGCCTCAGGGCCGCCGGGATTCTCGCTTGCGGAACACTAGTTGGAGGGGTGTCCCAAGGAATGAGTAGGTTTCGCGCAGGCGGTTCTCGAGGAAGCGGACATAGGTGAAGTGGGCCAGCCTGGGATCGTTGACGTGGAACAAGAAGGTCGGCGGATCGACGCGCACCTGCGAGGCGTATAGGATCTTCAGCCGCTTGCCTGCCCGCGAGGGCGGGGCATGGCGGTCCAGCGCCTGCTGGACCAGTCGGTTGAGTTCCGCCGTCGGGATGCGCCGCAGCCGCTCCTCCTGGACGCGCAGCGCCAGGGGGAGGATCTGATCGACCCGCTGGCCGGTCTTGGCCGAGACGAACAGCGCCGGGACGTAGTCGAGGAAGTTGAGCTCCTGGCGCACATGTTCAGCGTAGGCCGGCTGGGTATAGGAATCCTTGGGGACGGCATCCCACTTGTTGATCAAGACGATGATGCTCTTGCGCTTCTCCAATGCGATCCCGGCGATATGCGTGTCCTGGGCGCGCACCCCCTCCGTACCGTCGATCACCAGCAGCACGACATCCGAGCGTTCGACGGCGCGCAAGGCGCGCAGGACGGAGTACTTCTCGACGCCGACTTCGATGTGGCCGCGACGGCGGATGCCGGCGGTGTCGATCAGGGTCAGCGGCAGACCGTGATAGGTCAGTTGGGTATCGACGGCGTCGCGCGTCGTGCCCGGGATCGGAGAGACCAGCACACGCTCCTCGCCGAGCAGCCGGTTGAGCAGGCTGGACTTGCCCACATTGGGCCGCCCGACGATTGCCAGGTGCAGGGAGGGCTGCTCTTCCGTCGGCTGCTCCCCGGCGGGAGGCAGCAACTCGAGCAGGCGGTCGAGCAGGTCGCCGGTGCCGCTGCCGTGCAGCGCTGAGACTGCAAGCGGGTCGCCCATGCCCAGCTCATAGAACTCAGCCAGACGGGCGCGGCGTTCGGCGTTGTCGGCCTTGTTGACGGCGAGCAGCAGCGCCGGCCCGGCTGCCCCCCGGCTGCGCTGGGCGCGGCGCAGGATATCGGCGACTTCCTGATCGGCAGGGGTGACGCCGGCTTCGGCGTCGACCAGGAAGATCACCGCGTCGGCCTCGCGGGCTGCCAGCTCGGCCTGGGCCCGAATCTGCGGGACATAGTCGGAGGAATCGAGCGAGAGGGGTTCCTGGCTCTGCAGGGTCGAAGGATCGATGCCGCCGGTATCGACGATGTCAATCGTCCGCCCGCCCCAGTGCGCCTCGGCGACCAGGCGGTCGCGGGTGGTTCCCGGCCGATCATCGACCACCGCCAGGCGCTCGCCTGCCAGTCGGTTGAAGAGTGTCGACTTGCCCACGTTGGGCCGCCCAACGAGGGCGACTACCGGCCTGGACATGCGGCTGTCACGGGGAGGGGGTCGCAGTGCGGATCGGCGAGGTCGAGATCACGATCTCCACCGTGTCGGGCACGATCGACTGCACGATCACGTTCTCGGGCAGCAAGACCACGATCGGCGTGAGCTGGTGCGTGCCGGGGCCGAGCCCCGAGACGTCGACCGCGACCCGCAGATCCTCCGGCTGGATCGTCTCCAGCGTAGGCAGCGGACCCTTGAGAATCAGGCTGACGAGGCTGGGGGAGGAGGCGGCGAAAAGGCCTGGCCGCAATCCCTCGATCGTCAGCTCGGGTGTCAGGGTCGAGGTGATCTCAATCGGTGCGATGCCCACTCGCACCAAGACCGTCTCGTCGCCGACCAGGATCACATCCTGCGGGACCGAAATGCCGACACGCTTCTCGACCGGGCCAGTGAGCCCTCGCAGATCGACGGGTTCGGTCTCCACGTACCCCGGCAGGCTCTCGACGGCGTCGGGCGTGGCGGAGAAGACGGTCACCAGCGTCGGGGTGACGCCGACCTCGGTGATCTGGTAGCCAGGATCCGGCTCACCCTCGATGATCGGGATCACGGCCACCAACCGGTAGCCGCCGAGTTGGCTGACGCGGGCGGCGACGCTGGCGTCAGCAGGAGAGAGGCGGACGCCCGGCACTTCCAGGCCGGCTGCATCGACGGCGATGAGTTGAGCGGTCGCCACGAAGTCCTCACGCCGGCCAGACTGATCGACCGCAGCCAGCGCGCTGACGACCCGGTCCACCAGCGAGGTGGGCCCGTCGACGGTGACCTGTGGGGGAGTCGGTTCGATGGCGCTGGTGCGGTAGCCGAGGGCGAGTTCGCCGATCGGGTCGACCACGACTGGGACGGGCTTGCTGCTGGCCGCCTCGAGGGTCAGTGTGACTTCGGCGGGTCGGATCTCGACGAAGCGCACGGGGCGGCGGGAGGTTGTGGCGAGAATCGGCAGGCGGTGTTCGCCCTCCCCCAGGCCGGTCAGGTCCACCGTCAGCTGGAGGTCGTCGACAGTGAGCTCCTCCCAGACCGAGGTCGGCGCGCGCAGGCTGAGGCGCGCCTCGCGCGGGATCGAGCCCAGGGTTTGCAGCCCCTCCCCGAGGCCTGCATAGGTGATCGGGACGGGTGCAGCCAGCGACTGCTCAAGCGATGGATCGGAATCGTTGACCGCGGCCACCCAAATGGTGACGGCCAGGATGACCGAGAGCGCCAGCGAGCCCAGCGCTTCCAGCGGCAGGCGGCGCATCAGCCTCGCTCCTTCGGGCGCGGCACCCGGCTGTGCCGGGCGCGTTCGCCGAGCCGATCCATCCAGTCGGGGATCCAGGTGCGCCGACGCGGTCGGTAGAAGGCGAGCAGAATATTGCGCAGCCGGTTGAGGTCCAATCGGCGGATCATGCGCCCGTTGTGCGCCACCGAGATGCTGCCGGTCTCCTCGGATACGACCACAGCCACGGCATCGCTCACCTCGCTGATGCCCAGGGCGGCCCGGTGGCGCAGGCCCATGTGACGTTCCGGCGAGCGGGAGAGCGTGCCGCTCGCCGAAAGCGGCATCACGCAGCCGGCAGCCCGCACGCGCTCCTTGCGCAGGAGGACGGCGCCGTCATGCAGCGGGGTGTTGACGTAGAAGATCTGCAGCAGCAATTCCGGGGTGAGCACGGAGTCCAGCATCACGCCGGTCTCGGCGTACTCGTCGAGGGGGGTCTCGCGTTCGATCACGATCAGAGCGCCTTGCCGTGTGTCCGAAAGGCGTTGACTGGCGTTGGCGATCGCCTCAACCGTGCGCTCGATGTGGGAGGGTTCGGCCGGCTGGCCGATCACGGCGCTGGCGCGCCCCAGGCGTTCCAGGGCGCGCCGGAGTTCCGGGGCGAAGATGACGGGAATGGCGACGATCAGCGCCGGCAGAGCGGCGCGCAGCAGCCAGGAGAAAGCCGCCAGCGGAAGCAGGGTGGTGAGCAAGGCAAGGAACGCTACCAGCAGGATCAGTCCGCGCAGCAGCACGACGGCCTGGGTGCCGCGCGCCAGTCGGAGCAGGGTGAAGACAATGGCGGTAACCAGGATGATGTCGAGAGCGGCTGCCCAGTCGAGCCGTTGCAGGAGGAAGGTCAGCTCGCTGATCAGTCCATCCACGGTTGGGTCCTTGTGCCGGCCGCGCCGAGGCTACTGGCCGGCCTCCAGGTTGCGCAGAAGCTCCTTGTAGCCATCGACGTCAGGCGGATTGAGCGAGATGATGATCTGGATTGTGCGCGCCGCCTCGCGCACTGAGCCGGCATCGAGTTGGATCTCGCCCAGGGCATCGTACTGGGCGATGGCGTCGGCTGCGCGCCCTGCGGCGCGATACGCCTCGGCCAGGCGGGCGTGCAGCGCTTGCTTGCCTGGATGCTCGCGCGCCATCTCCTCGAGCAGCGCCAGGGCCTCGGTGCCGCGCCCGTTCTGCACCAGGAACTCGAGGTAGCCGTCGAGCTCTCTGGCTGCCTGCTCCTCCTGTCCCAGGCGCAGGTTGAGGTCGACACTCTCGCGTCGCGCCTTCTCGTCGTTGGGATCCAGCTTGCGCACCTGGCCGTAGACGCGCAGCGCCCCGCGCCAGTCCAGCCGCGATAGATCGATATCGGCCATGCGGTGGAGGATGTTGAGCTGCTTCTGGCGGCTGACCGTGCCGCGCTGCGTCAGGCTGAGTGCCTGCTCGAGCGTGGCCCGGGCCTGATCGATCTCGGCCATCTGGCGGTACAGGTCGACCAGCTGGAGATACTGATCGACGGCTTCATCGACGCGATCCTGCTGGGCCAGCAGGTCGATCAGATGGGTGCGCAGCGAGATGTCAACCGGAGAGTACTCGAGGATCTTGGCATATACATCCGCCGCCTGGCGGTTCTCGCCGCGCACCCGGTGCGTGGCGGCGATCACCTGCAGCTTCTCCACCGCGGCGTCGGTGCGGTTGGTGCTCATCAGGATGTCGGCCATGCGGCTGTGAAGCGAAAGGTAATTGGGCGCAAAGTGCAACGCCAGGAAGGCTTCTTCCATGGCCGACAGATAGTGGCCTTCGGCCATCAACTGCTCGATCCGATCCAGGGCGCGCACGACCTGCTCGGTGCCGCCCGTCACCAGCCAGTCGGCAATCGTCTTGACCTTGCCGAGGTCGGTGTCGCCATCGACCGTTGCCCGAGCCCTGCGCACATTGGACAGCCAGCCGGGCCCGGTGAGAAAGGCCAGCGTGTTCTCGACGATCTTGCGCAGGCCTTCCGGGTCATCCGCGTTGAGCGAGGCTTGCATGGCGTCGTACATCTCGTCGAGCTGCGAGGATTGCCCCTCGGCCACCGACAGGCTGTCGGCCCGGCGCAGCGCCTGCAGCAGGAACCGGGCGGCCTCGGCCTGGTCGCCATCTGTCCGGGCGAGGCGGCCGAGCGACAGGTTGGCGCCCATGTCCAGGTCGGGATGGCCCAGGGAAGCCATCAGGTGCTTGCGCGCCTTGTCCGTCTCGCCCAGGTCCTTGTACAGCAAGCCAAGGTTGTAGTGCACGGTCGGGTGGTCGAGTCCGGCCTCGATCGCCCGTTCGTACTCTTTGACCGCCTGGGAGCCACTGCCGTGCGACTGCAGGTCGATGGCAGCGCTCAGGCTGCGATACATCTGCGGACGTCCGAGGGCCTTGCGGTCAGAAGGCTCGGGCTTGCCCTTCTTCAAGGCGCTCTTGCTGGCGGCGGCCGGCGGTTCTTTCGGCTCATCGAACAGGGCGCCGGCCAGGTAGCTCAGCGCCTGGCGTTGCGCGGCGGTCTCTGGGTCATCCAGGCTGCGCTCCGCTTCGACCTGGGACTGGGTGTCCTGCTCCAGGAACCCCTTCACTTCTGCCGGGCGCAGTGGGCTGGTGGCGGGCCGCGGCGGGCCGGGCGGCGGGAGCGGGCGGCCCTCACGCAGCATGCGCAGCGTGTTGCCGGCCTCGGGGTCGGCGGGGATCAACCCCAGCGCCCGCTGGGCGGCCTCGATGGCACGCTCAGTTTTCCCGGCCTTCTGCAGGATGCTGGAGATGGCAATGTACTCTTCGACCGCCTGACGGCGGCGGCCCAGGCGTTCATAGGTCAGCGCCAGGCGCGAGCGGACGGCCAGGTTGTCGGGGGCCAGGCGGGCCATGTGGCCCCAGTTGGCCACGGCCTTCTCGACGTCGCGCCGGCGGCTGTACAGTTCGGCTACGGCCTCGCGCGACTCGAGGGCATCCTTGGTCTGCCCGAGGTTTTCGAAGATCTCAGCGCATTTTTCGCGCGGCACCGGATCCTCGGGGGCGGCCTTGGCGGCGCGGAAGTACACCCCAAGCGCCTCGCGGGGCTTGTCGGTCTCGAGCAACGCCAGGCCCAGGGCGTTGAGGGCATCTGGGCTCTCGGGGAACTCGGCCAGCGCCTTCTGGTAATAGCCGGTCGCGCGATCCCAGTCAAGATCCCAGGCCGCCGAGTGCCCCAGGCGCATCGATTCTTCGAAGAGGTCCTGACGTCCGGTCATCAATGGACTCGCGCGGCGGCGGGGGTGGCAAGGCGAGTATAGCACAGGAGACTCGCCGACCCGGGATGCGCCCCAGGTCCTGGCGCGCCGGCCGGGCCGTGGGGAGCGCTCTCCGGCGGCGAAATGGCGGCCGAGCCGAGGCCAGGCGTGCGCCCCGGGCCGCCCGCGAGACTAGACCGGCTGCATGTCGGTCCAGCTGCGACCGACCTTGGCGTCGGTCTTCAGCGGAACCTGGAGGCTGGCGGCCGACTCCATCACCGATTTGACCAAGGTCACCGTCGGCCCGACCGCGTGCTCCTCAACTTCGAGGACAAGCTCGTCGTGCACCTGCAGTAGCATGCGCGCCTGCAAGCCGGCCTGGGCCAGTGCCGGCGGCAGGCGGATCATGGCGATCTTGATCACGTCAGCCGCCGTGCCCTGGATCGGGGCATTGATCGCCTCCCGCTCGGCGCGGGCGCGGTTGACCTCGGGAATTCCACTGGCGGTCGGCGCCAGCTGGGGGAAGTAGCGCCGACGGCCGAACAGGGTCTCGACGTAGCCGCGCTCGGCTGCCAGTTGCCGTGTGTGGTCGAGGAAGGCCCGCACGCCCGGGAAGCGCTGGAAGTACACCTTGACGAAGTTCTCCGCCTCGCCCAGGGTCATGTCGGTCGAGCGCGCCAGGCCGTAGGCACTCATGCCGTAGATCAGCCCGAAGTTCACCGCCTTGGCGTGACGCCGCTGCTCTGGCGAGATGCTGCTCGGATTCCCACCGAACACCGCGGCCGCGGTTGCCGCGTGGATGTCCTGGTCCTCCAGGAAGGCCTGGATCATCGCCTCGTCGCGCGCCATGTGTGCCACGATGCGAAGCTCGATCTGCGAGTAGTCGACGCTAAGCAGCAACTGACCGTCCTCGGCGATGAAGGCGTTGCGGATCTGGCGTCCGAGGTCGGTGCGGATGGGGATGTTCTGCAGATTCGGGTCGGACGAGGCCAGCCGCCCGGTCACCGAGCCGGTCTGACTGTAGGAGGTGTGTACCCGACCGGTGGAAGGCAGCACGCGAGCCGGCAGGGCATCCGTGTAGGTGGATTTGAGCTTGGAGATCTCGCGGTGCTCGAGGATCAAGTCGACTGCCGGGTGTTTGTGGCGCAGTTCGTCGAGCACCGCAGCGGCAGTCGAATAGCGCCCGGCGGCCGTCTTGCGCGTCCTGTCCGGCGGTTCGAGGCCGAGTTCGCCAAACAGCACCTGCGAGAGCTGCTGGGTCGAGTTGAGGTTGAATTCATGCCCGACCTGGCCGTACACTTCGGCTTCCAGTTCGGCCAGGCGGATGGCCAGCTGCTGCGACAGCGTGCCGAGGAAGCCGACATCCAGACGGATCCCCGCCCGCTCCATGTCCGCCAGCACGCTGACCAGCGGCATCTCCATCTGACGGAATAGCTCGCCCTGGCCCTTCGCCTCCAGCTCCGCCTCGAGCAGCGGCTGCAACGCCAAACAGACCTCGGCGTCGGCGGCGGCATATGGGGCGACCTGATCAATGGGCACATCGCTCATCGAGCGCTGGTTCTTGCCACTGCCGATCAGGCTCTCGATCTCGGTCATCTCCCGGCCGAGCCGCACCCAGGCCAGGCTCTTCAGGCCCAGGTTGCGCGAGGCGGGATCGCACAACCATTCGGCCAACATGGTGTCAAAGGACAGCGGCGAAAGTGGCAGGCCGTGCCGGCCAAGGACGAGCAGGTCGTACTTGAGGTTGTGACCGACCTTGGCCAGGTTCGGCGAACTCAGCGCCGGGCCAAGTGCTTCGGCAACCTGTGTCAGCTCGAGTTGGG
>JBFYRF010000069.1:0-11837 GCA_041302385.1 Anaerolineales bacterium | reverse complement strand
CACCTATCGGTCGCGCGTTACCGCACGCGGTAGTGATGACCGTTCATGGCCTCGGTGCCTGCCCGGTGCCTTCAGGCCTAGCTGACTTGAGCCTCCTGTCGGCCTCCGCGAGCCACTCCCGATCGGAGGAGTCTGGTGCCTGAACCGCTCGTCCGAATCATCGACCTCGTCAAGACCTATCAGACCCCAGCCGGCCCCCTCGGCGTGCTGCAGGGCATCGACATTGAGATCGCGAGAGGGGACTTCATCGCCCTGGTCGGTCCCTCGGGCGGCGGCAAGACCACGTTCCTGAACATGCTCACCGGCATCGACAGGCCGACCTCCGGTATGGTCGTCGTCGACGGCGTGGACGTCTCGACCACAAGCGAGCGCAAGCTCACACGCTGGCGCGCTCGCAACATCGGCATCGTCTTCCAGTTCTTCCAGCTGCTGCCCATGCTCACGCTGCTGGAGAATGTGATGCTGCCCATGGACTACGCCGAGCATGGCGAGTTCGCCGACCGCCCGGCGCGCGCCCTGGATCTGCTCGCTCAGGTCGGCTTGGAGATGCAGGCCCACAAGCTCCCGGGGGCCGTATCCACCGGACAGCAGCAGGCGGCGGCCATCGCCCGGGCGCTGGCCAATGACCCGGCCGTGATCGTGGCGGACGAAGCGACGGGGAACCTCGACACCCGCTCCGCCGAGACCATCGTCCGGTTGTTCGAGCGCCTGGCCCAGGCCGGCAAGACCATCGCCCTGGTGACGCACGACCCGGCGCTGGCGGCCCACACCACCCGCACGGTGGTAATCTCGGACGGGGAACTGGTCGACGAGATGCTTGCGCGTGCCTTGCCCTACCTGCCGCACCGCCGACTGCTGGACGCGACCCGCCTGCTGGCCCGGCTGCGGTTTGAGCCCGGCGCCCCGATTCTCGCCCAAGGACAACCGGTCGAGTTCCTGTACGTGATCGGCAGCGGTCGGGTGCGCGTCGTGCGGAAGGGGCACGAACGGCGGCTGCAGCACCTGGCCGAACTCGGCCCTGGGGATCACTTCGGCGAGGTCGAGTTGGTCAACGGCGGCACGGCGTTGGCCTCCATCCAGGCGGCCAGCGACTCCCCGGTGGAACTCGTCGCCCTCCCCCGCCATGAGCTCAGCCGACTTCTGCAAGATCTACCCCAGGCCAGCGAAGCCCTGGCGCAGACCGCCGAGCTACGCCTGCGCCACAACCAGGGAGCCGGGCGTGCGGCCTGACGCCCAGCAGGAGCCTGGCTTGCAGGACATCCTTCCACGCAGGGTCCCGTCGGTCAGCCCGGCAGCTGCAGCGGCCACCTCCACCCTCCTTCCGGCAGGGACGGCCTGATGCGGCCCCGTTGGCGCAAGGTCCTCCATGATCTGGCGGACAACCGGCTGCGGACCGTGCTGGTCGTGATCTCGATCGCCGTCGGCGTGTTCGCCGTCGGGGTGATCGCCGGAACCTACGTCATCATCTCGCAAGACATGAGCGCCAGCTACGCCGCCAACAACCCGATGAACGTCGAGCTGCGCACCTCCGAGTTCTCGGAGGAAATGCTCGACACGGTCGAGAACCTGCGCGGCGTGCAATCGGCCGAAGGGCGGCGCGTGTTCAGCGCCCGCGTCCGACCGGCCGGCGAGTCTGCCTGGACCGCACTGGACATGGTCGCCATCGAGGATTTCGACCGGGTCGGGATTAACCTGCTGCGGCCGGTTTCCGGATCCGCCGAGCCCACCAAGAAGCAGGTCGTGCTCGAACGCAAGGCGATGCAGTCGCTCGGCCTGGCGCCGGGCGATACTCTGGAGATTGAGCTGCCGGACCGGACGTTGCGCTCGATGCTGGTGTCCGGGATCGTCCAGGATCCGGTGACCGGCGCCGGCGACTTCCTGGCGCCACCGCTGGCCTACGTCACGACCAGCACCCTCCCCTTCCTGCATCAACCCGAGAGCTTCAACCGCATGTTCGTTGTGTTGGCTGAGGGCGGCAACGACAGTGACCACCTGCGCCAGTTGAGCGCCGAGATCAAGGACAAGCTCGAAAGCAACGGCCTGCAGGTTGGGCGCACGCAGACCTCCAAGTCGGCTGAGCACCCGATGTCTTCGACGGTACAGGGAATCCTGGGCATCCTGCTGGCGCTCGGCGTGTTGGTGCTCTTCTTGAGCGGCTCACTGATCGCCAACACGCTCAACGCGCTGCTCACCCAACACCTGCGCCACATTGGCGTGATGAAGCTGCTCGGCGGCCGTCCCGGCCAGATCGTTTCGCTGTATGTTGCCCTGATCATCGCCTACTGCCTGCTGGCGCTGCTGCTTTCTGTCCCGCTCAGCGCTCAGGCCGCGTATGGCCTGGCTGCCTTCATTGCCGACAAGATCAATTTCGCCCTGCAGGGCTACCGCATTGTGCCGCAAGCCGTTGCCGTCCAGATCGCGGTCGGGCTGGCGGTGCCGCTGCTGGTCGGCCTGGTGCCGGTGCGCAAAGGCTCGCGCATCACCGTGCAGCGCGCCCTGAGCAATGACATTCTGGAGTCCGGCGCTGCACCCGCTGCGCCGGCCGCGGCAGGCGGCATCCGGACAAGCGCCCGACGGTTGTTCGAGGGCATTGCTCGCCGGAGCGTGAATATTCCCCGGCCACTCCTGATCTCGCTGCGCAACACCTTCCGCCGCCGCGGCCGCCTGGCTCTGACACTGTTCACCCTGACGATGGGCGGCGCGATCTTCATCGCCGTCTTCAACGTGCGCACCACCTTGCACGACTACATTGGCCAGATCGGCCAGTATTTCCTGGCCGATGTGACATTGGACTTCGATCAACCCTACCGGGTGCAGCGGGTAGAACAGGACGCGCTGGCGGTGCCCGGAGTGAAGTCGATTGAGGGTTGGGCATTCAGCACTGCCGAGGTCTTGTATCCGGATAACACAACCGCCGAGAACCTGACGATCCTCGCCCCTCCGGCGGAGAGTCAGTTGGTTTCGCCAATTCTGCGAGCCGGGCGTTGGGTGCAGCCCGGCGACGAGCAGGCGATCGCGGTTGCCGAAGGCATCCTGGAGTACTTCCCCAACCTGCAGCCCGGTGACAGCCTGCGGATGAAGGTTGACGGTCGCGAGGACGACTGGACCGTCGTCGGCATCTTCGAGTTCACCAACCAGCAGGGAACCATCGCCTACGGCACCTACGAGTACATTTCGCGCCTGACCGACCTGCCCAATCGGTCGGTGTCCTATCGGGTAGTGACCGAACGTCACGACGCCGCCTATCAAGAGCAGGTGAGCCGCGACCTCGACGAGCACTTCCGCAGCCTGAACTACCACGTGCGCGAAGCCCGCACCGGGAAGTCGACCCTGCAGGTGGCCTCCGAGAGCCTGGATATCCTGGTGACCTTCCTGCTGATCATGGCCGTGCTGACGGCGCTGGTCGGCAGCATGGGCCTGGCAGGCTCGATGAGCATGAACGTGCTCGAGCGGACGCGCGAGATCGGGGTAATGCGCTCGATCGGCGCCGACGACCGAGAGGTGATCCGCACCGTCGTTGTTGAAGGCGTTGTGGTCGGGAGCCTGTCGTGGCTGCTGGCCGTGCTGGTCGCCTTCCCGATCACCTATCTGCTTGCCTACATCCTCAGCGTGGCCATCTTCAACTCCATGATCGACGTCCGCTTCACCGCTGCAGGTTTCGGCCTGTGGCTACTGCTCGTGCTGGGGCTCTCCGCCCTGGCCAGCGTGCTGCCCGCCCGCAGCGCCGCCCACCTGACCATCCGCGAAGTCCTGGCGTACGAGTAGCCATCGCCGCCCCGCTCGGGGAATTGGCCTCACCTGGCTGCCGGGGTGCTGACGGAGCGAAAGCAACCCGGCGGGCTATCGCCCGCCTGAAGGTCAAGCCGCAGGCGGTGTCGGGTAGGTCACTCAAGCGACTCCTGGCGCGTGGGCTGTCAGCCCGCAGAAACGCCCAGAGCCGTGCGCAGTTGATCCAGCGCCTGCGACTCCTTCTCGCTGACGCGGACGGCGTTGATACCCAGGAAGCCGCCCTCCTTCGATCCCTCGGCGGTCCGCTCAGCAAGGTAGACGAGCCACTTGCGGTAGGCGGCGCCATCTTCGGCGGACTTGGCCGTGACGATCTCAGCCGCCCGCACGACCTCCTCCGCCAGAGACTCGATCAGCACCGCTGGATCCTTCTCCGGCTGGAGCACCTCTAGCTTCGGCTTGACCGCCTCCTGGTTCTCAGGCGATACGGCATCCGAGGCCACCGCCTTGAGCAAGTCATTCTGCGAGCCTGTCACGGTGGAGCTCATCGCCTGAGAGAGCGCACCGATCTCGCCGAAGAAACCCAGGTTTGGGTCTGACACCACGATCAGCAGGCCGGCCAGATATGGGGCAGCCAGAATAGCGGCCCATTCTTCGGCAGTGTAGTCGGTCTTAGCTGACATGTTGAGGATCCTCCCCGGTGAGTTTGAAGTCCCCAGTATACCTTCGGCCCTGCGGCCGGCGCGCATGTGCCGCATTTCACGAGGCAGGGCCGGGGCCCAGGCGCCCGCCGGCGGCCAGATGTGATCTTGGCATGCGAATCCAGGTAGTTTCGTCCATCGCCCCGCGCGAGCCCTCCGGATACGCTTGGCAGAACAACCCTGCTCTGCTGCGAGGTATGACTCATGGCCATGCGGATTACGGATGAATGCATATCGTGCGGGGCGTGCGAGACGGAGTGCCCCACCACCTCGATCTCGATGGGGGACACCATCTATGTGATTGACGCCGCAACCTGCGTCGAGTGCAAGGGACACTACGATTCGCCGCAGTGCGTCTCCGTCTGCCCGGTCGACTGCATCGTCGCCGCCTGACGCCCAACCTCGAGCGGCCCCCCGCGCCCAGGGACGGGGCCGCGGGATCCGGCCAGGGCGTAGTCGTCCCTGCCGACCAAGACCGTCCTGTCTCCTATGCCAGCCCGTCCTCCGGGGCGTTTGCGCTCCTGGCCGGGGCAGCCGGGCCTCACCCGACCGCGTGGGATCGTCAGCCTGACCAGCAAATGCGGGAGGCGGTGATGTTCGAGACCTTAAGCGAAGCCGAATCTTTCCTGCGTGCGCAAGCCATCCAGATAGTCGATCTGAAGTTCAGCGACCTGTGGGGCCGATGGCGGCATGTGAGCATACCGGCCCACGAGTTCAATGCGGCGCTGATGAGCGAAGGCGTCGGCTTCGATGGCTCCTCGGTCGGTCTGAAGTCGGTCAAGGCCGGGGACATGGTGCTGCTGCCCGACCTGGCAACTGCTTTCCGCGACCCGTTCTGGGATATGCCGACGTTGAGCTTCATCTGCTCGGCCTATGAAGCCGACACCAAACGGCCGTTTACCCGCGATCCGCGCAACATTGCCCTGCGTGCCGAAGCGTATCTGCGCGAGACCGGTGTGGCAGATGAGTCGCGCTGGGGGCCGGAGCACGAGTTCTACGTCTTCGACGAGGTTTCCTTCGAGAACGAAGTCAACCGCGCCGCGTACCGCTTGGAGAGCCGCGAGGCCGCCTGGCGCTCGGGCCAGGGCGGGCATGGACATCTGATCCCGCCCCACGGCGGCTACCACGCGATCCCTCCCAAGGATCAGCTCTACAACCTGCGCTCCGAGATGACCCTGCACCTGGAGAGCATGGGCGTCCCGGTCAAGTACCACCATCACGAGGTCGGCGGTCCAGGTCAGTGCGAGATCGAGACGCCCACCATGGGTTTGGTGCGCGCCGGCGACGTGACGCAGATGGTGCGCTACGTGACCAAGATGACCGCCCACCGCCACGGGCAGACGGCGACCTTCATGCCCAAGCCGCTATTTGGCGAGGCCGGCAGCGGCATGCACTTCCACCAGCACTTGTTCCGCCAGGGAAAGAACGTGTTCTACGACGCACAGGGATACGGCAAGCTCAGCCGGGCGGCAGAGCATTACATCGGCGGGCTGCTCAGTCATGGCGCCGCCCTGCTTGCGCTCACCAGTCCGAGCACCAACTCCTACCGCCGCCTGGTGCCCGGGTTCGAGGCGCCCGTCAACGCCTTCTTCTCGCTGGGCAACCGCAGCGCGGCCATTCGCGTCCCCAAGTACGCCGACCGGCCCGACACGGCGCGCTTCGAGTTTCGCCCTCCGGACGCAACCTGCAACGTCTACCTGGCGCTGGCCGGCCAACTGCTGGCCGGCATCGACGGTATCCTGGGCCAGATCGATCCCCGCGCTGCCGGATTCGGTCCGATCGATGCCAACATCTTCAGCTGGACTGACGAGCAGCGCAAAGCGATCAAGCCACTGCCCTCCAGCCTGCTCGAAGCCTGCCGCGCCCTCGAGGCCGATCATCAGTTCCTGCTAGCGGGTGGGACGTTCGATGAGGGCCAGATCGCAGAGTGGATCGAGTACAAGCTGCAGGAGGAGTACTACCAGGTCCGCAACCGCCCTCACCCATACGAGATCGCCCTCTACTTCGACGTCTGAGCCAGGGCGCAAGCGCAAGGCAAACCGGTTCCACCCGGCGAGCTTGCCCATTCGTGATGCACTTCGCCCAGGAGCTCGCGCTTCGACGCCTGCTGCCTAGCGTTGATTGCCGCCGAAGCGGCCCAAGCCGTCGCAGCATTTGGCAAGCCCGCGCGCTGCCTTTCGTTCGGGCCAGAGATGGCAAGCGGCAAGAAGACGGATGCTCTGCTTCCCCTCCACTTCGCTGCGGGCCGGGCGCGAGGCATCGTCGGCTGCTCTGGCAAGTCATCCCAAGGCCGTCATTCCGCCGAGGGACCTGCTTCCGCCCGCAGGCGGGTGATGTCCCGGGCGCTGGCGCGCCGGGGCTTGGGCCGGCACCCGACCTATGTCCGCTCGGAGCGTGCCGGCTGCCCGGCCAGCGAGCGCACTTCGGCGGCCGAGGACGCGCCCAGCGCCCTTTCAGCGAGCCGGTGCGCCTCCTCCCACACCAGCCCCCGTATCTGCGCCTTGCTGCGCGGGATGGCAGCCGGAGTCATGCTTAACTCGCTGACACCGAGGCCGACCAGGATCGGCAGCAACACCGGATCGGCGGCGGCTTCTCCACACACCCCAGCCCAGATACCGGCGGCCCGGCAGGCCTGCACGACCTGCGCGATCAGGCGCAGCACGGCGGGTGAAGCGGCATCCCCAAGCGTCAGCATGCGAGGGTTCGTCCGCTCTGCGGCTTGGGTGTACTGCGCCAGGTCGTTCGTGCCGATGCTCATGAAGTCCGTCTCGCCGGCGAAACTGTCCGCCATCAACGCCGCCGCAGGCACCTCCACCATCATCCCCAGCGGCAGCTGTTCGGCGTGCGGCAAACCGCGCCGGCGGAGGTCGTCGCGTGCTTCCTCCAGCAGTTGGCGCGCCTGCTGCAATTCCGCCACCGTCGTCACCATCGGGAACATCACCTGCAAGCCGGAACCCACGCCAGCGCGCAGCAGCGCCCGCAGCTGGCAGCTGAACAAGTCCGGCTGGTGGAGCGAGAGGCGCAATCCGCGCATCCCGAGGAACGGGTTCTCCTCCTCGATCACTTCCAGGTAGGGCAGCCGCTTATCACCCCCGACGTCTAAGGTGCGCGCGATCATCGGTTTCCCCTCACACGCGCGCAGGATCTCCCGATACACCTCGACCTGCTCCTCCTCAACCGGCGGCTGTTGGCGACCGAGGAACAGAAACTCGGTCCTCAGCACTCCCACCCCCTCGGCGCCGGACGTACGCAGCGCCTGGGCCTCGACCAGGCTGCCGATGTTGGCGGCGACTTCGATCCGTCGCCCATCCCGAGTGATCGCCGGGAACTGAGCCTCGGCCAGGTGCGCCAGAGGCGCTTGTGTCGCTTCCCTTCGGGCGCCCGCTCTCACCCCAACGCCTCCGGTCGCCTCGATCGTCAGCGTTCCCTGGTCGCCATCGAGCACGACCTGCGCGCCCTCCGGCACCTCCAGCACGCGTGCGCCGCAACCGACCACCGCCGGAATCAGCAGCGCCCGGGCGAGGATCGAGGCATGCGAGGTCGGGCTCCCGGCCGCAGTGCAGATCCCCAGCACGTTGCGCGGGTCGAGTTCGACGATCTGGGAGGGCGACAAGTCATCGGCGATCAGGATCCCGGGTTCTGCCAGTGCCGGAACGGGCTCGCTCCCCCTCAGCAGGAGGCGCAGCACACGGTTGCCAGCGTCGCGTACGTCTGCCTCCCGTGCGCGCACATACTCGTCAGGCTGCGCCTCGAAGGCGAGAGCGGCGGCACTGACGGCCTCCTCCCAGGCGGCCTCGGCTGACCAGTTGTCCCGCAGAATCCGCTCCTCGGCCGGATGGACCAGCGTGGGATCGTCGAGCAGCAGGCTGTGCGCCAAGAGCAGATCGGCCTGGGTCAGCTGCCCAGCCTGCCTGGCGCGCCGGATCAACCTCTCGAGATCCGCCCGTGCCGCCCGACGCGCCTGTTGCATCCGCTCGAGCTCATGCCGGGCGTCCTCGGCGAAACGCCGCTCAACGGCAGGCAACGAAGCTGCCAGCCGACGCGCCGGCCCCACCGCGATGCCGGCAGATACAGGGATCCCGCTGTAGACGCTCTCATCCGGCGCCCGTTCTGGCGAAGCGAGGGCTGCCAACGGATCGCGCGGTGCGGGCGCTTCGGCCACAACCGAGCGCAGCGCTGATGCGGCTTGCGCTGCTTCGGCGCCGGAGACCGCGATTTCCAGCCGATCCCCCTGTCTGGACCCGAGGGTCACGAGTTGGGTCAGGCTGGTTCCATTCACCCAGGCGGAGCCCGTGGTGAGGTCGCGCACCCTGACCTGTACGCGATGTGCGGCGGCGCAGGCGACGAAGGCTGCCGCCGGGCGGGCATGCAGCCCGTGGGCGTGCCCCAGGCTGGCCTGGATGCGGAGGTCGCTTGTCGATTCTTCCGGTGCTGGGGAGGGTTCGACCCTCAACGCAGGCGTTCCGATCTTCGCCAAACCCGCAGCGCACGCCTCGGCTTCCACCTCGGCCAGGCTCCTGCCTGCAGCCGCCGCCACGGCGGCGGCGACTGCGCCTTCCACCAGCGGCGCCTGGGAAACGCGGGTCGGCGGCAGGCCCTCACCCGCCAGCAGGTCCAGCGCAGTCTCAGCGCTCAAGATCGCGCTTCCCAGGTCAACCAGGATAAGGATCGCTTCACACCCAGGCCTGGCGGCCAGCGCGCGGATCGCCTCGACGATGCGGTTGGCATCGGTCCCCAAGGTCTCACCGTCGGAGACCCCACCGGCCGCCACCATCGCCACGCGAGCCTGTGCCATTTGATCCGCCATCCGACACACGCCTTCGGCAACCGTCTGGCTGTGAGCAACGATCACCAGCCCGACCATATGGACTCCTCAGCACCAAGCTCCATCCGCGCCTCCTCTACCGGCTCCAGCCAATGCCTATGCGCAGCGACAGTCGGCTGCGTGCGCCTCTCGCCGGGGATCGGCTCCGGCCGATCCTCCGCGCCGGACGACAAGCCGTTCAACCTGCCGATCCAGCCTCGCCCCACAACCTGCCCTCAGCCCTGCGCCGCACTGACCTCTTAGGCACCGCGCCGCTTGACAGCTGCCGGCACGGCCAGCGGACTTCGCCTGCTGCACCCACGCGCCTTGCGCCGAATCGCCGGGCTAGGGGCTGCGCAGCACTTCGTCGAGCGCCCGCAAGATCAGAAACGTCGACGTTGCACCTGGGTCCTGATGGCCAATGCTTCGCTCTCCCAGGTAGCTTGCCCGGCCCTTGGTGGCCTGCATCGGGATCGTCGCGCGCATTCCGGCCTCGGCCGCCAGCCGCATGCCATGCGCCGCCGAAGCCAACTCCTGCCCAGCCGCCACCCCGGCCTGCAGCGCATCGACTGCCGGCAGCCAGGCATCGACCATCGTCTTGGCACCCGGCCCGGCGTTGCCGCGATCCTGCAGGCCCAGCAGCCCGCTGCGGAACATCCCTACGACCTCCGCATCGGCGAGTTCGGCCTTGTCCGCGGCCTCGGCGGCCATGCGCAGGAACAGCGTCCCATACAGCGGCCCGGCGGCGCCACCGACCGAGCCGATCAACGTCATCGCCGCCAACTTGAGCAGTGCCCCAATATCGGCCGGCGCACCGGCGGCCAGCGCTGCCAGGATCTTGCAGAAGCCGCGGTCCATGTTGCTGCCATGATCCGCATCCCCGATGGCTGCATCCAGATCGGTCAGATGCTGCTGGTTCTCCGAGAGCACCTGCGCCGATCGCTCGAGCCAGGCTCTGGTTTGCTGCAGCGTGAGTGGCACAGTGAACTCCTGATACAGGCCAGTGCGGCGGGCGCGGGGCGATGCCAGCAGGCGTCAGGCACCCCAGCGCAGGGCGGGCGTCAGCACGGGGTCATCCCACAGCCCAGTCAGCTCGTCGTCCAGCCTCAGCAGCGTGATGGAGACTCCCTGCATCTCCAGCGACGTGATGTACGGCCCAACCCACGACCGGACAATCTCGACGCGATGCTTGCGGCACACCTCAGCCAATTTGCGGTAGACGACGTAGAGCTCGGCCAGCGGCGTGCCGCCCATGCTGTTGACAAACGCCAGCACGGTGTCGCCAGCCTTCAGCGGCTCGTCGACCAGCTCGATGTCCTGCCATGCCGAGGCGCTGCGATCCCACTCGCGCGCGACGCGTGAATAGGCCGGGTCCTGGAGAATGGCGGTAGCCAACATCTCGCTCACTGCGTCGGCAGCGGGCAGCGGCAGGCGTTGGCGGCCAGGCTCACCATGGATTCCGATGCCGATTTCCATCTCGTCGGCGCCGAGGTCAAAGGTCGGGCTGCCCCTGGCAGGCACGGTGCATGAGGTGAGCGCCATGCCCATGCTGCGTCCGGCGGCGTTGGTCTTCCGGCACAGCGCCGCCAGCCGGTCGAGGTCGTAGCCGCGCTCTGCCGCCGCGCCGCAGATCTTCTCTGCCAGCACGGTCGTCCCGACGCCGCGCCTCCCCTGCGTGTACAGGCTGTCCCGCACGGCCACGTCATCGTCGATCAGGATGTTGGCCACGGAGATGCCCTCCGCTGCGGCAAGCTCAGCGGCCATCTCGAAATTCATCACGTCGCCGCTGTAGTTCTTGACGATGTTCAGCACGCCCGCTCCGCCGTGCACGGCGCGCGTTGCCTCCAGCAGCTGATCCGGCGTCGGCGAAGTGAACACCTCGCCCGGGCAGGCGGCATCCAGCATCCCCCGCCCGACGAAGCCGGCGTGCATCGGTTCATGGCCGCTGCCGCCGCCGGAGACCAGCGCCACCTTACCGACCACAGGAGCGTCGGCCCGGACGACGTAGTTGGGGTCCAGATGCACGCGCACCAACTCCGGGTGAGCGGCGGCCATCCCTTCCAGGCTCTCCCGCACGAAGTCCTCAACTTGATTGATGAGCTTCTTCATCCTTGCCCTCCCTCGCTCGCCCGCAACCGTCCCATACCCGATTCTATGCTTGATTGGCACCGCATCCACAGGACAACTGTCGGGCACGCAGCTGGTAACCCATCCCAATCGGCGCAGTGAGCGCGCCTCAGACGCGGCGGCAAGCGGACCTGCATGCAAGCAGGCCCACTTCGACGCTGCCCACGCCCGTCACTCGACAGCCAGCAGGACCATGCGCGAGCCAGCGCCTCAAAGCTCGCTGCAGGCAGGGGGTTGAACCTCGCACTCAGCCCACCCGGGAATCCCGGCTCCAGACGGTGGCTGCCAATCCCGGCCATTTCCCCGCCGGTAACCTGGACGTGATCCAGTGCGGCGACGGAAAGATCCACGCGAGGCGTTCGATCCCGGCCGATTGGCTCATCCCCCGGACATCCAGGCAGCTTGCGACCGTGTTCCGCCCTAAGCCGTTAGATTCAAGATCGGAGGTTGCGCTCGGATGGGCTGTCGGTGCCCCGCCT
>JBFYRF010000064.1:0-10142 GCA_041302385.1 Anaerolineales bacterium | reverse complement strand
CGGGACATCCTGGTTGAACAGCACAACCTCCAGGCCCAGATCCTCGACGGCCGCCTCGAGGGCCGGCAGGTCAGCATGCGACGGGAAGCCGAACTCCAGCGCCCGGCAGCCCGCCTGGGCCACCAGCTTCGGGCGCTCGGAGAACGGCGTCTCCGGGAACAGCCAGCTCACATTCGGTGCGTAAGAAACCACCCACGTCCCTTGTCTGTCTTGCAGCTAGTTCGCACTGTCCCGGCGTGCCGAATAGATGGCTACAGCACCGAGCAAGATCAGACCCTTGATGATCCACTGCAGATACGGATTGACACCCATCAGGTTGAAGATGTTGTTCAGCACGGACACGATCAGCACGCCCGCGACCGTTCCGATCACGCTCCCTTTGCCGCCGCCCAAGCGCGTGCCACCGATCAGCACCGCAGTAATGGTGTCCAGGTCGAATCGGTCGTACTGCAGGCCGCCGACTCGCGGGTCACCGGCGCCCATGCGGCTGGCGAGATACATGCCCGTGACGGCCGCCATGGCGCTGCAGAACATGTAAGCGAAGGTGATCACACGTCGCGTCTCGACGCCGGACAGCCTGGCGATCACCTCACTGCCCCCGGTCGCCTTGACGTGCCGTCCCCAAACCGTCTTGCTGAGCAAGACCCAGGTCACCGCTACAAGAACGAACAGGAAGACCACCGGGAAGGGGATCGGCCCGATCATCCCTTCGGCAAAATACTCCCAGCCCGGGGCGATGCTGCCTCCGGGCTTCTTGGCGTAAAGCAACACCATGCCCTGGATGACCGCCCCAACCCCCATCGTGGCAATGAACGGCGCCACGCGCAGCCGGGTGATGATGTTGGCGTTGACAAATCCGAAGAACAACCCGAGCGCCAGCAGCAAGATCACCATGCCCGCCACCAGCAACGGCGTGGTGTAATTGGCCATGAAGCCGCTGGAATACACGTTCATCAGGCTGATTGTTGCCCCGATCGACAGATCGATCCCGCCGACCAGGATCACCAGCGTCTGCCCGACGCTGGCGATCCCCAGCGCCACGCTCTGGCGCAGCACGTTGATGAAGTTGGCCGGGCGCCGGAACTCAGGGATGTAGATCGCCGCCAGCACCAGGATCAGCAGCAGCAGCCCGTAGATGATCAAGACATCGCGCTGCTCGTCCAGGAACCGGCGGCCAGCGAATGACTTGCGGCGAGTGCTCACCCTCTCAGCGGCCATCGGACTTCCCATACGTGGCAAGCATCATCACCTGCTCTTCCGTGGCTTGCTCGCCGTTCAGCTCGCCCACGATCATGCCTCGATGCATCACATACACCCGATCGCTCATACCCACGATCTCCGGCAGTTCCGACGAGATCATCACGATCGCCTTGCCCTGATCGGCCAGATCGCGCATTAACTGCCAGATCTCCGCCTTGGCGCCGACGTCGATGCCGCGCGTCGGCTCGTCGAAGATGATCAGCTCGGGCCCGCTGATCAACCATTTGGCCAGCACAACTTTCTGCCGGTTGCCGCCGCTGAGGTTCTCGACATCCGCGCCCAAGCTCGGCGCCCGCAGGCGCAGGTCGTGTGTGGTCTCTTCAACCACTTCGCGTTCGCGCTTGCGGTTGACCACCCCCCAGCGTTGGCGCTTGGCCAGGCTGGGCAGGGCCGCATTCTCCATCACCGTCTGGCCCATCACCAGGCCTTCGGCGTTGCGGTCTTCGGTCAAGTAGCCGATCTTATGACGCAGCGCCTGGCGCGGGGTGCGCAGGTTGACCTTCTTGCCGGCGACGTGGATCTCTCCGCCGTCGATGCGGCGGCTGCCGAAGATCGCCTGTGCCAGCTCGGTCCGCCCGGCACCGACCAGTCCGGAGATCCCGATGACCTCGCCCCGGCGGGCCGTGAGGTGGATGTCCTTCAGCCGCTCCCCAACCCGCAGCCCATCGATCCGCAGAATCTCCTCCCCGGGGGTGGAACCGCGTTGCGGGAAGGTCTCGGAGAAGGACCGCCCGATCATCAACCGCACCAGCTCGGGACGATCGACCTCCGCCACAGGGAACGTCCCGACGACCTTGCCATCCTTGAACACGGTCACCCGATCGGCAACCTCGAAAATCTCGGCGATACGGTGCGAGATGTAGATCACCCCAACACCCTGTTCCTTGAGTGCTCGAATGACGCGGAACAGGTACTCCAGGTCCCGGCCGCCGAGGGCGGCCGACGGTTCATCCATGATGACCACGCGAGCGTTGAGCGATAGGGCCTTGGCGATCTCGACCATTTGCTGCTGGGCCATACTCAGCCGGCCCAGCTTCGTGCCGGGATCGATGTCGACACCCAGGCGCTGCAGCACCTCGCGCGCCCTTTCCGCCTCCCCGCCCTCATCCAGTATGCCCAGTCGGCCGCGAGGCTCTCGGCCGAGGAATACGTTCTCGGCCACATTCAGATCCGGCAGCAGGTTGAGTTCCTGGTAGATGATGCTCACCCGGTGAAGCTGGGCATCGTGGGGGCTGGCCAGCCGGACGCTCTCGCCTTCGATCAGGATGCTTCCTTCGTCGGGCTGGTAGACCCCGGCCAGGATCTTCATCAGCGTTGACTTGCCAGCGCCGTTTTCGCCCACGACGGCATGCACTTCCCCGGCGCGGCAATCAAAGCTGACGTCGTCCAGCGCCACGACGCCCGGGAAGGTCTTGGTGATCCCCTTCATCTCAACGAGGCATTCCGCCATCAGAACCTCGCGCCACAGCCCGCCGGGGGTTCTGCTGGCCGGAGGCGTTGCCTCCGGCCAGCAGTCCGTTGATCCTTCACACTATGCCGGGTGCACGGCTACTGGCTGTAGAACTTCTCGCGCACCTCGGGGAGCATATCGAGCCACAGCTCGTCCGACATGCCCGTGTTGTAGAACTCCGCCATGTTCTCGGCGGTGATGACGAGCGGAGCCACCTGGTGGTGGAACGGGATCGGCTGGCCCTGCAGCAGCGCCAGCGCGTCCTGGACCGAGACGAAGCCCATGCGGTTCGGGAAGCTGACGGCCGCGAACGGGAAGTTGTTCTCGGTGGCCTGGCGCAGGAACAGCGCCCAGTCCTCGCCGGTGATCGGCGGCACGGTCATGCCGGCAGCCAGCAGCGCTTCCACCACACCCACACCCTGCAGGGCGCTGTCGGACCAGATGCCGTCGACCTCACCGAACTGCGTGATCCAGGCTTCCATCTGCTTCTGGCCGCCGGTGGGCGACCAGTCGGTGTAGGCCTGGGCCAGTTCGTTGATCTCCGGGTACCCAGCGAAGACCTCGCGCGCGCAGCGCAGGCGCTCTTCCGCCGGGCTGGCGCCCGCCATACCGGAGAGCAGCAGGATATCGCCCTTGCCATCCAGTTCCTCAACCAGCCATTCGGCTTGCATCCGGCCCATGGCGCACGAGTCGCCGTCGGTGTAGGAGACGCGGTTGGCTGGGCTCTTGACATCGCGGTCAAGGGTGATGACCGGGACGCCCATCTCCATTGCCTTCTTGGCGCCCGGATCAACCACGTCCTGGGCGGCGGCGCTGATCACCAGCACGTCGCAGCCCTTGGTCAGCAAGTCCTCGATATCAGCAATCTGCTTGGCGGGATCATCGTTAGCATCGGCATACAGATAGTTGTCCACCAGACCGCTCGCCTTGGCCTCATCGATGCCGTACTCGAAGTTCTGCACCATGGCCACGCGCCAGGCATTGGCGACCGAGGCGTTGCTGAAGCACACGGTATACGGCGGTTCCTTGGCGAAGGGCGTCGTGTCGATCATGCCCTCAGCATCTGGCTCCACCACGATCGGTCCGGCGGGCTCGGCCGGGGCCGGCCCAGCCGGCGCACAGGCGCCGATCAGCAGGCCCAGCACGACCAGCAACGAAACGAAACCCATGATCTTTCGGCCAGACATCTTCCTTGTCCTCCTTGATTTGTGGTCGAACTACGTTCACGGAGTTGCACGTCAGTTGGGCGTTCGGTTCGTCCCCACCTCCTTTCGGGGCGATCAGGCTGACGATCGGTCTTGAGCCGCCGGCTAGCGGCGCGCCCGCAGGCGAGCGTAGAGCGCCACCGCCAGCAGGATCACCAGCCCCTTCACGATACGCCGCGCCTCTTCATCGAACTGCAGCATCAGCACCAAGTTAAAGAGCACGGTCAGGATCAGCACGCCAGCGATGGTCCCGATCTGACCGCCCTTGCCGCCCTCGAAGGCGGTCCCGCCAATCACCACGGCCGCGATCGCGTTCAGTTCATAGCCGTTGCCCAGCCAGTTGTCGGCGTGTCCGACGTAGCCCACCAGGATCAGCCCGGCGATGCCGGCCAGGAAGCTGCAGGCGGTGTAGGCGGCGATCTTGATCGCATCCACGCTGACGCCCGACAGGTACGCCGTGCGCACATTGCCGCCGACGGCATACAACCGGCGGCCAAATGTCGTGCGCGAGAGCACGAAGCCAGCGATCGCCGCGATCACCAGCCACACGATCAAAGCCATGGGAACCGGCCCCAGCGCGTCTCGTCCCCAGAAGCGCAGGCTGTCCGGAATATAGGTCTTCGGGGTTCCCTGGGAATAGACGAAGCGGATTCCCTGCACCACCAGAATCATGCCGAGCGTGGCGATGAAGGGCGGGATCTTGAGCTTGGTCACCATCAGCCCATTGCCCAGGCCGACCAGGAGCGAGAACAGCAGGCAGCCGGCGACGACCGGAAGGACCAACTCATCCTTTCCGCCCGTGAACCCCGCAGCGAAGATCGAGACCGTGGCCATCACCGAAGCGACGGACAGATCGATCCCGCCGGTCAGAATCACCAGCGTCTCGCCCACCGCCAGGATGCCCAGCGGCGCAGCTTGCTTGAGGATGGTGGTCAGGTTGCGCGGGGCAAGGAAGCTCGGAGAGACGAGCGAGGCGATCAGGATCAACACGCCCAGCACAATCCAGATCGCCGCCGCCTGCAGCCAGCGCCGCCGGGTATCGGACTGGCTGCGCACCAGCTCCCGCACCCGCGGCCCGGAGGGTTCAGGCACCAGAACTTGACCCATGCTCCCTGCTCCTCACCACGCGGTGTAAGCCCCGTCGACGACCAGTACGTGGCCCGTGACGAAGGCCGAGGCCGGGCTGGCCAGGTAGACCACCGCGCCCGCCAGGTCGCGCTCCTCGCCGAAGCGCCCCAGCGGAACTCGGCCGACAAGCTCACGGTAGAAGTCCGGATCGCGCTGCTTGAGGCGGTCGGTCATCGGGGTGACGAAATAGCCAGGCGCAATGGCATTCACCCGGATCCCCCTGGCTGCCCACTCGACAGCTAGCGAACGCGTCAGGGCGATCACGCCGCCCTTGGTGGCGCAGTAGTGGCTGTTGTTCCCGCCGCGATTCCCCACCAAGCCGGAGATCGAAGCAATGTTGATGATCGCACCGCTTCCCTGCTCGATCATCTGCCGCGCCGCCCAGCGCGAGCACTGGTAGATGCCCCCCAGGTTGACCTGCACCACCTTCTCCCAGTCGTCCTGCTCCAGGTCTTCGAAGGGCGCCCGGGTCGTGACGCCGGCATTGTTGACCAGGATGTGCACGCCGCCGTACTCATCCGCCGTGTGCTGCACGACGCGCTGGACGTCCGCGGCCGAGGTGACGTCGGCGACCATTGCCAGGGCGCGCAGGCCATCTGCCCGCAGGCCGTCGGCCGCCGGTTCGAGATCCTGGGGGTTGACGTCGACCAGCGTCAGCGCGGCACCGGCCTGCCCCAATGCCTGCGCCATCGCCAGTCCCAGGCCGCGTCCAGCCCCGGTGACGATCGCCGCCCGGCCATCCAGGCAGAAGCTGTCCAGCACACCCTTCATCGCCATGTTCGCGCCTGCCGGCTCACAGCCTTCCGCCGCGCGCTTCGAGCAGCTCGAGGATACGGGCCCTGACATTGGTGATGTGCAACGTCAAGGCCTGCTCCACGGCGCGTGCCTCGCCGAGCTCAAAGGCCGCAAGGATCGCCTCATGCTCCTGGTGAGCCTGGCGGGCGTTCTCGACGCTGTTCAGATAGTGCGCCCGCGCGACGCGCATGTGGACATTCAACTCGGTGAAAATCTGCATCAGGCGCTGGTTCTCGCTCATCCCGACCAGGATCCCGTGCAGCTGGCGATCGGCGCTGATGAACGACTCATAGTCCCCATAGTTACCGTTGACCGTCGCTTCGCGCATGCGGTTGATCGGCTCGTCGACGGCTTCCAGGAACTCCCGCGCCCGACCCTGGCTGACCAGCCGGCGCGCAGCATGCAACTCGATCAGCAGCCGGATATCGAACAGTTCACCGACATCCCGCGCCGTCAGCTCGGTGACAAAGGTTCCCCGGCGAGGCTGGATCTCGACCAGCCCCTCCAGCGCCAGGCGCTTGAGGGCGTCGGTCACCGGTGTGCGGCTGACCCCCAGGCCGTGCGCAATCTCCTCAACCGAGATGCGCGCCCCGGGCTCAAGCTGCCGCCGGAGGATCTTGTCTTTGAGGACCAGGTAGGTTTTCTCAGCCAGGTCAGTGTGGGCAAGGGGCACTAGGGTGTCGGCAACCGGCTGGCTGTCCCGCAGCACCATCGCACGCTCCCTCGATGAAGAACCGGAGACCGCTGCCTCGATCCTCCCGGCGTGTGTTTGCCAGGTCGGACTGGACTGTCCCCGGATGGTTTCGGCTACCTTGATGCCCGATGTCGCCCAATCGCCAACATCGCCCAGAGTAGCGTACAGAAATCTAAAATGTTACATGTTACATTTGCCAGTATAGGGAAGCTTACGGGGTGCTGTCAACAGGATGAGTGTCACCTCTCGGAACCCGGCAGCGAGCCCGAGGCGCCCAGGAGGGAAGCAGACGCAATGCCCTTCGGCACAGCCATCCCTTCATCTGTTGAGTGCCAGGCCCGGAAAAGGGGAGGGCCAAGGCGCCCCAGGGGTCAGCCTTGATTCAGCCCCCAGACAATCCGCAATCCGTCGAGCGTCAGCCAGGGCGCCTTGATCTGGATCGCCTCGGTCTCGGCGGCGATCAGGTCCACCAGACCTCCTGTCCCGATCACCTTCATCTTCGGCCCCAGCTCCTGACGGAACCGGCTCACCATGCCTTCGACCAGCCCCACGTAGCCGAATACCAGACCCGATTGGAGCGCATACACGGTATTGCGGCCGATGGCGGCCGGTGGGCGGGCCAGATCGACACGCGGCAGCTTGGCCGTCCGTGAGAAGAGCGCCTCGGCGGCGATCCCGATCCCGGGCGCAATCGCTCCCCCCAGATAGTCCCCCTCAGCCGAGATCGCATCGAAGGTCGTCGCCGTGCCAAAATCGACGACGCAGGCCGGCCCACCATATAGCTGCTGCACCGCCGCCGCATCGACGACCCGATCGGCGCCGACGGCCTTGGGATCCTCGTAGCGGATGCGCACGCCGGTCCTGACGCCGGCATCGACAACCAGCGGCTGCAGATTCAGGTAGTGGGCGCAGGCCTGTAGGAAGGTCCCGGTGAGCGGCGGTACGACGGAGGCCAGCGCGCCTCCGGTGAGCTGCGCCGTCTCGACGCCGGCGTGCCGCAGCAGCCCCAGCATCTGCAGGCCGTACTCGTCCGGCATGCGCTCGTGTGCCGTCGCCAGCCGCCAGGCATCCACTCTGCGCTCCCCTTCGTACAGGCCAAGCGTGATATTGGTGTTGCCGATGTCGATCGCCAGCAGCATGTCGGTCTCCTTCCGCAGCCCAGCTACCCGACGAGCAGGTTGTCGATCAGGCGGGTCGTGCCAAGATGGACGGCCATCGAGAGCAGCGCTCTCTCCACCGGTCCGGAGAGTTCCGCCAGAGTCTCTGGATCGGCCACCGAGACGTACTGGGGCCGGGCCAGGGGCTCCCCGGCCAAAGTCCGCTCCATCCACTTGCGCAGCACATCCGCCTCGCGCTCGCCCGCCCTGAACGCTTCGGCCGCCTGTGACAGCGCGTGGTAGAGCACAGGGGCGACCCGCCGCTCGTCCGGCTCCAGATATGCATTACGGCTGGACATCGCCAGTCCGTCCGCTTCGCGCACGGTCGGGCAGACCACGATCTCAAGCGGGAAGTTCAAGTCCTGCGCCATCCGGCGCACAACCACAGCCTGTTGAGCATCCTTCTGCCCGAAGTAAGCCCGCTGCGGCAGGACCGCGTTGAACAGCTTGGCGACGATTGTAGCTACACCCTGGAAGTGCCCCGGGCGGTACAGGCCCTCCAGGGGCTTTGTCAGCGACTCCACCTGCACCCAGGTCTGAAATCCCGGGGGGTACATCTCCGCCACCTCCGGTGCCCACAGCAGATCGGCGCCGGCCTGTTCGGCCAATTCCAGGTCGCGACTCGGGTCGCGAGGGTAGGCCGCCAGATCCTCGCGGGCACCAAACTGGGTCGGGTTGACGAAGAGGCTGACAACAGCCGAGGCGCACTCCTCCCGAGCGCGGCGGATCAGCGACAGGTGGCCTTCGTGGAACGCTCCCATCGTCGGAACGAGCCCCAGCGGATCGGCCAGATGCGCCCGTGATGTTCGCAATTCAGCGATGCTCCGCGCAATCACCACCTTGTGCTCTCCTCGGGCGCCAGCGCAGCGATGAGATGCCAGAGGGTGCGGTTGATCGGAGCGTCGGCGCCGACTGAGCCGGCCGCGCGCACGACCGCGCCGTTGATGGCGTCGATCTCGGTGCGGGCACCGCGCAGCACGTCCTGCAGCATCGAGGATTGGTTGTCGGCTGAGGCACGCGCCGCTAATTCGGCCTGCTCGGCTGCGTCCGGAAACGGCAGGAGGATCCCCGCCGCTTCCGCCACGGCCTGGACCTCGGCCGCTGCACCCCGCATCACGGCCCTCGCCCCGGGACGGGCAGCAATCTCACCATTGCTCAGGCGTAGTAGCGCCGCCACGGGGTTGATCGCTGCGTTGACCGCCAGTTTGCCCCACAGCACGCTGGCCAGATCCTCAACCCGCTCGACCTCCAGCCCGGCTGCCTGCAGTCGCTCCTGCAGCGGCCCGAGTCGCGGATGGTCGCCCAGCGTCGTCGGCCCACGCCCGCCGAGACGCACCACGCCTGGCGCCAGCAACGTAGCTCCCATGCGCGTCACGCCGGCTGCAACCCGCTCCTCGCCAAGGCAGTCGCGCAGTGCTTCCCAGTTGCCCAGCCCGTTCTGCAGGCTGAGCGCCACGCCGTCCGGAGCGAGGCACTCCTTCAACTGCGCCGCGGCGCGAGGCGTCTGCCACGCCTTGACCAACACCAGCGCCTGGCGAACACCCACGCAGGTCCCCGGATCATCGGTCGCCCCGACGCGCAGGATTCGCTCGCCGGCCTCGGTCTGCAAGCGCACACCTGCCGAGCGCATGGTTTGCACGCCCGCCGCCCAGGTCCCCAGCAACATGACCTCGGCAACGTCTGCCAGTACTCCGGCGAACAGGCAGGCCATGGCGCCCGTGCCGACGATCAACAGCCGTTCGTTGTTCACGCAGCGGCCTCGCTCCGCAGCGCCTTGAGCACGCTGCGCCATTCGTCCGCATCCATGGTGAGGTTGTGTTCCTGCGCGGGAAACTGACCAGTTTCCACATCCTGAATGTACGCGCTGAAGGCGCGCTTCATCTCGCCATGCAGATCCGCATACTGTTTCACAAAACGCGGCGTGAACCGCTCGAACAGTCCGAGCAGGTCATGCGTCACCAGAATCTGGCCGTCGCACCCCGCCCCGGCGCCGATGCCGATCGTCGGGATGGTCAGGCGCCGGCTGATCTCGGCCGCCAGCTCCTGCGGAATCGACTCGAGCACGAGCGCGAAGCAGCCTGCTGCTTCAAGCGCGACCGCGTCGCGGAGCAACTCAACCGCTGTCTGCGCCGTCCGTCCCTGCGGCCGGAACCCTCCCAGCTGATGCACCGATTGCGGCGTCAGGCCGATGTGTCCCATCACCGGAATGCCGGCCAGCAGGATGGCCACGATCGACGCCAGCCGCTCGCGGCCGCCTTCGACCTTGACGGCGTCCATGCCTCCTTCCTGCAGGAAGCGCCCAGCGTTTCGGACGGCCTCCTCCGGTGACACCTGATAGGAAAGGAAGGGCATGTCGCCGACGAGCAGCGGCCGACGAGCCCCGCGCGCCACCGCCCGGCTGTGATGCAGCATCTCCTCCATCGTCACGGGCAGCGTGTTCTCGTACCCCAGCA
>JBFYRF010000050.1:0-5752 GCA_041302385.1 Anaerolineales bacterium | reverse complement strand
CTGCCCATGTACGTCGCCCAGCAGCAGGGCTACTTCGCCGAGAACGGACTGCAGGTCAAGTTCGTCCCAGCCGCCTCGGCGGCCGAACGCGACCAACTGATGCAGGCGGGTCAGATCGACGGCATGATCAATGACCTGGTCTCGACGATGCTGTACAACCAGGCTGCGCCGCAGATCACGGTCGTGCGCTTCGCCCGCACAGCCACGCCGGACTTCCCGCAGTACTCGATCCTGGCGGCCAGGGACAGCGGCATTGCGGAGCCGCAGGATCTCAAGGGCGTGGAGATCGGGGTGTCGGAAGGGACCGTGATCGCCTACACGACGGACCGCCTGCTAGAGGCTGAAGGTCTGGCGCCGGACGACATCCGCACCATCGCCGTCCCCAAGATCCCCGATCGAATGGCGCTGCTGGATTCAGGCCAACTCAAGGCCGCCAATCTGCCTGACCCGCTCTCGTTGCTGGCCATGCAAGGCGGCGCCACGGTGGTCATCGACGACAGCGCCCACCCCGAGTACGGCAACAGCCTGATCTCGTTCAACAAGGCGTTTGCGGATGCCAACCCCGAGGTGGTGCGCGCCTTCCTGGCGGCTATCGAGACGGCCACCACCGAGATCAATGCTGACAAGGGCAAATGGCAGAATCTGCTCGTCGAGCAGAAGCTGGTTCCAGCACCGCTGCTCGAGTCGTACACCCTGCCGGATTTCCCGACGGCCTCCGTGCCGAGCGAGGCGCAGTTCGCCGATGTGCTCGCCTGGACGATCGAGAAGGGCCTGGTCGAGAGTGAACTCGTCTACGCCGATTCCGTGAGCGACGTTTTCCTGCCCTAGGATCATGCGAAAGCACACGCGGCAGTCTCGCTCCCTGAAGTGGACAGGTGCTCCGAGATCGGCTGGTGATGCCATCCTCTCGCCCTGTGCGGCGCTGGGGCAGGCATGTGCACGAGTGGGCAGGGGAGCCCTTGCAGGGTGCTGCACAGGAGCTGGGGTGGGAGCGTGACCACGCGTCTGGTTATTCAAGCAGCTTACAGGCTCGGACTCCGGCCAGGCCGACCGTGATTGAGCTGGAGAACCTGACCTTCGCCTACCGCAACCAGCCGCTGCTCTTCGAGGGCTACAGTTGGCAGGCGAGGCGCGGCGAGTCGTGGGCCATTCTCGGACCCTCTGGCTGCGGCAAGAGCAGCCTGCTCTATCTGCTGGCCGGATTACAGCTCCCCACTTCAGGGGAGGTGCGGATCGGCGGCGAAGCCTTGCGCCGCCCTCGCCCGCGCACCGGGCTGATCCTGCAGGACTACGGCCTGCTGCCGTGGGCAACGGTGCGCGCCAACATCCGCCTCGGTTTGCGCCTGCGCGGCTTCTACGGCCCGGATGGAAGACACGCCCCGCGCGACGAAGTCGTCAAGGACATCGATGAACGCGTCGGGACATGGCTGCAGCGCCTCGGGCTCGAGACCGTGGCGGAGAGCTACCCGGGGCAGATCTCCGGCGGCCAGCGCCAGCGCACCGCCATTGCCCGCACCCTGGCGTTGCATCCTGACCTGCTGCTGATGGACGAGCCCTTTGCCTCGCTCGACGCGCCGACCCGTCAGGATCTTCAGGATCTGACGATGCAGCTGCGCCTGGAGCGAAGCCTGACGTTGGTGTTGGTGACTCACGCCATCGAGGAGGCTGCATTGCTCGGCGAGCGCGTGCTGGTGCTGGGCCGCCCTCCGCACAAGCTGCCCCAGGTGTTCGATAACCCTGGCGGTGGCTCACCCGCGCACCGAGGGACAGCCGCCTATGACCAGGCCTGCGCCAGCCTGCGGGCGGCGATGGAATCGGTCGCATGAAACGCCGGGCGATCCTGCTGGCCGCGATCGTGCTCGTTCTGCTCTGGGCGCTGCTGTCGGCCGTCGTCAACCGCCCGATCCTGCCCTCGCCGTTCGAGGTGTTGTGGATCACGGTTCGCGAGCTCCCGGGAGAGCTGGGCGGCCACCTGCTGGTCAGCCTGTGGCGCGTCGTCGCCTCTACCGCACTGGCCGTGCTGGCGGCGGTCCCGCTGGGAATTGTCCTCGGCCAGTCGGCGCGCGCCGACCGCTGGTTCTCGCCCTTCGTCTACCTGCTCTTCCCGATCCCCAAGGTCGTGCTGCTCCCGGTGCTTCACTAGTTCTTCGGCATCGGCGACCTGACCAAGATCGCCGTGATCTTCCTGATCCAGTTCTTCCAGATCCTGGTCCTGGTGCGCGACCAGGCGGCCGGCTTGCGCCCTGAACTGCTGTTCTCGGTGCGCAGCCTGGGCGCCGGGCGACGTGGGCTGTTCCGCTTCGTATACCTGCCGGCCAGCCTGCCCGCCATCCTCACCGGCCTGCGCCAATCGATTGGCACGGCCGTGGCGGTGTTGTACGTCGCCGAGCTGTTCGCCACCCGGCAGGGCCTGGGTTACTACATCTATCTGCACGGCAGCACGCTCTTCGACTACCCGCGCATGTACGCCGGCGTGATCGCGATGAGCCTGCTCGGCCTTGGGCTGTACCTGGTGGTCGACGCCGCCCAGCGCCGCCTGTGCCGCTGGCAGTACGCGGCGTGATCGCGAGGCTGCAGCGTGACTGAGCTCAGCGGGAGCGCCCGCGCCGCCTACGTCGCGCGCATGTTCGACCGCATCGCCGGCCGCTACGATCTGCTCAACCGGCTGATGACCTTCGGCCAGGATCGCCGCTGGCGGCGCGAGGCGGTATCGCGGCTGTCGCTGACGTCCAGGACGCGTGTGCTGGACCTGGGTGCAGGAACCGGCGATCTATCGTTGGAGGTGTTGCGCCAGCAGAACGATGCGCGCCCGACGGCGGCCGACTTCAGCCTGCCAATGATGCACGTCGGTCAACAGCGCCCCGGCGGCGAGCGGGCGGGCTGGGTGATGGCCGACGCCCTGCGGCTGCCCTTCGCCCCTGCCACCTTCGACGGCGTGGTCAGCGGCTTCCTGCTGCGCAACGTCAGCGACGTCTCGCCGGCGCTCGCCGAGCAAGCGCGCGTGCTGCGTCCCGGCGGCAGGCTCGTTTGCCTGGACACTACCCCCGCCTCCGGTTGGATGCGGCCGCTGCTGCGCTTCCACCTGCATGTCGTCATCCCGCTGCTCGGTCGCTGGGTGGCGGGCGATCGCGAGGCGTACAATTACCTGCCCGATTCGACCGAGCGCTTCCTGACAGCCGGCGCGTTGGCCTCACGGCTTGCCGAGGCCGGCATGATCCAGGTCGGCTTTGTGCGCAGGATGTTCGGCACGGTCGCCATCCACTGGGCGAGCAAGCCCGGCTGAGAGGAGACCCAACTCGAGTGGAGACCCCGCCGCGCCGGATCATCGTCGCCATAACCGGCGCCTCAGGCGCCATCTACGGCATCCGCAGTCTTGAAGCCCTGCGCTCGCTGGGCGTCGAAACCCACCTGGTGCTCAGCCCGGCGGCGCGGGTGACCATCCACCAGGAGACCGACCGCAAAGTCAGCGAGGTCGAGGCGCTGGCCAGCGTCGTTCACACCCCGCAGGACATCGGGGCATCGATCGCCTCCGGCTCCTTCCTCACCCACGGTATGCTGATCGCGCCGTGCTCGATCAAGACGCTCTCGGCGGTGGCCAACAGCTACGCCGACGACCTGATCGGTCGGGCGGCCGACGTCTGCCTGAAGGAGGGCCGGCCGCTGCTGCTGATGGTGCGCGAGACGCCCCTCCACCCCGGCCACCTGCGCCTGATGGACCTGGCCGCCCGCGCTGGGGCGATCATCTTCCCCCCGGTGCCATCGTTCTATGACCATCCACAGTCGCTCGATGACATGGTGCGGGCCACGGTCGGGCGGGCGCTGCAGCGGCTGGGAATCGATAACGACGCCTACCGCACCTGGCAGGGACTGTGATCGCGCCGACGGCGGGCTGGCCAGCCGCGATCACCATCTCCGACCGTGCTGCCTTGATGGAACTGCTGGAGGAGACACCGGCACTCACCCTGGCGACGCTGGACCCCGACGGCGCACCCCGCGCCACACCCCTGTTCTTCGCCGCCGACGACCTGGCGCTGATCTTCCTTTCCGACCCCGCCAGCCAGCACAGCTGCAATCTTCTGGCGGACCCGCGCTGCGCCGCGGCACTCTATCCCACGGTTGCCGACTGGCGCACGCTGCGTGGACTGCAGATGCGCGGCCGCGCGCGCCGGATGGGCGCGGCCGAAACGCCGCGCGCACTCCAGCTATACCTGCGGCGTTTTCCCTTCGCGGCCGACCTGGCGCAGGCGGTCCAGGCCGCCGCGCCGTATCGCTTCCAGCCCGACTGGATCCGCCGCATCGACAACCGCCAGGGCTTCGGTTTCCAGCAGGAATGGCAGCTCGGTGACTGAGTCCGAGCGTCCCAAGGCTGCCGCGCTCGGCGAGCCGTCCTACGTCTGGCGCGCCGGGCAGGACCGTCGCTGGGCCATGATCCAGGCCGCAGCGGGTGAGCGGCTGGCGGGACGCGTGCTCGACAATGGCTGCGGCGTCGGCCTGTACCTGCAGCCGCTTGCCAGGCGCGCCCGTCAGGCCGTCGGCGTCGAATATGACTTCGAGCGCGCCGCTCAAGCGAAAGCACAGGCACCGGTTGTCAACGCCGCTGGCGAGGCCCTGCCCCTACCCACGGGATCATTCGACCTGATCCTTTCCCACGAAGTCCTGGAGCACGTCGCTGACGATCGGACTGCGCTCGCCGAGATCGCCCGCCTGTTGTCGCCGGGCGGCCGAGGGGTGCTCTTCGTCCCAAACCTCGGCTATCCCTTCGAGACGCACGGCGTGTACTGGCGCGGCCGCTACCACTTCGGGAATATCCCGCTGGTGAACTACCTGCCGCGGCGCTGGCGCGACCGCCTGGCGCCGCACGTGCGCGTGTATTCGGCAGGCGATTTGCGGCGATTGGTGACCGGCTTGCCGCTCCGCGCAGTCTCGACGACGATCATCTTCGGCGCCTACGACAACCTCATCGCCCGTTGGCCCCGCCTGGGCAAGGCGCTGCGCGCCGTGCTGCAGGCGCTCGAGCGCACGCCGCTGCGCGTGTTCGGGCTGTCCCACGTCTGGGTGGTGGAGCGCGTCTGACGAAGGACGCCGGCCGATCTACTGCGCAGGCGAGCCAACAGGGAGAGAACACTGTGACCCAACCCCCGCTCAGCCGCCGCATCTTCCTGCGCACCGCAGGCGTCTTCTCGGCCGGCGTCGTGCTCACGGCCTGTCGGGGCTTGGGCCTGGGTTCCGGCACGCTCCGCTTGGCATTGATCTCCGATGTCCACATGCTCCCCAACGATGTTGCCACCGACGGGCTGCAACGCGCCCTGGATCACATCCACCAGCAGCGGCCTGCCGTGCAGGCAATCCTGAACGCCGGCGACTCGATCATGGATGCGCTTCAGGCGCGCCAGGCAGATGTCGCCGCGCAGTGGGACGCCTTCACCCAGGAGATGCAGGCCGGGACTGATCTCCCGGTCTACAGCCTCATCGGCAATCATGACGTGTGGGGATGGGGGATTGACGATCGCTCGCTCGAAGGTGAGCCTCGCTACGGCAAGGCCTGGGCGATCGAGGCCCTCAGTCTGCCCGGCCCGTACTACGCCTTCGAACTGGGCGATTGGCAGTTCTACGCCCTCGATAGCACGCATCGTCCCATGCTGGAGGCCGGTGATCCCTACGCCGACCTGCCCTATACGGGTCGCCTCGACGACGCTCAGTTCGAGTGGCTGGCACAGCAGCTGGCGCAGTCCGACCCCGAGCGGCCGGCGGC
>JBFYRF010000016.1:0-10286 GCA_041302385.1 Anaerolineales bacterium | reverse complement strand
AGGTGACCCCGCCGGCGTCGACCTTACGGGTCTCTGTCAGGCTGAACACCTGGTATCCCCCGGAGTCGGTCAAGATCGGCCCGGTCCAGCCCATGAAGGCATGCAGGCCCCCCAGGCGCTGAATACGCTCGGCGCCGGGGCGCAGGTACAGGTGATAGGTGTTACCCAGGATCAGGCTGGCGCCGAGTTGATGCAGTTGCTCGACGGTCACGGCCTTGACGGTGGCCTGAGTCCCGACGGGGGCGAACACCGGCGTGGGGATCGGTCCGTGGGCGGTGTGCAGCTTACCGGCGCGGGCCTGGCCCTCGGTTCGCTCGATCTCGAAGCGCACGGGCGTCACAAGCCCCATGCCCAGTGCAGGCCCAGCAGCGTGAGCAGCGCCGTGAGCACCGTGAGGGGTGTGCCCAGGCGCAGATAGTCGCGCAGGGTGTAGCCGCCGGGTCCCATCACCAGCAGATTGGCAGGGTGGCCGAGCGGGGTGACAAAGGCCAGCGAACAGCCGACCGCCACCGCCATGGCCATTGCCCGGGGATCGGCGCCGGCGATCTCGGCCACAGCGATGGCGACAGGGGCAAGCACGACCGCCGTGGTTTGTCCGCCGATCAACAGGCCCAGGCCGATGGTCGAGAGCAGGATCGCCGCCGCCAGGCCCAGCGAGCCGGCGCCGCCGGTCAGCCCGATCAACGCGTCACCCAGCAGGCTGGCCAGTCCCGTGGACTGCAGGGCGATGCTCAGCGGGAGCATTCCGGCGATGAAGAAGATCGTGCGCCAGGAGACCGAGCGGTAGGCGGCATCCATGGAAATGCAGTCGGCGAGCACCATCAGCATTGCGCCGGTCAGTGTGGCAATGGCGATGGGGAGCAGGCCGAGCGCCGCCGAGCCGAGGCTGGCCACGACGATCCCCACGGCCACCCACGCCCGCCAGCCCGGCCGGCTGACGGCCTCCGCCTCGAGGATCAGGAAGTTCTCGTCACTACGCAGCAGGTCGAACTTGTCGCGTGGGCCCTGCATCAACATGGCGTCGCCGAAGTGCAGCGGCTGATTGGCCAGGTCCTCTTGCACGACGGCTCCCCCGCGCCAGAGCCCGATGACCTGAATCCCGTAGCGCTCGCGGAACCGGATCTGGCGCAGCGACCTGCCATCATGCTCGGAGCGCGGCGCCAGCACCACCTCAACCAACGGGACCTGCGCTGTGGTGAGACTGTCGAGCAGAGGCGGGTTGTCCAGCGGGTTCAGATCATGCAGCTCGATGAACTCCGGCGTGGGCTGACCCTCGAGCAACAGCACGTCGCCTGCCTGGAGGCGCATCTCCCGATCGGGGGCAAGCTTCCAGCGGCCACGGTGCAGGATGCCCAGCACGGTCAGTCCGAGATCCCGTCCCCAGCCGAGTGCGCCGAGCGATTGGCCGATGATGCTCGACGAGGCGGGAACACCGTAGGTCGACAGGCCGTCGGTCAGGTTATACACGCTCACCAGCTCTCCCTGGGCCGGACGCAGGCGGGCAATCTCGCTGGCGACATCCCGCTGGCGCAGCAAGCGGGGGCCAAGCCAGATCAGCAGCGCCGCGCCGGCGATGACCAGTGGAGCTCCAATGGGAAGGAAGTCGAGCAGGCCATAGGGAGCATAGCCAGCCTGAGCGAGCGTGGTGCTGACGATGATGTTGGCTGTGGTCAGCAGCGTGGCCGTGCCGCCGAGCAGCGCGCCGTAGGCGAGCGGCAGCAGCAGGCGCGAGGGGCGGATCTGCGCCCGGCGTGAGATCCCCATCGCCGGTGGGACCAGGATCGCCGCTGCGGCAATGCTGTTCATGAACGTGGATAGTCCGGCGCTGGTCAGGGTCAATGCGCCGATCAGCCGGCGCTCACGGGGGCCCGCCAGCTGCAGGATGCGCGAACCGAGCCAGGCCGTCACTCCGGTTCGCTCGAGCCCTTCGGAGAGGATGAACACCGAAAGGATGGTGATCACCGCCGACTGGCTGAAACCCGAGACCGCTTGCTCGGCCGTGATCACCCCGGTGATGCCGAGCGTCAGCGCGACCAGGATGCCGATGACGTCTGGGCGCAGCCGCTCGCTGACCAGAAGGATCGCGGCGAGCGTGATGGTCAGGAGCGTAATCCAAGCCTCGGGGGTCATGGCGACTTGGGATTATACCCACGCCGTGTGTTGCCGCTTGTCGGACGCCTTCGTATACTTGGCTGCATGGCACAAACCGAGGGCTACGCCACCTGGGCAGAGATCGATCTGGGGGCCATTCGGGCCAATGTGCGTGTGTTGGCCCGCGGCGAAGCGGTGGTGATGGCGGTTGTGAAGGCTAACGGTTATGGGCATGGCGCGGTCGCCGTGGCGCGCGTCGCCCTGGAGGCCGGAGCGCGCTGGCTGGGGGTGGCGCGCTGGGACGAGGCGCTTGAGCTCCGGCGCGCCGGGCTGCCTGCTCCGATCCTGATCCTGGGTGACGTCCCGCAGGCCATCCTGCCCGAGGCCGTGGCGGCCGAGGTCTCCCTCACCGTTTCCTCGGCTGAAGGGGTTCGAGCCGCGCAGCGGGCCGGACGTCAGGCAGGACGGGATGCCAGGCTGCACTTGAAGATCGATACCGGGATGCACCGGCTGGGTGTCCGACCCGAGGAGGCCGTCTCCCTGGCTGAGAGGGTCGAAACCGAGCCCGGCGCACGGCTGGAGGGAGTGTTCTCTCACCTGGCTTGTGCCGACGAGGCGGACCCGGGGCCCAGTCTGAAGCAGCAGGCCGCCTTCGACGACGTGCTGCAGGCGCTCTCGGCGCGCGGACTGCGACCTGCCTATGTCCACCTGGCCAACTCGGCGGCCACCCTGCGCTGGCCCGGAATGCATTATGACCTTGTCCGGCCGGGGCTGGCGGTCTACGGACTGCAGCCTTCGTCCAGCCTGCCGCTGGGCCGCGATCTCACCCCGGCCCTGGCCTGGAAAGCCAGGCTGTCACAGGTGAAGCGGGTGGCAGCGGGACAGGGGATTGGCTACGGCCACACCTATCGCACGCGTGACGAGGAGCTGATCGGCACGGTCACGGTTGGCTATGGGGATGGTTTTCGGCGCTGGCCGATGAATCAGGTGTTGTTGGGGGGGCGCCGTTGCCCGGTTGTCGGCCGGGTGTCGATGGATCAGATCACCATCCGCTTGGACCCCGGGCAGGCGGCCGAGCCTGGCGACGAGGTGGTGCTGATTGGTCGGCAGGGGGAGGAGAGGCTGTCGGCCGAGGCGCTGGGCTTAACCTGGGGGACCATCAACTACGAGGTGACCTGCGGCATCGGCCCGCGCGTGCCGCGCCTCCATCTCGAGTGAACCCCGCGAGAATCCGCCCGGCGATCGTGTGACTGGCCGAACGGGCGGCCGCGACGGGCTTCCAGGTTCGCCTGAACCCGCCTCGCCTCTCCCGCCTGCGTTGCGCTTGCGCCTGACGGCGCCTTGCGTCCTGGTTGACGGCCTGCTGCGCGCACAAGAGCCAGGCCCCGGCCCATCTCCGTCTTGCAGCGCACATCCTGCTTGCCCGGGCTTGAGCGACCGGCAACGAACGCGGTCGCTGACAAGCTCACCTGGATGCGGCGGCATGCCATGCCGGCCTGGACCCTCCATGCGGAGACACCATCGCCAGTCCTTCGCACCACGCGGCGAGGATTCGCGCTGCTAGGCGACGCGGTGCGGCACGACCGATGCGCAGCGAGGTCTTTCGCGCTGGCTGAAGGACCTGGGAGAGGACGGCGTGGGTTGCTCCATCCCCTGCGTCCGCCCGGTTTCACCGCTGGAAATCGACCGGGGCCCCCGGGAGCAATGGCGCCGCCGGGGAGGAGATTCGGGGGGTGCCTCCACCCGCCCGGCGCGGTAGACTGCTCCTAAGGTTTTCCTTAGGATGCGACACCCGGTTCACACCCTGCAGTCCTTCGATCAAATCAAGCTGCTCGCCGACCCCCGGCGACGGGCCCTGTTGCAGCTGCTCATGGCCGCGCCAGCCAGCCTGTCCGGCCTCGGCCGCCAGATCGGGCGCCATCCGGCCTGGGTGCGCCACCACCTGCTGCGCCTTGAGCAGGCCGGGCTGGTCGAGCGCGTCGAGACGACCGCCCGCGAACATCTGTACCGACCCAGCGCCCGCGCCTACGTGGTGCAGGCGCTGGTCATTCCCCAGGCCCGGCTCGACCGGACGCTCGTGCTCTCGGGAAGCCATGATCTGGCGGTGGAACTGCTGGGGCGCGAACTCGCAGCCTCGCTGGAAGTCGTCGCCCTGACCAATGGCAGCCTGGACGGCCTGATTCTGCTGCGCCAGGGCCTGAGCCAGATGGCCGGGTGTCATCTCTTCGACCCGGTCCAGCTGGAATACAACCGCCCGTTCGTGGCGCACCTGTTTCCTGACCGGCCGATGGCGTTGGTGACTCTCGCCGAGCGCGTGCAGGGCATCCTCTTCCAGCCGGGGAATCCCAAGGGGATTCGTGACCTATCCGATTTTGCCCGCGACGATGTCATGATTCGCAATCGCAATCGCGGCTCCGGCACACGGCTGTGGCTGGATGCAAGCTTGCAGATGCTCGGCATCCCGGCCGAGGCGGTGCAGGGCTATCCGTCGGAAGTCAGCACGCACACCCAACTGGCGCGGGCGGTCTATCAGGGGGAGGCCGACGTCGGCCTGGGATTGCAGGCTGCCGCCTCCGCCTTCGGGCTCGGGTTCCTGCCGCTGTTCCAGGAACGCTATCACCTGGTGGTGCCTGAGGAGAATCTGTCACAGCCCCCTGTTCAGTGGATGCTGGATCACCTGAACAGCGCCGCCTTCCGCCGGCGGGCTTCCCAGCTTGCCGGCTACGACACTACGCATACTGGAGAGCTGCTGGCCGTTCACTGAACCCGGCGCCACTCCTGGAAGCGAAATCGATGGTCTGGAGAGAGAGAAGATGAGAACAAGGCACCGACTCCCGAGAATGCTCGCCCTGGGGCTCGCAGCCGTCTTGCTGGCCGCTGCTTGCGCGCCGGCGGCCACCCCCGCGCCGGCTCCCACGCAGCCGCCCCCGCTGCCCACCCTGGCCCCCACGGCCGCCCCGCCGATCCTGACGGTGAGTGGACCGAGTGCTGGCCTGACGTTCACCCGGGCGGAACTGGAAGCGCTGCCAGTTACCGAGGGCTTTGCGGGGATCAAGAGCAGCACCGGCGAGATCACCCTGCCAGTGACCTACCGCGGCGTTTCGCTCGCCGATCTGGCGGAAGCCATGGGCGGCCTGGCACCCGGGAACGGCTTGAACCTGATCGCCAAGGACGGCTATGCCCTCACCTTCTCGGAGGACCAGCTGCTGAACGGCGCCTTCATCGCTTACGATCCGGCTACGGGCGATGAGCTCAAGTCGCCGCCCGCCCTGACAGCGATCCTCGCCTATGAGCGCGATGGAGAGCCGATCGCCGACGATTTCGGACCGTTGCGCGTGGCGATTGTCAGCGACGAAGGCAATCAGGTCACCGACGGGCATTGGTCGGTGAAGTGGGTGACGACGGTTGAAGTGAAGGACCTCGTCCAGGAATGGGCGCTCGAACTGAACGGGGGCTTGAGCGACTCGGTCGACCGCGCCAGCTTCGAGTCCTGCTCGGCGCCGCAGTGTCATGGCGGATCGTGGACCGATGATCAGGGCCAGGTGTGGTCAGGCGTCCCGCTGTGGCTGCTGGTGGGCTCGGTCGATGACGCGGTCCAGCACGAAGGCCCGGCCTTCAACGACGACCTGGCCGCTGCCGGATACACGATCACCGTCACCGCCTCCGACGGCTACTCGACCGAGTTTGAGAGTGCAGCCGTAGCGCGCAATCCGGACATCCTGGTGGCACATCTCGTCGACGGGCAGCCCTTGCCCGAGAAGTACTTCCCGCTGCGACTGGTGGGGTCGACGCTGGCCAAGAACCAACTGGTCGGCATGATCCGCCAGATTGCCTTGGGTCTGGAGCCCGTTCCGACCGCTGCGCCGACGGAGGGGGTTGAATCGACCGGCGAGGTCGTGCTGACCATTGACGGCCCAGGCGACGCCGTCACCGAGTTCACCGATGCCGAATTGCGCGCGCTGGGTGTGGTCACCCAGACGCTCGAACACCCCAAGAAGGGCGCCACCGAGTACGAAGGGGTCCTTCTGGCGGCATTGCTGGAGGCGGCCGGTGTGACCGATGCCGTTGCGGCGCTGGAGCTGGTCGCCAGCGACGGCTACTCCACCGAGGTTCCAGCGAGCGAGGTGCTGGCCTGCGCCGACTGCATGCTGACTTTCGGCGAAGCACCGGGCGAGTACGCGCTGGCGATGCCTGGACTGCCCAGCAATGCCTGGGTCAAGGGAATCGCGCGGATCGAGGCGAAGTAGCAGTTCGTTTGCAGTTGACGGCCCGGAAGCCGTGGCCGTTGAGGCGGGCTTCTCATCCGCGGTTCGCAAAGCGCGCAGCGGGGTGAGGAGCCCGCGCCTGCGATTACACTCTGCCGAGGGTCTGGGCCGCCGGGTCAGAGACAGGGCTTGCCGCCGGCAGCCAGGGCCCGCCGGCTGACGTCCCGGGCCGAGAGGGACTGGCCTCGAGGGTGGGATGAGATCGAAGGAGGCGAAACCGATGCTCCGACGAAGACTCCGGCGGGCCCACGCCCTTTGCCTGGTTGGCGTGTGGCTGGCAGCCTGTGCGCCGGCATCGCCGACGCCGGCGGCACCGGCGGCTGACCCCTCCGCGCCATCCGGCGATGAGCGCACGCCGCTGGTCGTCTTCGCGGCTGGAAGCCTGATCGTCCCGTTCGCGGAGCTGGAGGCTGCATACGAGGCGAAGCACCCTGCGATCGACGTCCGGCCGGAGTACCATGGCAGCATCCAGGTGATCCGGCACGCCACCGAGTTGCATGAGCCAATCGACGTCGTCGCCACGGCTGACGCCTCACTCCTGCCGATGCTGATGTTCCAGGTGGAAGATCCCGCAACCGGCACGCCCTATGCCGAATGGGCGTGCAGCTTCGCCGGCAACCGCCTGGCGCTGGCCTATACCGATCGCAGCCTGTACACCGAAGAGATTGACAGCCAGAACTGGCCCGAGATCCTGGCGCGCCCGGAGGTCCTGCTGGGCCTGGCGGATCCGCGCTTCGATGCCTCGGGCTATCGGGCGATGATGGCGCTGGCGCTGGCCGAGCGGTGGAGCGGTGAATTCGGCCTGTTCAACCAGGTCTTCGAAGGGCAGTTCACCTATCCGGTCCGCATCTTCCGCGAGGACTCACTGAGCACGATCACCGTCCCGGAGGTTCTCGAGACGCGGTCGGAGGCGCATCTCCGGATGCGCGGCGGCAGCATCCAATTGCTGGCGCTGCTCGAGTCGGGAGACATCGACTATGCCTTCGAGTATGAGAGCGTGATCCGCCAGCATGGCCTGCGCATGCTTCAGCTTCCTCTCCCGGTCGACTTGAGCGACGAGGCCTATCGGGACCAGTATGCACAGGCAGTGGTTGAGCTGGACTTCCAGCGCTTTGCCAGCGTCGAGCCACGCTTCATCGGCGAGCCGATCGCCTACGGGATCACCATCCCGAGCACCGCCCCGCATCCACAGGAGGCGGAGAAGTTCATCGCCTTCCTGTTGGGGCCGGAGGGGCGCGCCGTGATGCAGGCCAACCAACACCCGGTTCTGCCCAGCCCGTTGGCGATGGGCTGGGAGGCCATGCCGGTTTCGCTCCAGCCTCTGTGTGCAGGAGTGGGGGGACCGTGATGCGCAACGCAACCCGCGCGACGATCCTGTTCGCCATCCTGGGGGGCTTACTGGTGGGCTTCATCGTGCTTCCCCTGTTGCGCACACTGACGGCGACGTCGTTGCGCGGCCTGATCCTCGCTTTGCAGGATCCTCAGCTGCAACGTTCCCTCGCCGTGACGTTTGGTGGAGCGGCGCTGGCGACGACCATCGGGCTGCTGACCGCCGTGCCGCTGGCCTACCTGCTGGCCAGGCGGAGGTTCCGCGGACGCGGCCTGGTCGAAGCCGTGGTGATGCTACCGGTGATCGTCCCGCACACCGCGGCGGGTGTAGCGCTGCTGCTGGTGTTCGGCCGCTATGGCCTGATGGGCCAGGCCTTCGCCCGGGTGGGGGTTAGCTTCACCGACACCGTGGCGGGGATCGTGCTGGCGATGCTCTTCGTCAGCGCGCCATTCCTCGTCAGCGCTAGCCGGGAGGCATTTGCTCTCGTTGATACCGAGATCGAGCGGGTGGCATTGTCCGACGGCGCCAGCCCGCTGCAGGCGTTCTGGCATGTCACCTTTCCTCTGGCGCGGCGCGGGATCCTGGCTGGGGCGCTGATGATGTGGGCGCGCGGGATCAGTGAGTTCGGCGCGGTGGTGATCCTTGCCTACCATCCCAAGGTGATGACCGTGCTGGTCTACGAACGCTTGCAGGGCTTCGGCCTGCAGGCGGCGCTGCCGGCGACAGCGGTGTTGATTGGGGTTGCCCTGATTGCGATCGGCGTGCTGCGGGGTGTGCTGGGCGTCCAGAGGGAGTCGACGACGGGTTGATCCACCCCGATCGACCGATTCCTACATCCATCGGATTGCAGCCCCCACCCGGCGCTTGGATCCGGCGAAAGGGAGATGCCGGTGGGGAGGAACAAGCCCGGTCGCATGGCGTATCCGCCGGGCGCTCGGGCGCCGGCGTGAGCTGGCAGGTTCTCGGTACGCCTGGGCAGGCTCGATCCCGCCCGCCGAGGCGCACACCCGCGATGGAGTTCCGCTTTCGCTTAAACCGATGGAGCCGGAACGACCACTCGGAGGCAGCCGGCGGCGCAGGTTACCTCAAACGGCGAACGGCCGAGCAGGTCCCCGTCGAGCTGGACGTTCTGCGGAGGGTCGACGACGATCTTCGCCTGCTTGACTCGCCAGTGCGGGAATCCCTTGACCAGCCGGGCAACGCCACCGGCCTCGCCGCTCGAGGAGATCAACCGCTCGAGGTCGATCGTTCGCAGGACAATGACGTCGAGCAAGCCGTCATCGATCCGCACTACGGGGGAGAGGCTTAGTCCGGGCAGCCCCAACTGAGCGGAGTTCGCCACGGTACACACGAAGCCATCCGAAGCCGCAGTTTCCCCGTCCAACTCCATCTCAAAGTGGAGCGGCCGGGTTTCCCTCAGGGACTTCAGGCCGGCGATTCCATAGGCCAGCAGGCCAAATCGCTCCTTAAGCTGCCGCGGCGTGTGTTGGATCACCAGCGCCTCGAACCCCACCCCGGCGCGCAGCAAGTACTTGCGCTCGCCGACCTGGCCCAGGTCGATGACCCGCACATGCAGTTCGCCGGTGAGCAGCTTCGCCGCACGGGACAGGGTGCGAGGGATCTTGAGCTCCCTGGCGAGCACATTCCCCGTGCCGCCCGGGAGGATCGCCAGGGCAGTCTGTGTGCCGGCGAGGGCGGTCGCCACCTCGGAGACGGTCCCGTCCCCTCCAACCACTGCGACGACTTCCGCGCCTCCTGCCGCAATCGCCTGGGCCTTCCGATACGCATCTCCCTCGCCAAGGGTCACCTCGACGCTCCAGGAGATACCGGCCGGGAAGAAGACCCGGTTGAGTTCTTTCAGAACCGCCGAGCCTCTGCCGGCTGCGGGATTGATGATGACGGGGAGGCTTATGCCCATGCGGCAACCTTCATCGGGATGGAGATACCAGGGTTCCGCGATACTAACATGAGCAGGCGGGAAACCGCGGCGCGCATCGATGGCCTTCTTGCCTCCGGGCACGGGGGTCGCGCGCAGCACCCGGACACCTGGCCCCAAGCAAGGGGAACCGGATAGACTCCAGCGACTCCGGGGGCTGATGGCCGCCGGGTGGAAGCTGTGCCGGCTCGCGAGCCGGGGCTCCTACGGCGCGGGGACAGTGTTCATGGAGCGGAATTCGTCCCACACGGCCAGCGCCGGCTTTGGAGTGCCATCGGCTTCCTGCAGCCCGACAGACTCGAACATCCCCAGGGTCGTCATGTCGGCTTGGCCGGCTCCACCCGCCCACATCGCCGCGGCGTACGATTCGGGGTCGAAGTCACTCAGCAGCAGGTACACCCAGAAGCGGAGCCGGGTGCCCAGCTGGGTATCGATCGCCTTGAGGTAGTCCACCTGATCCTGCGGCGTGCCGGAGAACGGCCCGACGGGTGTGGAGGTGTAGCCGCCCTCGGCCACTGCCAGCGGCTTGGCGGTCCGCTCCAGCAGCGGCGTGTAGTAGTCGACGGGGATGGCGGCGCCGCTGGGAAAGGCGATGAAGGGGTAGGAAGAGATCACCCACAGATCGAGGTGCGGTTCGAAGGCCTCGACCTGATCCCAGTTCACC
>JBFYRF010000347.1:0-6751 GCA_041302385.1 Anaerolineales bacterium | reverse complement strand
AGCGCGATCACGCGGCGCCAAGGGATTTCCGGCGCCTGCCCAAGCGCACGCCGCCAAAGAACAGCCGCGCCAAGCATCAGCAGCAGCGGCACGCTCCAGGCTCCCCACCCCAGCCACCGCCTAAGCTCGGCCGTCAGGGCATCCATCCATGACCCATGCGTCAGGCGGGTCATCCCCAGAATGACCAGCAGGGCAAGCACAGTTACGACCAGCGCCAGGAGTTCATCCAACCGGCCGGTCAGGCGCTCGACCACGGTGGGCCGGGGAACAACGGGCGACGTCGTCCGCTGCCGTCGAGGCGGATGACTCGCGCTCAACGCGTTCGCTCCCTGCATTCGGGGGATAAAGAAAGACCGGGCGCGGTCGACCGGCGCCCGGCACACCCACGCCGCCGGTGGGCTAGGAGGCAGGCAGCGCTTGCCATGCCGCCTCCTGGACCGGTGCCTCCGGCTGGCCGGCCTCGGGGTCCAGCTGGCGCAGGCTCAAGCCGAGCCGCCGTTCGGCAGCGTCGACGTTGATGATGCGCGCCCTGACCAGGTCGCCCTCCTCCAGCCGCCGGCAGCTGTCCCCCTCGCCCTGAGCCGCCATCTCTGAGGAGTGGATCAGGCCCTCCAGTCCATCTTCGATCCCGATGAAGGCGCCAAAGCGCACGATGTTGGTGACCGTGCCTTCGACGATGTCGCCGACGTGGTAGCGCACATCCACCGCCTGCCAGGGGTCGGGCAGCGTGTCCTTGAGGCTCAGCGCGACCCGGCCCTGCTCCCGATCGATCGAGAGCACGATCACCTCGAGCGTCTGGCCGCAGCGCACGACATCCGCCGGGTGGCCCACCCGGCCCCAGGAGAGTTCCGACACATGGATCAGGCCCTCGAGGCCGCCGAGGTCCAGGAAAACCCCGAAGCGGGTCAGGTTGGTGACCACGCCGCGTGTCCGCGCGCCAGCTTGCAGCGTTGCCAGCAGTTGGTTACGTTGACCGGGCGCCGCCTGAGCGGCCCGCTCCGAGAACACCAGGCGCCCCCGCTCCGGGTCATACTCGATGACCTTGACCGAGATCGCCCGGCCGGCGTAGCGCGAGAGGAGCGTCGACCGCTCGGGCTCGTCGGCAGCAGGCTCGATGTCGACCAGGTGGGAGACGGGCACGAAGCCCCGCAGCGAGCGCGCATCGACGAGCAACCCGCCGCGGTTGCAGCCCGACACCGTCAGGTTGACGATGGCGTCGGTCTCATATAGCTGCCGTGCCCATGCCCAGTCTGCTGGACTGCGGGGCTGTGCTCCGCGTTCTTCTTCGCGACCTGGAGTTTTTCTCGCTGGCGGGGTGGTGTGCTCATCGTCCATGAGCAAGGAGGCCCACCAGCCTTCATCCATCGGAGGCGGTGCGCCTCCCCCTTCATCCCCGTTCCCCATGACCGACCCCATCTCTCGCCTCGCGCAAGCCGTCTTCAACGACCCTGGCCCCACCGCCGTTGGCTAGCATACCGGAATCGCCCCAATCTGCAACTGGAGCCGAGGGAACCGCCGCAGCGCCGTGAGCCATTCCTTGAGCGCGGCAACCGGTCTCCCCCAGTCGGACTGGCACCCTCAGCGCAGCGGCGGCCGCCGGCCATTGGCCTGCACCGCCTCGCGCTCCATCTCGCTAATTGCCCGGGCAACCGCCTCGATGGCTACCCGCTGTTTCCGGTACAGGTCGGCTTCGGACATCGCCAGCCGCATGGCAATGTCCCGCACCTTCCTGCCCTCGAGGAACTTCATCTCCAGGATGTTGTACAGCATCCACTCGGCCGTGAAGCGGCGCTCACCTTCCGGGCGCACCCGCTCGATGCCGCGCCGCAGGATCTCCCGCAGTCCATTGACCGGGTTGCCGCCTTGGTCCTCGATTGCCTCGCGCACCACGCTCAGGCCGAGCAGCGGGCTGGACGACAGCCGGGGGCCGCCCCAGTAGTGGCTGAGGGCGTCCCGCACCAGCGCGGCCAGATCGGCCTGACCCGCTGCCAGGTCGCTCTCCCCGCCCAGCAGCTGCACGCCGTTGTAGCGCGCCGCCGCCCGCAGGCGCTGGATCTCGTCGACCCGAACCACCAGTCGATCGACGGCTTCGAAGACCTCGCGCTGCAACAGACGATCGGTGAGCGCGACCAGCGAGCGATCAGCCAGCACGTGCAGCAATTCCGCCTGTTCCTCTGCCATCTGGTCGGGCGCCTCCGACGTACACAGCCCCATCAACCCGATCAGCTCGTCGCTCTCTTGGGCATGCAGAGGGATCAGCCAGTAGCGCCCCCAGACGAAGATCGCGCCCAGACGCTCAACCTGGCGCAGATTCTCCGCCACCATCCGCGCCGGAAGATCCTCCTCGCCGTGCAGTGGATCGTCCGGGCCGACATTCACTTCCAGTTCAAGGCCCTGCCGCCCGATCACGGCCACGAAGGCCGAGGAGGCGCCGCTCACGTCACAGGCAGCATTCAGCACCGATTCAAGAAACTGCTGCAGGTCGCCCGTGGTCAACAGGCGCTGCTCAAGGATCTGCAGCCGCTCGACATCGCGGCGGTCCTCGCCGTAGAACAGATAACGCTCTAGCGGCGGCCGAATCAAAGTGATGATCCACTGCAGGATCAACAGGGTTGAGATCATAGCGAACGGGACCGCGCGGCTGTTCTCCAGCCCGAAGAACACCGCCGTGCGATTGACGAAGACCGTGACCGCCAGCACGCTCGAGGCGACGACAGGCCCCCGCAGAATCCACTGGAACAACCGGCTCTTGACCACCCGGTCCGGCACGCTGACGCCGAAGTACGCCACCACGTATGTGATCAGCACCATCGAAATGGCGACGGCCACGTTGAGCGCCGCGTTCAGGCTCCAGAAGATCACCGGTTGCTGCAGCATCGGCGTCAATCCGAGACTGAGCATCGGCAGGGCACCCAACATGGGAGGAATGCTGCCCGCCATCAGGTAGCCCATGCGCCGCTGGCTGGCGCTGGTCAGGCAGCGTCGGTAGGCACGCCACAGGTTGAGACCGGTCAGCCCGAGCGTCACGGCCAAGAAAGCCAGATACAGCCAGATCCCCGGACCGGTGCTCAGGTAGGCAACGCTGTGGTCGACGGTCATCAACCCATCGACGAGCCAATCAGCGACACCGATCAACAGCACAAAGATCAGGCTGAAGACGTAGCCCAATCGGACAGCCAGCCGGCGCCGGCCGCGCGACGGACGCCCGGTGGCCTCGAGCAGGGTGTCGCTCAGGTGCAAATAGCTGGCGGGCAGCACGCACAATCCCAGCCAGCCGATCCGAAGCCAGGCTTCGATCTCCTGCGGGTTGCCGGTCAGCCCGGCCATCACGTCGCCAAAATAGACGAGCGTCAGGCTGCCCAACAGCAGGGCCGTCGACCGCGCCACTCGCTCACGCAGGTTGAAAGTCAGGGCATAGGTCAGCAGCGAGAAGGCCGTGATGGCATTGCCGGCCTCGAGGATCTGGTTGAGCACAACCAGGCTGGCGACGAACAGGTTGTCCATCAGCCCTCGGAGCGCTCGCGGATGCCAAGCTGGAAGAAGAGCGCGATTTCCTGCTCTGGGTAGTACTGGTCACTATAGCCGGCGAAGGTGAAGCCGAGCTTGCGCGCCAGGTTGATGGCGGGAAAGTTCTTGCTCTGCATCTCAATGAACAGGCTGTGGTGGCCACGCTCACGGCTCCAGGCGCGCGCCGTCCCGATCAACGCCGTGGCGATCCCCTGCCGTCGGTGTCGACTCGAGACCACCAGGTCCGAGATCCAGCCGGCATGATCTGCGGGAGCCTGCGCCAGTGAGAGATAGGCCAGCCGTTCCCCCTCGGCTTCCGCCACGAGCACGACCGCCTTGCGCGTCCAGTCGTCTGCCAGTCCCTGGGCAGGCCGCGGGTAGTGCACACGCATCGGCCGCGGCAGGCGCACCTGCCGGAAGACGACGCTGATCTCGTCGCTGGCTCGGTTGAGCGCCATCTGCCAGACATGATCGGTGCTGTAGTCGTGGTCCAGCGCCACCAGGTCCGTGATGTCGCTCGAAATCGCCTGATGGATGTGGATGCGCTGAGTCATGGACTGCCTCGATTCACGGCTTGCAGACTATGGAGCAGCCTGCACCCGCACCTGGATTGTGCACGGCAGCGGGGCGTTCCCGGCTGCGTCCGTCACCACCAGCCGGAAGCCATAGTCGCCCGGGATCACCAGCGAAGTGTCCCAGGTCCCCAGCGCTGCATCCACCACCGGCGTGGTCCCCGCCCAGACCGCTCGCCAGACGGCACCCGGCACCAGGCTGATGTACTCCAGCTTGTAGAAGGCGAAGTTCTCGATATTGGCTGTGCCCCCGACCTCGACGATGCCGTTCAGGCTGTCCCCATTCGCCGGCAGGCTCAGCGTGGCCAGCGGGTTCTGACAGCCTGCCGGATCGACCACCACCGCCGGAAGCGGGGTGGCCGTTGGGAGCGCCTCCCCCGACTCGGCCAGCGCCAACGTGGCAGTCGGCAGCAACGACAGCGTTGGCAGCGCCGTCGGCCGGATCGAAGCCGGCACCGCCGGCGCGGCGAAGGTCGAGACCAGGAAGGTGGCCGTCATCAGCGCCAACACCGTCGCCAGCAGGAACGCCGATCCGCGCAGCCGACCCGTCGTTCGCTCGCGCTCGAGGGCGAAGATAGTCTCCCGTCGCTGCCGAGACGACCGGATGGCCTGGCGCAGGTAAACGACCGCAGCCCCGCCGAGCAGCAGGTAGATCCAAGCCTGATTGGCGTCGACGAACAGAATGGCGTCTTCCATGCTCTGGCCGAGTCACAGCCGGCGCAGCACGCCTTCGAGGATGGTCAGCATGCGAGGCGCCAGCACTTTGCCCGCCGCCAGGACCTCCGCATGCGTGGTCACGGTGTCGCCATCCAGGTTGGCCTTGTTGCTGATCCCGGAGATCCCCAGCACCTGCATGCCGCTGTGCCGCGCCACGGTGACCTCCGGCACGGTGGACATGCCGACCGCGTCGACGCCGATCCCGCGCAGGAAGCGCAGATCCGCCGGTGTCTCGAACGACGGCCCGGCCAAGCAGACATACACGCCTTCATGTGCCCGAATGACGGCCTCAGAGGCAACCTCCGCCGCCAGCCGGATCAGCCGCCGGTCATAGGCCCGACTCATGTCCGGGAAGCGGGGGCCAAAGGCGTCGAGGTTGGGACCGCGCAGCGGAGAGATGCCGGCCATTCCCAACAGGTTGATGTGATCGCGGATCAGCATCACATCGCCTGGCTGATACTCAGGATTGACCGCACCGGCGGCATTGGTGACAAACAGCGTCTCGGCGCCCAGCCGGCGCATCACGCGCACCGGCAAGCCGAGGCGCGACATCGGATGTCCTTCGTAGTAGTGAGCTCTCCCCTGGAGCATAAGGACGAATTTCTCCCCGAAACGGCCGGCGACCAGTCTGCCGCTGTGCCCTTCCACCCCCGGCACCGGCCAACCCGGGATGTCCTGCACCGGGATGCTGACCGCCGGCTGCAACGCCTCCGCCAGCGCTCCCAGCCCCGACCCCAAATAGATGCCCACCTCGGGAAGCTCGGGAATGCGAGAGCGCAGCCAGGCCGCCACGCTGTCGATCTCCTCCATGGTCAGGAACTCCGGCACTGCGCTCACTGTGCGCTCCCTTCCCGTTGCACCCGGATCGCATTGGGGCTGCTCAGGCCGAGGATCTGCTGCACCTCACGCTTGGACTTCCCTTGACCCAGCAGGTGATGCGCCAGCGAGTGACGCAGTGAATGTGGGGAAACATCCTCACCCAGCCCCGCTGCCCGAGACCAGCGCTTGACGACCAGCCACAGGCCCTGTCGGCTCATCACCGTGCCGCGCTGGTTCAGGAACAAGCCCTGCTCACCCGGGGCGGCGGCAAGATGCTGCCGTGCATGCTGAAGGTAACGTTGCAGATGCTCTTGCGCCGTACCCAGCGACACGGCGGCCCGCGTACTTCCCGGCACCTTCACCACGCCTGCCTCCAGATCGACATCCGGGAGTCTGAGGCGCACGGCATCAGCGGCGCGCAGCCCGGTGCTGTACAGCAGCGAAAGGATTGCCGCATCCCGCATCCCGCGCGGCGAACCACTCCGGGCCGGCAGGTCGATGATCAGGCCGACCTCGCTCGGGGTCAAGACCCGCGGCGACTGGCGTGGCGGTGCCGGCGCTCTCAAGCCCGCCGTAAGGCCTTCCGGAATGCTATGCTCGCGGGCGTACAGGTACTCCACAAATGAGCGAACCGCCGCCGTCTTGCGCGCAAGGGTCGCCGGGCGGTAGCTCTGCCGGGCCAGCCAGTTGACATACGGGCTGAGGAGATCCGGGGTGAGGTCCGGTGGGTGTGGCGGCCGGCCCAATTCCGCCTCGAGGATGCGGCTGAACTGCCGCAGGTCGGCGTGGTATGCCAGGAGTGTGTTCGATGATCGCCCCTGTCCCCTCAGGTGGTCCAGGTAGCGGCCCATAGCCTCGCGCATCTGCATTGCCCCCGGCGGATGTTGCGGAGCGGATTATAGCACTCTCGGCCAAGACTTTCCATAAGTGCGCGCAACCCGTAGGCGCACACCGCCCGGATCGCCAATGAAGCAAGCTTTCGCACGGCATGACCGGTGGCGGAGGCGCAACTGGCTCTGGCCGGCTACCCTGGCACCCGCCAGGAAGGCAGCTTCACTCACGCCTTGCCGCTGGGCCAAGATCTCCCTGGCGAGCCCGGCCCGCCCGCCGTGCGGCGCGCCAGCGGGAGGCCAGTG
>JBFYRF010000340.1:0-8093 GCA_041302385.1 Anaerolineales bacterium | reverse complement strand
GCCGCTCCGCGTGCACTCTGGTTCTTCTACGCCTCCCCTCCAGCGGATCTGCGCTTCACCCCCGGCATGTCCGGTCACGGGTGGAAGGCGATGCACCTGACGACCAGGCCGATGCCCTCGGCGGCGCTGTTCACACTCGCCCCCGCCGCCGTTGTCCTCTCTCAGATCCCTCCGCTGCGCGGGCCGGTGCTGCGCCGGGCGCTCGCCCAGGTCCAGGGAGCCGAGGCCATGCTTCCGGTTGACCTTGCCGAATGGCACGCCTATGAAATCGAGTGGCAGGAAGATCACGCCGAGCTCCGGCTCGATGGCCAGGTCGTGTTGCGCACGGCGATCTCGATGGCCGGCCCGCTTGGTTTCGTGGCCTGGATCGACAACCAGTACGCCACAGCCACTGCCGAATCGGGATTTCGCTTCGGCCTGATCCCCACTACCGAGACCCAGTGGTTGGACATCGATGCGTTCGAACTGACGGGCGCATGGGGAGCCTGACCGCGCCCATGAACCTGCTGCTCAGTGACCTCGACGGGGTGTTGCTGGAATCGCACAGCTACCATGAGTCGCTGCGGCGCACAATGGACCTGGTGGGCGCGGCGCTTGGCTTTGCATCCCCGGTATTGCCATTGGAGGGTGTGCTGGCTTTCGAAGCCGCCGGGATCACTTCCGAGTGGGAGTCCTCCGCGATGTGCACCGCGCTCCTGCTGGAACGATTGTGGCAGCTCGCCCCCGACGCCAGCCTCGGCTTGCGCTTGCCGGAGAAGCTGCTGCCGCCCCACGGGCTGCCCGTCCCGGACCTTGCCGGCTTCGCGCGCATCCTCAGCGATGATCGTTCGACGGAATCGCGGCCGCGCGAGAACGCAATCGCTTTGCTGCGTTCGCAGTTCGCGCACCTGCCGCCCGCACGCCTGGAGACGCTGGTCGGCATGGTGCAAGACGCACGCGATCCGGAGCGCTCGCTGACCTTCCGCCTGATCCAGGAACTCAATCTCGGCAGCGAGCGCTTCGAGGCGCTCTACCGGCTGGCGCCCCAGTTGCAGACGAAGAGCTACCTGTCAACCTGCGATCGCCCGAGGCTGAATCCAATCGAACGTGAAGCGCTGCGATCGTGGATCGCCCGGCCCAACCACGCCTTCGCCATCTTCACCAACCGCCCATCCTCGGGGCCGGATGGCACCAGCGGCGCCCCGGAGGCCGAGATCGGGTTGGCCTGCGCCGGCCTGGATGGGCTGCCGATCGTCGGCATGGGGGACCTGGCGTGGCTGGCGACTCAGCGCGGCCTGGAGCCCCACGCCTTGCTCAAGCCCTCGCCCATCCATGTGTTGACGGCGATGCAGCTGGCGCTTGACGCTGCCTTGCCAGACGCTCTGATGGATGCGGCGGCGCTTGCACTGGATGGAAGGCTGGGCTCCTGTTGGTCGGCATTGGACGGGGCGCGCGTGGTTGCGATTGAGGATGCGTCGAAAGGAGTGCGCAGCGCCGCGGCGGCGGCCGCGGCGCTGCGCAAGTATGGGCTCAACCTGCGCCTGACGCTCCTCGGGATCCCCGATCATCCAGAGAAAGCGCGCGCCCTGCGCGACGCGGGCGCGGCGATTGTGACCGATATCCACCAGGCACTGGATCACGTTCCTGGCTGGCATCGTCCGTCCTAGCGCGCACATAGTCTGCGTGCGGCACGCCCGCAGGATCCCCTTCGGGGTTGTGAACCTCGCCTGCAGAAGCAACCTGCTGAGGGCGTCTTTCAGGCGCCCAGCAGGCCCCTCGCCGTCGCCCGGAACGAGGCGCTGGAGGTGGCCTTCTTCGGTCAGGGTGGGAGCCGATTCGCCGCAACGCTGGACCCCAGCGAATGCTGGTTCCACGGGGGGCGGACGTGGGTGGGCTACATGCGGAGGCTTGGGCCCTGGGCCACGCTGCGCTGTGCCTTCTCTACGCTGCCGAGCCGCCGCCCCAGAAGCCCTGACCTGAGAAGAGCGACCCGAGGGCCGGTTCGAGCAGCCCCGTCTCAACCGCCAGATCGAGCACCGTGTAGCGGGAACGGACGTGCCGCGCAAGTGCGTAAGAGTCCCTCAGGCGGAGCGAGCTCAGGCCAATCTGGGCGGGAGTCGTAGGGCAGCCGGCAGCCGCAAGCTTGCCCCGCAGAACCTCGGGAGCTGGGCACCATCCGCTCAAGGATTGGCTCAGCTCCGGCCAGGCCCGCTTCGCACCCTGGCGGCGATCCATCAGTTGCTGCTGCGACAAGTGCTTGGCGAGCGATTCCCGGACGGCGTGATCGGCCTGGGCGGGACCGAGATCAGACCGGCGGATCTCGGCTTCAAGCTGGCTGGGCGTCGGCCAGGCCTGCGGGTCGAGCGGCAGGTCATCAAGACCCCGCCTGATCAGCCAATGCAACAGGCTGGAGGAGGCCAACGTGCCTATCCCGACCTGGATTCCATGCGGCACGCTCTCTCCCCCATGAGTCAGCCCTTGCATCTCCCACAGGTGGCTGAACAGATGCTCGCTGCCCGAGGCAGCCCGGGTGGAGCTCGAAATCTGCATGGCGAGGCCGGCGATGACCAGTCCCTCGACCAGATCGCGCAGCGCCGCCGGCTCACCGGCCCGCACCCCCTCGGGGTTGCCCGTCCATGGTCCGAGCCCTTGCTCCATCAGGCCCCAGGAGATCGGCTCAATGCTCTCGATGCCCAAAGCGTGCGCAATGCGCCAATCTGACAGGGCCGTGTACTTGCCCAGCAGGTCGCCATACCCGGCCGCGCTCATGCCGGGCGGAGCGGCCGCGATCACGTCCAGATCGGCGATCAGCGCCCGCGGCGCTGGGCACGGATCGACCTTCTTCACGCCGTTGTGGGTGATTGCCGAGGCGTAGGCGGTGTAGCCATCCATCGAAGCCGCCGTGCCGACGACGGCGTACGGTCGGTCCAGGCGGTGTGCAGCCAGCTTGGTCAGATCGTTGATCACACCCGACCCGATGGCGAGTGGCACCCCGTCGCTGCTCCCAAGCGTCTGAACCAGGCGGTCGACGTGTTCGATGTCCGGGTGGAGGCGCGGCGTGCCGGGGAAGACATGCATGACCACGACTCGCCGTCCCGCCGCCTCGAGGTGCTGTGCCAGCGCCTCGCCGGCCGCAGCATAGGTGTTGGCATCGGCAACGAGGCCGACGGCCTGATCCCCGAAACAGCGCTCGAGCACGGCATCCGTCTGATGGAGCGCACCCGAGTCGATCACCACCTCGCGAGTATCCTTCGCTTTGGCAAGCGCCTGGGTTAGTGCAGCTTGGGTCATGAAGTCTCCTGCGGATCTCCGGTTTGCGCGGGGGAGACGCATCTCGGCCCCGGGGGAAACCCGCCGAATTGTACTCGCATCAGGGCTGCACTTCCTCGTCGAACCTGCTGCCACAAGAATTCCGATTCGAAGTGGAATGCTCCCGCGATTCAACGCATGTGGGTACTCGCCAGCGGCCAGCAGTTGGCTACAGGGCCCGGCTTGGATTGCTGATCGCCAGTTGCCAGTCGCCGGTTCCTGCTGGCAGGCCTGCCTCGGGGCGCGAGCGCGGCTTGACGGTGAATCATGCGCCGAGTAGAATGCTGCCCAGGCCGAGATAGCTCAGTTGGTAGAGCACGCGACTGAAAATCGCGGTGTCGCCAGTTCGATTCTGGCTCTCGGCACCAGCGGGAAGCAGCACCCTCGCCGTCCATGGGCGGGGGTGTTCTGTGCTCCGGGGCAGATTTGCACTCCGCCGCTCGCTTCCTCCGATACCGTGTTCAGGCCGCTCCCAGGGCAGTCCCCCGCCATGCTGGACACACCACGTCCGAAATCAACATGCACGGATTCCGCACATCGGGGGTTCTGTGGCGCGCGCCCCTGCGGAGATAGCATGAAGCACGTCGCCAGCTTGGGAGCTCCCTTGTACGTTGGATCCGGATTGGCGACTTGGTTGCCGAGATTGCGCTCGGTGTCGCACCGATGTCTGAGGGATGTGTTCAGACGAGGCTGACCCACTCCGGGTGTCTTGCCTCCGACGGCACCTACCAGGGGACCGTGTGGGCCACGGATGCCTACGGCCCCATACATCGTCACACGACCGATCGTGTTCATGGCCATGTCTGTCAGGGAACGGCCATTGGCACACAGACCGACTTCTTTTCCGGCCTGCCAGGCGGCGCTACCGTCGAACCATTCACTCTTAATCGGCACGAAACTGAACCCTTCGCCGTGGGTCCAGGCCTGCCCGCCGGCCTCACAGGCTCCTCCGCCGGCGCCAAGCCCCTCTTCGACGTGTGGCTGGTGACCGGCGGCGGCAAGTGCTGCATCCTCGTCGGCGAGCCTCACCCTACGCTCGAGCGGCAGGAGGCGCTGTGCTCCCCGGGGAAGACGGGTGGCCGAGCCAGTGCTGTGGCATGGCGTGCCGTACGACAACGACTTCTGGGAATGCAACATGCACGGCAAGGCCAGGCTGCAAGTGGACGACTTGATGAAGTACTAGCCACGCCACAAGGTCGTGATCGAGAAGGAGAAGGAGAAGCCAGCACCGGCGAGGCCCGAAGCTGAGGCATGACTGCCTTCTTCCTGATAGGCACACGCCGCATCAAACTGGATTGTGTGCGTCGGGGCAAACAGCGCCCCGACGCTTCGCTTTCAACGGTGATCCACAAGCCGCTCAGACAGGAACGATTAGCCAGCTTCCCTTCACGGCAGATCACCGCCATCGAGCGCCCTCAGTTGCACCCGCAGATGGTCGATCGAGCGAAGCTCTCCGGCAGCTTGTTCGAAGTGCCAGGCATCCCAGCCGTTGCACGGCGCCCCGCCGGAGAGGTAGCGCCCGGCCTGATGGATCGAGCCAGTGAACCCATCACACACCAGCCGGCCATCCGCTGTCACCGTGGCGGGGCGCCCACGGTCCCCCCGGAAGAACAGCGACTGGCCGGGACGGACCAACCCCACTTCGAGCAGGCGGCCGAAAGGGAGCCGCCGGGCCGAACGCCGGTTCACCGGAGGCTGGAAGACGCGCTCGTCCTCAGACGGCTCCGCTTCGGCACCGATGCGCTGGCGCGCCAATTCGGCGTAGGCCTCGTCCCTTTCGATCCCGATCCACCGGCGCCGCAGTCGCTTGGCGACGACGCCCGTCGTCCCGGTGCCGAAGAACGGATCGAGAACAATATCCCCGGGATGGGTCGATGCCAGCAGCACCCGGTACATCAGCGCTTCGGGCTTCTGCGTCGAGTGGGCTTTCTTCCCTTCTACCCGCAGCCTCTCTTTGCCGCTGCAGATGGGCAGCTCCCAGTCGCTGCGCATTTGCAGGTCCTCGTTCAGCGCTTTCATAGCATGATGATGAAAGGTATAGGCTGCCTGTTTGGAGTGGGCTGCCCAGATCAGGGTCTCATGGGCATTGGCAAAGCGCACCCCGCGGAAGTTGGGCATCGGATTGCTCTTGATCCAGACGATGTCGTTCAGGATCCAGTAGCCGAGGTCCTGCAGGATCGTCCCGAGCCGGAAGATGTTGTGATAGGTCCCGATCACCCACAGGCAGCCCTGAGGCTTGAGCGCCCGGTGGCAAGCCTGCAGCCAGGCGCGCGAGAATGCGTCGTACGCCTCGAATCCCTCGAACTGATCCCAGGCATCCGTGACAGCGTCGACCCGAGTTTGGTTCGGCCGCCACAGCTCCTGGCGCAACTGCAGGTTGTAGGGCGGGTCGGCGAACACCAAATCGATCGACCCCTCCGGCAGGGTCTGCAGCAGCTGGAGACAGTCGCCCACCAGGACTTGACTCAGGGGAAGGGAATCCGTAATCGGCAATCGATGGCGAGGATCGGTCATGGGGGGCAGGCTCCGGGGATCTCGTTCGAGCCGCCATCAGCCGTCGCGCAGGTGCAGTAGTGCGCGGACTCCGGTCCCGGGTAGGTCCAAATCCGAAGGAACTGGACGCGAGTCGCTCGGCAGTCGGCGCCGGCGCTCGAGGGGACGGCGCGCACACTGGACACCGCCAAGACGGGGCCACGTTCGTCGCGGGCCATCCACAATCGCAGCTCGCCGAGGGGGGCAGTGCGAACAACGACGTCGCCGCGCATCCCCAGCCAGAGCACGGTCCAGGTCGGACACAAACACACCAGCGACAACAGCAGGCTGACCAGGCATCCCATCCAGGGCCGCATGCCTCGCCCCGGCCGATGGGTCGCTACCTCCTGGTCAACGCTCGTTTCGCCGGCGGGTGTCATCGCTCAGATGTAGAAGTGCTCGCGGTCGACCTGTTCCCGCAGGATACGCAACTCCTCGGGGCTGGGCTCAGGGTTCTCACGCACCGGGTCCGTGCATTCAAGGGCGAACCCCGTCGCTTCCTGGACCTGCTCCAGGCTGATCCCCGGCTGCGTCGCCACGAGCAGCATGCGCCGGGTCTCCGAATGGTAGCCAAGGATTGCCAGGTTGGTGACGACGCGGTACGGGCCGGTGCCGGGCGGCAGACCGGCCGCCTCGCGGGCTCCCGGACCCGTCAGGTAGCCGGGTGTCGTGACAAAATCGACCTTCTCGACAAAGCGCTGCCGGTCGTGGCGCATGATGGCGATCGTCTGCCAGCACTGTGAGCCGACATCGTTGGCGCCGCCGCTGCCGGGGAGGCGCACCTTGGGATGATCATGATCCCCGATCACGGTACTGTTGAGGTTGCCGTAGGGATCGATCTGCGCCCCGCCGAGGAAGCCGTACTCGACGAAGCCGCGTTGCGCGGCCTCGATCACGTCGCAGATGCCCGCTGCCGCCAGTGCTCGATGGAACGTGCGCCGTCCGCCAACGGCGATGGGAAGGTCATCCAGGATGGCGCCGGTGCCGCCAAACTCGAAGATCGTCATCAGGTTGGGGGCGTGCATCTTCTGAGCGAGCGCCGCCGCCAGCATGGGGATGCCGGTCCCGACGAAGACCGTGGTGTTGTCGGTCATTAACCGGGCAGCCGAGCAGATCAGCAGCTCGGTGGGGTTGTAAGCCTTTTCGCTCATCCGCCCCTCCCCGGCACCATCGCCTGCAGTTCGGCAAGCCGCTCCCGGCCGATCAACTCCAGGTAGGCAGCGTGGTCGGAGGGCCCGTAGACGTAACGATCGAGGTAGGCACGCGTGCCCTCGGCGGTCTTCGAGGCCTCCACCCATTCCTTGATCCCGGGCTCATCGCGTTCATACAGGTAACACATCTCGCCGGGGTGCGATCCGAACGGCGCCTCGACGACCGCATCGACCAGGTAATAGGGGATGATCGTGCGGTCGGGCTTCGCCCGGATCACTTCGGTGTCGATGATCTCCTCAACGCTGAGGATCAGTCGACGGCAAGCGCGCGACATCTCGTAGGCAAAACCGCTGATGCCGTCGATCTGGGCATTGCCGTATTTGTCCGCCCGGTGAACATGGATCAGGCCGACGTCAAGGATCAGCGCCGGGACCAGGCCGATCGGCTCGCCGGTGAAGGGGCACTCCACCACCTTGGCGGCGCTGTAGTTGAATGTGTCCGTTCCAAGCATCGAGCGCATCGGCAGAAAGGGCACACCCATGGCGGCGGCCTTGAAGCGCCACGCCAGGCCGGCGTTGCTCCACTCGACGATCTGCTCGAGGTTTCCGGCGTCCACCTCCCGGCGCAGCACATTCGACACGCCATACAGCTCGAGACCGATGTAGGTGAAGTCGGTGGCCGTGACCATCGAGGCGCCGAGCAGCAGATCGATCTCAAGCACGCTTTGCCCGGCGACGCGCAGCCCCTTGCGTCCCTGGCGGATCAGCTCGCGCACCAGCGACATCGGCGCCCGGACCGAGCCATAGAGTTCGGTGCCGAGGTAGTCGTTGTCCTTGACGAAGCGCTCGATCGCCTCGCGCTCGGACATGCGCTTGTCGATCAGCCCCTTCGGTTTGCGGCGATTCCACTCGCGGAAGGCGTTGATGTCGGGTGGCTGCAGCATCGGCCCCCGGCCCTCACTGATCACCCTCATGGCGCGTCCTCCTGGCGGAAGCTGCGGGCGCGACCAGTGTAGCATGCGTTGCGGTGGGAAGGAATCGCTGTGCGCAGCACCCAACCGATGGGGCGCGTGCCGCGCCCGCCCGAAATGCCCGGATCCGGGCCGGGCAAGGCGACTCCCC
>JBFYRF010000330.1:0-4048 GCA_041302385.1 Anaerolineales bacterium | reverse complement strand
GACCTCGACCCAGCCGTTGAGGGTATCGGGCAGGGTGAAGACCAGGTGGTGGTAGGTCACCGGCAGGACCGCCGCACGTTGGCGCTCGCACCAGTCCTGGGAGGCCCGACGCTGGCAGCGGGGGCAGTGGCGGGTCGCGGCAGGCGTGGTAGAGAAAGGCGCGCTTCTGGCACTGGTCGCATGCCAGGGCGAAGCCGCCCAGGGCCGCGGTGCGGCAGTCCAGGAGGTGGTGACAGACCTGGCGTTGGCGGGGGTTCAAGCCGGCGTCGGCAGGGTCTCCGAGACAGGCGCGGATGACCGCTTGCAGGGAGGGCCTAGACATGGCTGGCCTCCAACTGAGCGATCAGATCCAGGGCCCCGGTCCCCTCCCCGGCACTCGGGACCCAGTGCACATAGCGCAGCGTCGTGTGGATGTCGTTGTGGCCCATCAGCCGTTGCAGGCGCTCCACCGGTAGGCCCGCGGCCAACTGGTGGGTGGCGTAGGCATGGACGTTATGCCGAGCTCGGCATAAGCGCCATTATGCCGAGTACCGGATTATGCCGAGAGGTATTGCCAGGTGGGCGGTAAGTACCGGCAGCTAACCATCTGGGGACCCAAAGACTCGGCATAATCCTGCCGTCATAAGCTGGTGAGAAAGGCCAGCAACTTATCCCCGGGCTGGTAGCGGACCGCCGGGGAGGTGGGTGCTGCGGTCTTTGCGAGTATTTCCTCCTTCAATTTCAGATCGGCGTCGATATACATCTGCGTGGTCTCCACCGATTCGTGTCCGAGCCACAGGGCGATCAGGGCGCGGTCTATGCCCGCGTGCAAGAGATTCATCGCCGTGGTGTGGCGCAGGACGTGCGGCGAGACCCGCTTGTCTTTCAGGGACGGGCAGTGTTGCTGAGCGGTACGGACATGCTTGCACAGAAGATACTGAACACCGTCCGGGCTCAATCGCTCCCCGCGGGCATTGGGGAAGACCGGGGCATGGGGCTGTGGGACCTGTTCTCGACGCCAAGCGCGCAGCACGGCGCCGCTCTGGCGGTTCAACGGGATACAGCGCGCCTTGCGGCCTTTGCCCTGACAGCACAGATGACTGCTGGGGCCAAGGACGATGTCGTCCCAGTGCAGCTCGAGCAGCTCGGAGACGCGCATCCCGGTCTGAAGCGCGAGCAGGAGCAGGGCGTAATCGCGTCGCCCTGACCAGCCCTGGCGATCCGGTGCGGCCAACAAGGCATCGACCTCCGGCTGGGTCAGGAAGGCGACTTGGACGCGCTCGTAGCGTTTGCTCGGCATAGCCAGGACCCGCTGTATGAGCCCGGCGTACTCCGGCGCCTCGAAGGCGGCGTAGCGAAAGAACGAGCGGATCGCCGCCAGGCGCAGATTGCGGCTGCGTGCCCGGTTGCCGCGCTGGCTCTCCAGGTGTTGGAGAAAATGCCCGATCAGCGAGGCGTCGAGGTCCTCCAGACACAGATCTGAGGGGGCCTTGCCCAGCTGATTCTGGGCATAGCGCAGAAGCAGGCGGAAGGTATCGCGGTAGGCGGCGATGGTATGGGGGCTGGCATGGCGCTGGCGCAGCAGCCGGTCAGAGAAAAAGGTCTGAAGGAGCGCAGGGAAGGCGGGGGCGTTCATGAGGCGCACCCCCCCAGGCCCAGGCTGATCTCCAGGCGTACCCCAGCCAGGGCCATCAGCTGCGGCACCGCGGAGAGGTACCAATAGGTGTCGCTCACGTGGTCATGGCCCAAATAGGTGGCAAGTCGGGGCATATGCACATCGACATTGAGCCCTTCGCGGTACCAGCGCTGTAGGGTCTCGACGGCGAAGGTGTGGCGCAGATCGTGGAGCCGGGGCCCCTGGTGATCGCCGGGGGCGCGCAACCCCGTGCGTTGGGAGAGCAGGATGAAGGTGTGGCGCGCCATGCAGTCGGTGAGGCGGGTACCGCGCTCGGCCACAAAGAAGGCCGGGGTATGCGGGCGCGGATGGCAGCGGGTGCGCACGGCCACATACTCGGCAAGCGCCCGGGCGGTAGAGGCGTGAATCGGTACCAGGCGGTCCTTAGCGAACTTGCCCTGGCGTACCAGCAGCAACTGCTCGGGGAGATCCACGTCATCCTCGTCCAGGGCAATGGCCTCGCCGATGCGCAGCCCCGTGACCGCCAGCAGGCCGAACAAGGCGGCGTAGCTGCATCCGCGCAGTCCCGTGGCCGAGGGCAGTCGTGCGGCCGCTGCGACCAGGTCACGGATCTGCTGCTCGGTATAGATGTACGGTGCCCGGCGTGTGTAGCGAGCCGGCAACAGGCCCCGGGGTGGGATCTGTGTGTGCGCATCGATGCCGCCGAGGTATTCGGCGAACAGCCGCACGCGGCTGAGCTGGCGGGCTTGATGGACAGGGGAGTGACTTCCCGATCGGGTCGCCCACTGCAGGGCAAGTGCCGTGGTGATGTGGGTGCTGCCGGCCTGCTCCACAAAGGCGACGAAACGCTCCAACACCTGCCCGTCGGAGACCAGCTTGTAGCCAAGGGCGCGGCGCAGGGCCAGGTAATCGGCCAGAGCCTGTTGCAGAGCGCTCATGCTGCACCTCCCGGCCAAGGTGCGGCCAAGGGCCGCAGTCGCGGCAGGTCCACCTTGGCGTACAGGGTAGTGGTGTCCGCATGGCGGTGGCGCAGGATCTCGCCGATCTGCTCCAGGGTGCCCCCTTGGCGCAACATCGAGCAGGCCAGCCCATGGCGAAACTGGTGTGCGCCCTTGCTTGGGGGGTCCAACCCCGCTCGTTCCAAGGCGCGTTTGACCAGGGTACAGACGGCCATCGCTCCGACGAGACCTTGCAGCGGCGCTCTGGCGCGCAGAAACAGGGCGCGGCTCGCGCATTTTGGGCGGCCGTGCGCGAGGTAATCGACGAGCGCCTCGCCCACCTCCCGGGTCAGTGGCAGCCCATCGCAGGACGCCCCCTTGCCATGGACGAGGATCTCCGCCTTCCTCCAGTGCAGATCGTCCAGGCGCAGGGCGGCCACCTCTCCCGCACGCAGGCCCAGTCGGGCCAACAGCACTAGGACCGCATAATCGCGCTTGCCCACTGCCGTGGTGCGATCACAATGGGCCAACACCTGCTCGATCTGCTGCGATGCGAGCGCCCGGGGCAAACCACGCAGGCGCCACAGCGGCACCGTCGGCACGCAGCGGCTGAGATCGGTACCGATGATGCCGTCCACGAACCCAAACCGCAGAAAGCTGCGCAGGGCCGTCACCACCAGCTTGACCCGGCTCGCCCTGAACTGGTGGGTCTGTTCCAGTACGAAGGCACTGACGTTGCCCCCGTCCAATGTCTCCAGGCACAACGGGCCGGCGCCAAAGCGCCACGACAAGAAGCGTTGTATCGAGGGCAGGTAGTTCTTCAGGGTCGCATCCGAGAGACCGCGCTCCTCGCGCAGATACCGGGCAAAGTCTGCACAGAGCCGATCGATTGGCGTCGCCTGCACCGGGGGAGGACACGGCGGATCAACCGCCCCCATGGACTGCAAGAAGCCCAACAGGCGCTGCAACATCCGTGTATCGCCGGGCCGAAGACACCCGATCTTCTCTCGGATCTGCGCAAACGCCTCGACACGGGCCGGCTGGAGATCCGCTAGCCCAAGCCCTTGCCGGGCGAGCCATCGGCTCAGATCGGCGGCGAGTCGGACGAAATAACGCACGGTGAACCGCGCGTAACCCTGATCTTCGAGCCACGCGGTGAATGCATCGATATGGGCGCCCAAAGGACCTTCGTGCCAGTTGATCCAGGCGCGCTCGGACAGAACGGTGTGACGAGACATTGCTTTCCCTCCAGGGTTGAACCTGAAGAGAGAGTGGTCCGGATTATGCCGAGCAGTATGCGGCTACGGGCCTGTCTTCCTGAGTGCGTTCTGTGCTGCTCGGCATAATTCGGTACTCGGCATAATGTCGTGCTCCGTGGATTGATGAGGTCCGCCCACCGGGCTGGCGAGCGGGTCCGACCCGGGCTCCATGCGGAGTTCGGGCGGTTGCGGTTGCGGAAAGGAGGCGGTACGGCGTCGGGGACGCGGGGCTGGTC
>JBFYRF010000315.1:0-7124 GCA_041302385.1 Anaerolineales bacterium | reverse complement strand
CGCACGGTGATGAACACCGGCCACCGGCTGGTGTACCCATTCCTGCCCGTCATCGCCCGCGGCCTGGGGGTCGACCTGCAGACCGCGGCGCTGGCGGTCAGCGCGCGTTCGCTGCTGGGTTTCTTCGGCCCAGCCATCGGTTCGGCCGGCGACCGGCTCGGCCGGCGCCGGGCGATGGTCACGGCATTGATGATGCTCGGGGTCGGTTTCGCTCTGGTGCGTCCGTTCCCCATCTACCTGGTCTTTGCCCTGGCGCTCGCCCTCAATTCGATCGCCAAGATCCTGTTCGACTCCTCGATGCAGGCGTATCTTGGCGATCTGGTGCAGTACTCCCGGCGCGGGTTGGCCATCGCCGTGACCGAGCTCGGCTGGTCGCTGGCCTCGCTGATCGGATTGCCACTCGTCGGGCTGGTCATCGCCCACTCGGGCTGGTCGGCTGCTTTCCCCTGGATCGCCGCACTGGCCTTTGGGGCAGCGTGTGTGCTCTACATTGTCCTCCCGGCCGACGGCCAGGCGCTGGCATCCCGCATGCGCCTATCCGACGGCTTGCGAGTCGTTGCCCGGCACCGGATCGCATTGGCGGCGCTGGCCGTCGGTCTGCTGATCACCACGGCCAACGAGGTGGTGAACATCGTCTTCGGCGCCTGGCTCGAGCAGGCGTTCGCGCTGCAGATCGTTGCCCTGGGAGCGGCTTCGATCGTCATCGGCGCAGCCGAGCTGGCCGGCGAGGGATTCGTCGCAGGGTTCACCGACCGCCTGGGCAAGGCGCGCTCGGTGGCGCTGGGTATCCTGCTGAACTCCGTGGCGGCGATCCTGCTGCCGATCCTCGGCCAGACGCTCCCCGGAGCAGGGGTAGGACTGTTCCTGTTCTACGTGACGTTCGAGTTCACGCTGGTCAGCGCCATCCCGCTGATGACCGAACTGGTGCCCGCCGCGCGCGCGACAGTCATGGCCAGCAATATCTCCGCCCACGCCCTCGGGCGGGCGTTGGGGGCGCTGCTCGGACCGGCGCTTTTCGCCCTCGGCTTTGCCGCCAACGGCGTGGCGGCGGCTGGACTCAATCTGCTGGCGCTGCTGCTGCTGGTCTTGTATGTGCGCGAGTAGAATCCTCCCGGGCATGCCAACTTCGGCCTGCCCACCCCGCCACCGATTGCTCCCGCAACCGCCCCCCTTCAGCCGGGCCGTGCAGGAACGACGGCAGCCTACGCGAGGCGCATGTGCCACCAACCGACATGCTACATCCCGCTGATCCGTTGAGGTTCGACGCCGTCGAGGCCGACCTGCTGATCCATTCTGCGACACAGGTGCTGACCCTGGCCGGGGGTCCGCAACGCGGCTCGCGCCTGGGGGAACTGGGGCTGATCGAGCAGGGCGCCGTCGCCGTGCGCGGCGGCCGGATCGCGGCCGTCGGACCGACCGAGGAACTGCGCCGCAGAGTCCGCCCCCGCCAGGAGATCGACGCGACCGGACAGGTTGTGCTGCCCGGGTTCGTCGACCCCCACACCCATCTAGTTTGGGCCGGAGACCGGGCACGCGAGTTCGAACAGCGCCTGCAAGGCAGGACCTACATGGAGATCCTCGAGGCGGGCGGCGGGATTCTCTCGACGGTTCGTCAGACACGGGCCGCTTCGTCGCAAGAACTGGTGGGCAGCGCCCGGCGCCGGCTGTTGCGCATGGGCGCTCACGGCACAACCACGGTCGAGGCCAAGACCGGCTACGGCCTGGCCTGGGAGCCGGAGCTACGCATGCTGCAAGTGATGCTGGAGCTGGACGAGCGCGGCCCGCTGGCCGTCGTCCCGACCTTCCTGCCGGCGCACGCCGTTCCACCCGAGTACGCCCGACAGGCCGAACGCTATGTGGGGGTGATCACCCAGGAGATGCTGCCGGCGCTACGCGCCTGGTGGGGGGAGCACGCCAGCGGGCGCCCGCTGCCGTTCGTCGATGTGTTCTGTGAGCGCGGCGCCTTCGACCTGGCGCAGACGCGGGCGATTCTGACCACCGCCGCCGAGCTCGGCTTCCCGCTCAAGGTTCACGTGGACGAGTTCGCCAGCCTGGGCGGCGTGCCGCTGGCGGTGGAGTTGGGCGCAGTCTCGGTCGATCATCTCGTGCATACGCCCGCCGACCACCTGCGCCAGCTGGCGGCCTCATCGACCGTCGGCGTCGCTCTGCCCTGCACCCCATTCGGGCTGGGTGAGAGCGACTACATGCCGGCGCGCGATCTGCTGGAGGCCGATGGCCTATTGGCGCTGGCCAGCGATCTGAATCCGGGGACCGCCTGGTGCGAGTCGATGCAGTTCGTGATCGCTCTGGCCTGTCGCAGCATGCGGCTGACGCCGGCCGAGGCGATCGCTGCCTGCACGATCAATGCCGCGGCTGCCGTGGGCCGGGCCGATCAGGTGGGGAGCCTGGAGGTCGGCAAGGCCGCCGACCTGATCCTGCTCGAAGTGGACGACTACCGGCACCTGGCCTACCGCTTCGGCACCAATCTTGTAACCTGCACCCTTCGATCCGGCAGTCCTGTTGAGGGATGGGAGGCACGGGCGCTGGGCTGAGCACTGGCCCGCACGCATGCCGCCCCCTCACCTGCCGTGAGAGGTGACGGCATGGACCTGATCCCATCCTCGTGGACGAACGCCCTGTTCCTGCTGCTGGCGGTGCTGGCCGGCTGGATCGTGCTCCGCTTTCTGGTGCGGCTGACGGGCAAGCTCCTGCGCGTCGGCTGTCTGGCTGCCGTCCTGGTGCTGGGTCTCGCCCTCGCAACCTACGCATGGGCCTGAACGGCCCTCAGCCGCCGTCGGCCGGGACGATCACCCAGAACAGCAGGTAGACGAGCAGGCCGGGGATCCCGCCGGGGATCAGCGCCAACAGGAACGCCAGGCGAAACCAGAACGGTCTCAGTCCGAAGAACTCACCCAGTCCTCCACACACGCCGGCAACAACTCGTGACCGTCGGGAACGACGCAGCGGGGCTCGCTGGGGTTGGGTCATGAAATCCTCCGTGCTCCTTACGCAATATGCCCGGCCGGGGTTGTGCTGCAAGCCGGAGACGCGACAGGAGGCCCGAGCCGCGGCCCAGGCCTCCCGTGGATTCCGGTCGCTCTCCGCTCCTGGCCGTGCTGCCGAGCGGAGGCCTTGGGAAGCGAGTTGTCCGCCGGCCTAGTAATCCGGCATCGGCGGCGCGGCCGGCTTGTCCTTCTCCGGCACGTCGGTGATCAGCGCCTCGGTGGTCAGGATCATGGCCGCGATCGAGGCGGCGTTCTCCAGGGCGCCCTTGGTGACCTTGGCCGGGTCGATGATGCCGACCTTGACCATGTCTACATACTCACCCTTGATCACGTCGAAGCCGATGTTCTTGTTCTTCTGCTCTTCCTGCGCGCGGCGGACGGACTCGATAACCACAGCACCGTCCTGCCCGGCGTTTTCGGAGATCTTGGCCATGGGGACGTCGAGGGCCTTGCGCACGATGTTCACGCCAACGGTCTCGTCCTCGTCGTCGAACTTGAGGTCCTTAATCGCCTCGCGGGCGGTAATCAAGGCCACGCCGCCGCCGGGGACGATGCCTTCCTCGACCGCCGCTCGGGTGGCCGAGAGCGCATCCTCGACCCGGTGCTTCTTCTCTTTGAGCTCGGTCTCCGTTGCGGCGCCGACGCGAATGACCGCTACCCCGCCTGACAGCTTGGCCAGGCGTTCCTGCAGCTTCTCCTTGTCGTAGTCGCTGGTCGACTTGTCGATCTCGACCTTGATCTCTTCGATGCGGCCCTTGATCCGCGCCGGGTCGCCCTGCCCCTCGACGAGGGTCGTGTCTTCCTTGGTCGCCACGACCTTGCCCGCCTTGCCCAGGTCATTCAAGGTGACGGACTCGAGCTTGCGGCCGAGCTCTTCGGTGATCACGGTCCCGCCGGTGAGGATGGCGATATCCTGCAGCATCGCCTTGCGCCGGTCGCCAAAGCCGGGGGCCTTGACGGCCACAACGTTGAGCATGCCCCGCAGCTTGTTCAGCACCAGGGTGGCCAACGCCTCGCCGTCGATGTCCTCGGCAATCACGACCATCTCCCGTTTGCCGATCTGCACCAGCTTCTCCAGGATCGGGACGATGTCGGCGGCAGCCGAGATCTTCTTGTCATGGATCAGGATGTACGGCTCGGCAATGCTGGCTTCCATGTGCTCGGGATCGGTCACGAAGTAGGCCGAAATGTAGCCGCGGTCGAACTGCATGCCTTCAACGTACTCGGTTTCGAACTCGAGGCCCTTGGACTCCTCGACGGTGATCACGCCATCCTTGCCCACCTTGTCCATGACCTCGGCGATCAGGTCGCCGATTTCCTTGTCCTGGGCGGAGATGGCGGCGACCGAGGCGATCTCTTCCTTGGTGGTCACGTTGATCGCCTGTTTGCCGATCGCTTCTGCCACGGCCTTGGCGGCGGCTTCGATGCCATGCTTGAGCATCATCGGGTTCGAGCCGGCGGCCAGGCTCTTCAGGCCGTTGGTGACCATGGCGTGGGCCAGCACGGTCGAAGTCGTTGTGCCGTCACCCGCAATGTCGTTGGTCTTGGTGGCGGCCTCTTTCAGCAGTTGAGCGCCCATGTTGGCGAATGGGTCTTCGAGCTCGATTTCCTTGGCCACGGTCACGCCATCGTGGGTGATGGTCGGCGATCCGAACTTTCGATCCAGGGCGACGTTGCGCCCCTTCGGCCCCAGGGTGGTTGCCACAGCGGCCGCCAGTATGTCGACCCCTTCCTTCAGCCGCCGTCGGGCATCTTCAGAGAATGCGAGTTGCTTTGCAGCCATTGTCACGCGCTCCTTGTGTCAGCTACGATACTATTCGTCGAGGATCGCCAGAACGTCGTTCTCGCGCAGGATCAGGACCTTCTCCCCGTCCAGCTTGAACTCCGTCCCGGCGTACTTGGCGAACAGGACCTTGTCGCCGGTCGCCACGTCCATCTTGATGCGTTTGCCTTCCTCGTCCCGGGCGCCCGGGCCGACGGCCAGCACCTCGCCCTTCTGCGGCTTTTCTTTGGCCGTTTCGGGCAACACGATCCCGCTGGGGGTCATTTCCTCGCCCTCCAGCGGCTTGACCACCAAACGGTCGCCAAGTGGCTTGAGCTTTAGGGACATGCGCTTTCCTCCTGCAAGTTGGGATGACGGTTTCGGGTGAGACTCGCAAGGATTAGCACTCACGCCAGCCGAGTGCTAATCCATAGTCCAGTCTACCTGATTTGTGCGGAGGCTGTCAAGGGGTCAGCCGTCACTGGGGGTGGCGGTGGGGACCGGGACGGGGGTCGCGGCACAAATGGCCCGGTTCTCGGCCACAATCCCGGCAACGACTGGGTCGGTGGCATACTGCAACAGCAGCTCGTCGAACACCCGTTCTGCGGCTGCGCACTGCCCGTAGAAGGCCAGCACCGAGGCGTAGGTGTAGTAGTACTCCAGGCTGTTCGGGCCAAGGGCCAGGCCCGGCACCTCCCGGCCATGCAGCGGGGCCACCGCGTCCTGCGGGTCATCCGGGTCGCATCCCACCGCAAACTCGCACAGCATGCGCCGGCTCTCCTCCTCGCTGCAGCCCTCGACGGCGCAGCGCAGCACTTCCAGCGCGCTCTCGTAGTTGCGAGCCCGGTAGTAGATGATCCCCAGGAACCCGTAGATCTCCGGGTTGCCCTCATCGATGGCCAGAGCCCGCTCGAGATTGCGGGCTGCGATGAAGAACTCACCATCCTGCAAGTACGTGCGCCCGATGGCGATGTAAGGCACCGGGTCGTCGATCGCAACCTGCTCGTTGATGCGGACCGCCTGGTCGAAGGCCTCGAGGGCGCGGTCGATGTCTTGCAGCCGGCGGTAGTTGGCGCCGATCCGCGAGTACAGGAAGGTCAGGTTGGGCGTGATCTCTGTCGCCCGCTCATACTCCTCAATGGCCTGGCGGTACAGGCCGTTGGCTTCGAGCACCGTGCCATAGACGCGGTGCACATCCATCGAATCAGGTGCGGTGGCGGCCGCCTGGGCCGCCAGGTCAGCTGCCTCGACGAAGCGCTGTTGGTCGACCAGCACCTCCGCATAGAAAGCTTGCGCCAGGCTGCGCAGCACCGGATCATTGCCGGCCAGCTGCAGGGCGCGCACGGCCGAGGTCTCCGCCTCCGCAAGGTAGGCCTCGCGCGCTTCGCCGGTTTCGGCCGAAGCCGACCAGTCGTACGCCAGCGCCTTCACCGCATGGACGAACGCGTCCTCGGGCGCCACCCGGACCGCCTGGTCGATGGTCTGGCGCGCCTGCGCCAGCAGATCGCGGCGCTGTTGCAGCGAAGGCTGCAGCTCACTGGCGTAGGCCTGAATGCGGGAGAGCTCAGCGAGCAGTTCGCCGTCCTCAGGCGTCAGGCGAACCGCATTCTGCAGGGCAGTGATCGCCTCCGGCAGGTTGCCGGAGGAGAAGTGGGCCTCTCCCTCCTGCGCATAGGAGACCGCCGAGCGCGTTGGCGTGGGGCCCGGCACGAAGGGCGGATCGATGCGCGCGGTCTCGACCATCCACAGCACGAGGATCCCCGCCAGGATCAGGCCGAGCAGGAGTGCAATCCGCCCGAAGTTGACCCGCCGGTTGCGGCCAAACTGCAGCTGCTCACCTTTGAGCTGCATCGCTCCGCCTACCCGCCTGTGGGGCGCGGCGTGGGGGTGGGCTGGATCACGCCGCAGATCACCAGCCCTTCGGTGGCGTTGCCGACGGCGATTTCGTCGGCCGGGACCCCGCGCAGCAGCGCCTCAAAGATCTGAGTCGCCGGCTCGCATTCGCCCAGCTTGGCCAGCGCCAGACCGTAGGTATAGTAGAACTCGACGGCCTTCCGGTCGCCCGGGTCAAGCGGAAGTCCCTGGACCACCGCCCCAGCCTCGGTCGTGCCTCCCTGGATGGCCAGGGTGAAGGCGCGAACTGCCTTGTCGAGCTCGTTGTTCTTGTAGTACATCCGCCCCAGGTCCCCGTGCAGATACGGGCTGGCAGGATCCTTCTCAACGGCGTTGGCGGCATACTGGCTGGCCTTCCCGTACTCGCCGACGCGGGCATAGGCCAGGGCGATCAGCGTCAACGGATCGGGGTTGGTCGGCGAGAGGGTGCTGGCCCGGAGATAGCTTTCAATGGCGGCGTTGGT
>JBFYRF010000306.1:0-2763 GCA_041302385.1 Anaerolineales bacterium | reverse complement strand
CCGGCCCCGTCGGCGCCACCTCTGGCCCCATCCCAAGCCGGCACCTTCGGCCAGGATCGTACCGGCCCGGGCGGCGAGCGGCGCTTCAGCCCGCCCGCCAGCCCCACGGGCCACGACCTACGTCGCAGGCATGCTGCAGGAGGACTCTGGCGGCGGAATCCCTACCATGTCTCGAGGTACGCCTGGCTGGGCGACACCCGTCAACAGGCCTCTTGACCGAGTTGCCTCCCAACTCCGACCTCGGGCTGCGGTTCCGCTTCTTCGCCTGGCAATTCCCGTGGGCCGGCAGCGCGGCTTGGGCTGCACCCCGGTCGTTGCAGCCCTCGCGGCTCAGCGCCTCAAGCGCGCCTTGGCGATCCGAGGCCTTTGCGCCAACCCCGCTCGAGCCAGAGCCGCGCCCGCCCGCCAGGGTCGCCTGCGAGCTATGCCCGGGATCCGTCCTTACGGGCCCGGGCTGCCTGCTAGATCTTGGCGATCAGGTGCGTGCGCTGGAATGTGCCCACGCCAACGTAGATCAGGGCGGCGTCCACCACCCACACCAGTGTGCCAAGGGCGAAGGTCGAGAAGACACCCAGGTAGAGCACGCCACTGAGTTGCCCCACCACCAACAGCAGGACGAGCACGACCAGTGAGCCCGTCAGCTGGTAGGCTTCCATGAAGGTCCTGACCCGTGAAGAGATGAGCACCGTGGCGGACATGCCTAGCAGCGAGATGGCCGGAGTCAACCAAAACATCAACGGCCACCAAGCAGCCAGCGGAAACCAGATGCGTCCGAACAGGGGCCAGCTGGCGGCATTCACCACAACAATGTAGATGGCGTAGGTGACCCACGATAGCAGGATCGCCGGGACAACCGAGGCAACGATCTTGCCCGCGAACAGCGTCCGGTCGCTGCAGGGAGTGTACAGCAGCGCCTCCATCGTCTTGCGCTCCCGCTCCCCAACAAACGAGTCGGCGCCTACGATGGAGGAGAACATGAGTGGCAGGATCAGGAACATGGGGGCAAGCAGGAAGGCGGTCGTGTAGATCACAAAGCCCTGTTCAAGCCCCTTGTCGACAAAGACCTGCTGGACAGCCGCGGGCAAGCGGGCGACCAGCTCCTGCATTTCGCCCAGTTCCCCGGCCACCTGCTCCGCAGGAATCAACTGCGGCAGCAGGGTGAACGCCAAAGGCATGGCCACGGCAAACACCAGGGGGATGACCACCGCCGGCACCCAAGCCGCCTTGTTCTGGCGTACCTCGCGGAGATCCTTGACCGCGATCGCGCGGATGGAGCGCCAGTTCATGCTTCCCCGTCCTGCCGGTTGTTCTGGATGGCGAAGTACACCTCCTCGAGCGAATGGGACCGCGGGTTGACACTCAGGATGGATGCGCCTGCCTCCACCAGCTGGCGAACGAAAGTCGGGATGGCCTCTTTGCTCTGCAGCCGGACCGAGAGCAACTCCGGACCGAGGTCAACTTGCTCGACGGCGGGGAAGTTCCGGGCTAGCTCCAGCTGCGCCGGGGACGGCGCCTGCCAGAACACGACGTCCAGCCATGTGCCAGGCCACAGCCGCCGCGAGATGTCCGCCGGGTTTCCCAGCGCCAGACACCGGCCGGCATTCATGACCGCCACCCGATCGCACAGGCGCTCGGCCTCCGTCAGGTTGTGCGTGCACAGCACGATGGTCTGCCCCTTGTGGCTGAGGAACTCAATCAGGGCGTTGACCTGCTGGGCGGCCTCCGGATCCAGACCCGAGGTGGGTTCGTCAAGAAATAGCAGCGGCGGCTGGTGGAGCAGGGCCCGCGCCAGGGCGAGGCGCTGCTTCATCCCCTTGCTGTAGGTTTCGACCCTGTCCCCGGCGCGCCCGTCCAGCCCGAAGAATCCCAGCATCTCCTCCACCCGTCCGCCCAGTGTCGCTTCGGGGATCTCGGAAAGGGTGCCGTAAAAGGTCAGGTTCTGCCGGGCGGAGAGGCGCTCATACAGCGTCGGATTTTCCGTCAGCACGCCGGTCTTGCGGCGCACCTGCCCGCCCTGCTGGGCAGGGTCCATCCCAAGCACCCGGACGAACCCCCCTGAAGGAGGCAGGATCCCGTTGAGCAGGCGGACCGTCGTGGTCTTGCCCGCGCCATTGGGGCCGAGCAGGCCGAAGACCTCCCCCGGCCGGATGTCGAATGTCAGCCCATCTACGGCGCGGATGGCACCGAAGGTTCGGTGCAAGTTGCTGACGTCAATCACCGAGTCCTGGGGGGCATCCACGGTAGCACCCATGACGACTAACCCGCAGTTTCACGCCTCCAAAGCGCGTAGGAGTAGACGACCGGCACGAAGGCGGCTAACAGCATAGCGATCGTGAAGACCCAGAAGCCGCTCTCTCCCAGGAAGGCACACAGGATGGAGACAACGCCGGCCCCGATGAACATCCATCGCCCCAGCTGATGGGTCCTTTCCCAGACGGTGTCGCTGCTCAGCGTCCAGGGCGTGCGGATGCCTACGAAGTAGTTGCGCTTGGCCTTCCCGACCAGATAGCCAATGGCAATGAACAACACCCCCATCGCCGGCAGGAGCATGAGGGTCATGTTGAACTGGCGGCCAAGCGCCGCCAGTAGGGTGAGGGAATAGATGTAGAGCAAGTACCCGATCAGCAGCACCATCATCACGTTGTAAGCACCGATGAACTCGGCAATATTGGCCTTGAGCGGATCGATCCGGGGAATGGCCAGGAACAGCAGGAACACCCCGGCCCCGATGAGCGGCATCAGGAACAACCCCCAGAACTTGGA
>JBFYRF010000295.1:0-9152 GCA_041302385.1 Anaerolineales bacterium | reverse complement strand
CGGGCTCTGTCCGAGCAACTGCCGGTTGTGGCTCCAGCTGAAGAAGGCCTGCCCCACCACCACCCCAACCAGAACCATCAGCGGCGCCGGGGAGAGTCCAAACAGGCTGATGGGGGCTGCGGGCTTCGCCAGGAGCACCCCCCAGGCGGTCAGGTTGTTGAAGCCCAGGCTGATCAGGATGACGGCAATCGCCGCCAGAACGGCCCCGACCCAGTCGATCCGTATGCCCTTCTGCCGGGCGACCGGCTGCAGGCGAAAGCTCAGGGCCAGCACAACGAGCGAGACAAAGAACAGCAGGCCGAAGGAGAAACGCCAGCTGAGGGCAGTCCCCAGGTACCCGGCCAGCAGGAACGCCAGCACCCCCGACACGGCCGGGGCACCTGCCAGCAGGCCGAGCGCCTGCGCCTGCTGCCCGCCGCGGTAGTTGGCGGCGATCAGCACCACCAGCGTCGGCACCAGCGCGGCTGCCGCCAGCCCGGCCAGCGCCTGGGCATTGGTCATGGCCCTCTCATCCACGCTGAGCGCCATCATCGCCATGGCAACGCCGTGCAGCACGGCGGTCAGCTGGAACATCAGGCGTGCCCCGAGCAATGCACCGAGCTTGGCGCCCAGCATGACAAAAGCCGCTACGAACAGCGAGTACACCACGAGCGCCGTGCCCACGCTGGTCGCCGGCAGGCCGAGCTCCTCGACGATCGGACCCACCGAGATCGGGATGGCGTTGACGTTGAAGCCCATCTGGATCTGCGCCAGCAGGATCACCAGCATGGGGAGCCAGGAGGCTTTGAGCGGGGTGGAGGGAGTCGCAGGCGAGCTGGCAGGTTCTGTCATGCTGGCATGCCCTCAGCGATCGTGCGCCTGACGGCGCCAGTCCCCCGAAGGTGCCCGCCTACGCCCACCTGCCCGCTCGAGCGTCTGCGGGCGAAGCCATCGATTGGGGTGGGACCTGGTCGACGAGGGAACCGGCGCCGGCTGGTCGTCGGATGCACGAGTTTACCATATCCAGGTACTCAAGTCACCTCGTACGGACAACTAACTGCGCGGATCGGGTTTCGACGCGAGGAGATTCAGGCCCAGGCGCTCCGAGAGGAAGCGGGTGGCAAGCTGGCCGCGCACGCTGTTGCCCGCCGAGTCGAGCGGCGGCGCGAAGGTAGCCAGACCTCCCTTCCCCGGCGCGATGGTGACGATCCCTCCGCTCACCCCGCTCTTTCCCGGCAGGCCGATGTCGTACAGCCACTCGCCGGAGTGCTCGTACAGCCCGGCGGTCGCCATCACCGCCAGCACGCGTGCGCAGGTGCCGGCATCGATGACCCGATCGCCGGTCACCGGATTCACCCCGCCGTCCGCCAGGGTGGCGCCCATCACCGCCAGATCCTGCACGCTCACTTTGAGGGCGCACTGCCGCGTGTAGATGTCGGTCGCCTGGATCGGATCGAAGTAGATCCGCTTGTAGCTCTCCAGCAAGCAGGCAATCCCCCGATTGCGGGTGTTCGACGACGCCTCGGACGAGTAGACCTCGGGATCGAGTTCGAGCAGGTGTCCGGAGAAGCGCGAAAGCCCCTGCTGGATGAATCCCCACTTTGCCTCGGCGGTGTCTCCGGGCACCAGGCTGGTGGCGGCGATCGCGCCAGCATTCACCATCGGATTGCCCGTGCGCGTCGGACTGGACTCGATCGCCGCCACAGAGTTGAACGGCTGCCCGGTGCTGTCAACACCCAGCAGTTCGCGCACCCGATCGGGGCCAAGTTCTTGGCATACCAGAGCGAAGACAAAGGGCTTGGAGATGCTTTGGATCGAGAATTCCCAATGCTGATCTCCGGCGCCAAACACCGCGCCGTTCACGGCGACGATGCACACTCCGAAGAGCTCACGTGGGCTCCGCGCCAGCGCCGGGATGTAGTCGGCCACGTCGCCTTCATCGTTGCCACGGTACCTGGAGTGAGCTTCGGTCACCAAAGCCCGGACACGCTCGGCCGGGGGCAGGTGCCCCGTCGAGATGATCTGCTCATCGCTTTCAGCGCGTTGGTGCATATCCATCCCCCATTGCCGTTCGCCGCTCTCGCCTTGACCGCCGCGGTGGCCTTCTGACATCCGGTGCGTCACAGCCTAGGTGCGACCAGGAGTGCTCGGACGCCGCACCCATCGCGGCTCGCGCGTTCTCCGGGCGGGAGCATGCCACCTCCCGCCCTTGCGGCGTGTCAACGCATGCCAGTCATCCGCTGGCAGCGCCTGGCTGGCGAGGGCCTTCGCCTTTCCAGGGAAACGCAAATTGCAGCGGCCGACGCCTAGAGGGTGCGCCCTATCAGCCTGCCGCCCGGTCGGCGGGCCACTGCATCCCCTCAGCCGCCCTCGCGGCGGGTCCGCGTTGCAGGTCAACCGATCAAGCCCGTCAGGCCTTTGTAGAAGAACGCCAGTCCGAATACCAGCGAGACTGCGATGGCGATCGTGCGGCTGTTGCGGTCCAGCCAACCCTGCGCTGCCCGCAGCGGCGTGGCGGCCCGCTGCGGCGCGAGGGCGTACGCCAGGATCGGCGGCAAGACCAGCGCCTGTGTGACCAGGGTGTAGAACAGGTACAACCCGGCGAAGCCGGCGACGCTCGGCATCCCACCCTGGATCACGTCGATGGCCGTCAAGGTGAAGACCCACTGTTTGACGGCGAGGGTGATGAGGAGCGCGCCTGCGCCAAACGCCTTGAGCGGGGACAGGCTGCCCAGGGTGGCCATCCACTGCGGGGGCGGATCGTCCGGATCGGTCTGCTTGCGCCACTTCCGAAACGCCGCGAGCAGCAGCAGCACGCCCAACACCATCAGGAGTGTGGAGGCGATGATCTCAGGTCCCTCTTCAGGGTGTGCTTCGGCCGCCGCTCCGAACACGGGACCGAACAGTAGCCCCTGCGCCAGGCGAACGGCCAGCGTGCCCGCCACCAGCGCCAGGGCGGCGCGCACCCCTCCCTGGCCCAGCAGGACCAGCAGGATCAGGATGGGGTAGATTGGCACCAGCGTCGCGCCCAGGATCAGGGGAAGAAGATCGAGCAACACGTCGTTCATGGGACGCCCGTCCGACTGGAAGCCGGCTGCCTCCGAGCCGCCCCGATACTACCACGGCAGACAGCCGGATGACGCCCTTCGCGTTCCCTCACCAGGAAGCTACCGACGGTGGAGGGTTCCCTCCAATGAGAATGCTACCGAGAGGGAACCGTGGGCGAGCCCGAACCGATCAGCCTCGCTGAGCGCCACAAGTACCTCCGCCTGCCCCAGCCGATCTTTCTGGGAGTCAGCCGCCGAGATCGAAGCCGGCTGCTGGACCAGGCCGCCCTTCCCCGGCGCGAGGTTGACGATCCCCCCGCTCACCCCGCTCTTGCCCGGCAGGCCGATGTCGTACAGCCACCCGCCGGAGTGCTCATACAGCCCGGCCATCGCCATCACCGCCAGCGCCCGGGCGCAGGGGACGGCATCCATGACCCGATCGCCGGTGACCGGATTCAATCCGCCTTCCGCCAGGGTGGCGCCTATCACCGCCAGATCCTGCGCGCTCACCCTGAGGGCGCACTGCCGCGTGTGGGTGTCGGTCGCCAGGATCGGGTCGAAGAAGCTCCGGCCGTGGCTCTCCAGCAGGCCAGCGATCTCCTGCTTGCGCGTGTTGGAGGCCGCCTCAAATGAGTGGCCCTCGGGATCCAGTTCGAGCAGGCGGCCGGCAAAGCGGGAAAGCCCCTGCTGGAAGATGTCCCATTTCTCGTCTGCGGTATCTCCCGGCGCCAGGCTGGAGGCGGCTAGCGCGCCGGCGTTCACCAACGGATTGCCGGTGTGCGTCGGAGTGGACACGATGGCCATTACAGAGTTGAATGGATGGCCGGTGGCGTCGATGCCGAGCAGTTCCAGCGCCCGATCGGGGCCGAGCTCCTGGCAGATCAGGGCGAAGACGCAAGGCGCGGAGATGCTCTGAGTCGAGCAGAGCGTGTTCAGATCTCCCGCCCGCAGGACGCGCAGCTGACACTGACGATCCACAGCCTGAAGAGCTAACGCTAGCTCTGCGCCAGCGCCGGGATGTAGTCGGCCACCTCGCCACCATCCATCAACTGGAAACGGGTGTAGGCCTCCGTAACCAACCCCCGAACCGTCTCGGCAGGCGGCAGATGCCCGGTGGAGACGGCGTCCCCCCGATCGGCCTCTCGATGATGCACCTTCGCGCTTTCCGTGATCTTGGCGACCCCTGGCGCGCCGGCGACGCGCGGGCAGCCGCTCGCCGGGCGGCGCGGGCTTCGGGGTGAGCCTGGGCGAGGCGGCACCTCTCCTAGGGCGCGGCTTCCAGCCAGCTGCGGGCGGCTTCCACTGCCTGGTTGGCCGCGATCCCCCACTGTATCTGGGCGGGGAAGATGCTCTCGCGACCGACCAGCGCCACGATGCCGGTGCGCTCGAACTGGGCCAGCACATCGGGCCCAATCCCGGCGAGGAGGATCCGGCCCCCGTTTTTCTGCACCGTGCTCGTGTAGCGCTCGAGCACGCTGATCATCGTGCTGCCGAACTCGTCGTAGCCGCGGAACACGAAGACCACCGCCGCCCGATGGGCCTGATCAGCCACTGGCAGGTTCTCCTCGAAGGTCCGGGCGGCGGCATAGAACAGGCTCCCGTACGGGTAGAGGATGGTGACCTGGCCGCCGGGAAGCTGGCGGGGTGCCGGCCGCTCGATCGGGAAGCCGCCTTCCCCAGGGACCAGCTCGACCAGCCGGATGCGATTTGCCTGCTGGAAGACAAAGAGCAGCACCGACAGCACCACGCCGAGGTAGACGGCGAACTGAAGCGGCATGATCAGCGTACCGAGGAAGGTCGTGACCATCACCACCCGCGGGATCGTCCCGGTCTGCCAGACCGTCCGAATGGCTTCCGGGTTGATGGTGCGATAGCCAATCACGATCAGCAGTCCGGCCAGCGCCGGCATGGCGATCCGCTCGACCAGCCCGCCGAACAGCAGGACGATGACTGCGATGAGGATTCCCACCAGTACGTTCGCCCAGCGCGACCGCGCCCCTGCACTGACCACCATCGCCGTACCGGAGAGCGATCCACCACACGGCATACCCTTGAAGAAGCTGGCCACCAGATTGGCCGCTCCCTGGCCGAGAAAGTCGCCAGAAGGATCTGGGAACTTGCCATCTGGATTGGGATACCCCTGGCTGATCCCTGCCCCCTGCACCATGCCGATGATGCTCAACGCGAAGGCCGGGACGATCAGGCCGAGCGCGAGGGAGAAATCAGGCAGGGAAAAGCGCGGCAGCGCGTTGGGGACCTCGGTCACATCTCCAACCAGCGGTACCACATCGAACACCGGCAGCGCCGCCGTCAGCGAGGCGATCAGCATGGCCAAGACAAAGGCGTACGCACGCAGCCTCCGGGTGCGTCCCAGGAGGATGATCAGCGCCACCATAAGCAACCCGACGAGCAGTACTGGTAACACTACCTCCCGCAGGTTGAGCAATGTGTCAAGCGCCTGGGCTACCCGGTTCGACAGGGGACTGTCGTAACCGGTGAAGTCGGTCAGCTGTCCCAGGATGATCAGCAGCGCCACTCCGTTGAGGAATCCGGTCATCACCGAGTGGGGCACAAAGCGCACCAGGAAGCCCATCTTCAGCAAGCCCATGCCGATCTGGATCACCCCGACCATGAAAGCCAGCAGAAAGACAGACTGTAAGCGCGATGCGGGCGGCACGCCGAGCAGCGAGCTTCCAACGGCCAGGGATAGCGCGCTGGTGGTCGAGACGTGCATCATTTCCGAACTGGTGAATAGGGCGCCGATCGGCGTGGCGACGATCATCGTGTACAGGCCGGTCAGCGGGCTGATGCCGGCCAGCAGTGCCGAGGCCATGCTGTCGGGGATGCTGGCAACGCCGGTGGTGAAGGCGGCGGTGAAGTCAGCTCCAAGATCTGCCCGATGGATCGTCCAGCGGGTCTTCAGTTGGCTGAGCATCGTGAGACTCCTCGGTTGACGCTATGGGCAGTGTGGGCGCAGAGGCCAGTTTCGCGGATCGCCGCTCAGGGTCTTAAGGGCCCCCCTGCCCCCTCCGAAGACCGGGCTCCTAGCGCAAGGAGCGCGATGGAGTGCGATCCGCGGGCACGCTGCCTCGCCATCAGCCGGTGCGCTCGTCCGGTCCGGCGCGCGGCACCGGGGAACGACGAATCAGAAAGAGCAGGCTGATCGACAACACCCAGCCGGGATAGACGAGTGTGATCCACAGATTGAGCGTGCTCACCAGCAGCAGCGCACCCGCCAGGCCGTAGGTAACCCAGCCCGCCGCCGGGGGCATCGAGCCCGTGCGCAGCCAGATCGTCGCCAGCGAAATCATCGACACCCCCGCCATGCGCAGGGCGTAGATGTTGCTGATCTGAAGCATCAGGGCACGGCCAAAGTTGGCGATGGCCGGGTCGAGGCCTGACGCGGATCCTGGACGGTTCAACGCGAGCAGAGCCCCGGCAATCGCCGATGCAATGAAGACCATCGCCAGAAGCAGCAGGCTGCTTCCGAGGAAGACGGTGGCGACAAACCGATCCTCAAAGCTGCCCAGCCGATCGCGCACCACCCCGACAAACCACAGGAAGGAAATCCCGGCAAAGGGCATCAGGCCCAACGCCAACCTCAAGCGAGGCGCGCCCTTGTCCATCCAGTCAACACCTGCGGATAGCCCATCCGGCAGGGAAGTGCGGAACAGCGTCAGGCTGATGCCAAACAGCAGCCCAAACAGAATCCCGGCTACGGCGGCGGCCCGGGGGGACGTGAGGCGCTTCGTATCCGGAGCCACGTTCAGATGGATCATCGATCCCCCTCTCTCCACGCCCTCAGCCGGGCACATTGATCTCGGTCTTAGTCCCCAGACACCCCAGCGTTTCGGCCCAGCGACCCCGCGATCGCGAACCGCTGCTTTCGGGTGCCGAATGACCGGAACCTCTCGCGCGGCGGGGGAAATCCGTGAATTTCGGCGCCGGGCAGCGGAGGGCGCTTGTCGGGCGCACGCAACAAGCCTGTCAGCACCCCCAGGACATTGGGGCACAGAACTCCACCATGCGCCGCCTCCAGCCGCCTTCCGGCCGGCCTTCCCTCCTCGGCAGGCTGCACGACCGTCAGAACCGGTTCCGACTCGCCGATCCGAGAGGCTCTGGCAACCGACCCCGGCTGGCCGACACGCCTTCGCCAGGCGGCCATTCCCGGGCAGCTCCGGGCTCAGCTTCTCGCAAAGACCTGGCGCCAGTCGCGCTTCATTCTGGCGGCTGTCTAGCCGCAAGCCGAGCAGGCCTCCAGCCCCCGTTCGGCTCCTGCACGCATTCGAACTCGCGGGCGCCATCGTCATGCACCAACAGCAGGCGCAGCGCCTGCCCGGCGGGCCCTTGGGTGAACTCCAGCATGGCCAGGTCGTGGTCAGGATTGCCGGCCGCCAGGATGGGGCGGAGGCCGGTCGCGTTCCAGATCTGCACGGCCTTGTCCGGACCCTCGTTGATCACGTCCAGATCCGCGCGCTGCACCATGTCATCCTTCAACGAGGTGCCTTTGCTCGGGCTGGAAGACGGCATTCCAGTCCTGCTGCATGTCCACAACGAGCCAGCCGCGCTGGGGCGCCTCCTTGAGCGCCTCGACGAGCTTTCCAGTGCTCTTCGTCTTGGCGTCATAGGCATATTCGCGTTCGCTGTCGGTATGGTGGATGATGAGGCCGAAACTGGGACGCGGGTTGTTGATCGTGGTGTACTGCAGCATCGCATGGTCGCCGTCACTGTTTCCACAACACATCGTAGGTCGCCGGCCGATGAACTGATGAATGCCGACTGGCTTGCCCTCCTTGTCGTTCACGAACAGATACTCGAGTGTCTTGGTCAGCACCGGTCCGCTGTCACGTAGCTCGAATGTCGTCCGCGCCGTCGAGCCGACAACCTGCTCCGGTGGTATGCCGTAGACACGCTCCACCCAAACGCGCAGGAAATCCGCGCCGCCGCCGGAAACGATGAAGTTCTTGAAGCCATTTGCATGCAGAAGGCGCAGAAGTTCCTGCATAGGTTGGTAGGTGAGTTCGTCATAGGGCCTGCCAAATCGCGGATGCTTGGCCGATGCGAGCCATGTCTCCACGGCGTCACGAAACCCGTCGATCGTCATCCCTGCATGGGTGAGCGCCAAGACCTGCATCATGCCATCGAAGTGCTCGCCTTCCAGGAGTTTGGCAAATTCGCCGGCCAAGGCAGCTTGCACCATTGGATCCGAAGCGAGCTTGGGCTCAGTGACGATGCGTCGGTTCAGTTCGTCGATGGCAAAGGCCGCCTGAAACGGCATCGGATTCTCCGGCCAGAGACAGCCGTCATTATCGAACACGGCGATGCGTTCAGCCTGTGGCAGGAAGTCGGGTGATCCATCCTTTGTCACCCTGGCAATGTAGGCCAGAATCTCCTGTTTGGCAGTGCCATCGTTCCAGGAGGGCAGCGGATCAGCAGCGTTCCAGAGGTCATAGAGCTTCCTCTGTGCGACACCGTAATCCCCCACCTGGTAGAGGCTCACGGATACTGCCCGGACGGTGAAGGTCTCGAATGGCTCCGCTTTCAGAGCGTCCACAAAGTCACGGGTACCTATCCCAACGGTCAGATGAGGGTGGTAGTTCGTGCCGGTGCGGGGTCCGACGAAGTTGTTCACGTAGTCCACGGTCGGCTGGCTGATCGCCCCGCGGTCGGCGCGGGGCGCAAAGGCCTCGCCTGTCCCCTTCTCCACAGCGAACGGGGCGACGGCGTCGATGATCCTCTGCTGAAGTCGGCGCAGATCCTCGGTCGGCTCGATGATGATGCCCACCAATCGGAGGTCCTTGTCGGCCAGGGCATAGTAGCCAGTCGCATGGCTTTCCCATCTCATCGACTGCACTGTACGCAGCGCTTCGGCCACAACCTTGGCAACCTCGTCGAGGTCCGCCGTTCGCACAAACCGCTGGAGCAGGGTGATGTGCGGCGCGTGGTTGGTATCGAGGGCGAAACCGCCAGGATAGTCCTCTCGCAGCCTAGCGTTTGTCGCCTGCGCCTTCTCAACCGTGGCCGCATCTGGATCCAGCAGTACGTTGATCGCGATCAAGGTCACGTGGACCGTCCTTTGCCGGTCGTTCAGGGTGAGTCTGTGTCCTGCCAATTTGGGCTATCTCA
>JBFYRF010000290.1:0-4167 GCA_041302385.1 Anaerolineales bacterium | reverse complement strand
CACTGGGATGCGGTTGTGGCCAGCGGAGAGCAGTCTGCCGGAGACCCGGGCGGGAAGGCCTGGGCGCTCCCCGGGCGGCTGGGGTGCCCCGCTACTCCAGGAGGCGGAAGGCTCGGACATTCCCGGCTGGACCGACGACCAGCAGCTGGTCGGCGGCCTCCAAGGCGAAATCCTCGGCAGGGTGTAGCAGGGTCTCGGGGTCGCGATAGATCAACAGGACCGAGACCCCGAGTTCGGCGCAATTCCCAATCGTCTTGCGGGCCATTCCCTTGGGGATCTGAACCAGCGCGACTTGGGTGTTGTTGTCGAGCGCCCAACTCTCGCCCTGACCAGGATCGGCGAGCTCGTCGGCCAGGCGCACCCCGCTGTCCTCATCGGGATTAAGAACGCGCTGTGCGCCGATGCTCAGCAGGATATCCTCCTGGCGTGGCGAGTTGGCCAGGGCGATGATGTTCGGTATACCCATCTTGGCCAGGGAGATCGTGGTCAGGGCGGAGGCCTCGAAATTGTCGCCGCCGATAGCCACAACCACCGTGTGGCACGATTCGATGTCGGCTTCGCGCAGGGCAGCTTCAACCGTGCTGTCCAGTGTCAGCGCGGAGCTGACGTCGTCAGCGATCAGCCGGGTTTTGCGGGGATCGATGTCGAGGGCGGTGACAGTGAGGCCGAGCAGGTCGAGGCGGCGGGCCAGGCTGCGCCCGAATCGTCCCAGCCCGATCACCGCATATTCGCGCTCGGATCGACTGGACCGCCGCCTGGCCTGGGTGGGTTTGCTGGACGGCTTGAAGAGGCGCTTGAAGAAATCGCGGATGCCCATGCGGTCTACCCTGCTTCCTGTCCGGCTCGGCCCGGTCCGTCAGAAGCTGGAAACTAGGTTGCGAGATAGCAGCCTCGTCCCCGCTCACCCCATCCGGGCGATGCAATTCTGCGGGCCGGGCTGTGCGCTAGGTCTTGGCCTGCGCCACTTTGGTTGAAGCCTCGAGCAGCGCCTGGTTCTCAATGAGGCGTGCCGCCAGCAGGACGTCAATGGCCTCCTGCACGGCCGCATCCTCGATCATCTTGGCCGCCACGAGCGTGCGCAGCACGTCCGCTGCCACGGCGCTCTTGATGCGCTCCGCCTGTTCCACGGCCGCCATTGCTTCCAGGACAGCCACTGCTTGGATCGCCTGGGTTAGTTCGAGAGCCTGCCGCGCCTCGGCGGCGGCCTGCACTTCCCTGCCCACCAGGGCGAGCGCTTCGTGGGTGACAAAGCCCTGCGTGAGCGGGATTCCGCCCACGCTACGGATGGCATCTCGCAGCGGGATGGCCCAGGTGTGCTCGAACATCAGGATGCCGATGGCCTTGCCCGGCGGGAGGGCATTCGCCGCCCGGACGATATCGGCCGCGCTCAGGCCGACGGACTGGAGCGAGGCATCGAGCATCTCAACACCGGACGCCGGCTTGGCCGCGCTTGGCGTCGAGCCGCCAGCCGTGATCAGCCGCTGCACCACCTGTCCAAATTGCGCCTTCTCGGCTGCGGTCAGGCCTTCCAGCTCCATGGCGCGGATCTCGCCGGAGGGCTCCTTCTTGGCCAACAGGATGTCGATCACGCGGATCAGCCCGCGAGTGCGCAGGCGCGTCAGCTCCTGAAGGATCTGACCGCGCATCTTGTCGGTCGTATCGAAACCGAACACAATGACTTGAATCGGGCCGACGTCCATGGTTGTCCCTCCTGAAGCGCTCAAGTGACAGTGGATTATCCCACAGCTGCCCCAAGGTTGTCCGTGAGGGGACTGGTTGGGACCCGCGTGGCCGGTGGCTGAGCCCGGTTCGCTCACGCCAGGCTGGGCAGGCCGGTCTTCCTCAGGCCGACAGGCGGCCTGTGATATGCTTGCCACGCCGGTGGCGGCCATCGAGTGCCGCCGGATATCGGCTGGGCATGCCGGCTCGGCTTGTGCTGGAGGGAAGAACAATGACTGACGCGAACCGGGAACCACAGGCAGAACCGACCGGTAAGTCGGCTGGCATGAAAGGGTGGCAAATCGCCGTGCTGGCCGTGCTGGGCTTGCTGGCCGTGCTGCTGCTGGTGTGGCTGGTGACCAACATCGGCTCGGGCGCCACGCCGCCGCCGACGGAGGAGGTTCTGGCAGACTACTGCACCCGATACCAGACCTCGGAAGTACTGCTGATCGGCACGTCCGCCGATTACCCGCCGTTTGCGTTCTATGACGACGACTTCCAGTTGGCCGGATTTGACGTCGAGCTGATCCGGGCCATCGGGCAGAAGATGGGCAAGCAGGTTCAGATCAGCGACATGGCCTTCGACGGCCTGGGGACGGCGCTGCAGATCGGCCAGATCGACGCCGCCATCGCCGCCATCTCCGTGACCGAGGAGCGCCGAGAGCAATTCCTGTTCTCGAATGTCTACCTGGTCAGCCAGGGTGGCGTGCTGGCGGGCGCGGAGTCCACCGTCGACGAGATCACCGCTCCGGTGCAGCTGGTTAACCTGCGCACCGGCGTGCAGACCCAGTCGGTGTTTGAAGGCTGGATCCGCAACACGCTGGTCGAGCCGGGACTGATGCCGGTGACCAACCTCTTCACCTACCCGCGCATCGACCACGCGGTAGAGGACTTGCGCCAGGGCCGGTTGGACGTCGTGGTGTTGGACAGCAAGCCGGCGTTGGAGTTCGCCAATCAGGGCGGGGTCAAGGTCGTCGGCACGGGGGGCAGCCAGCAGTTGTACGCCATCGGGCTGAACCCGTGCGCTGTCACCCTGCAAGAGGAGATCAACCGTGCACTGATGGCGTTGTCCAATGAGGGCGTGATCGCCGACCTGACCCAGAGGTATCTGAACCTGTCGCCCGAGCAGGTTCTGCCGACACCGACCCCGGCGCCGACAGCGACGGCGACGGCGACTCCCGCCGGGCCGACACCCACACCGACCGCCACGCCGCCGGGCGCCTGTCTGGACGGCATGGACTTTGTCGAGGACCTGACCTTCGATGATGAGGGGATGACCAATCCCCCGCAGTTCCAGCCTGGCGAGGACTTTGAGAAGGGCTGGCGCCTGCGCAATGCTGGCACGTGCACCTGGGACCCGCGGTACTACATGGCGCCCACCGGCGGCAACTCGAGCCAGGCGAGCATGGGGGGCAAGCCGACCTTCATCGTCGGCACGGTCGAGCCGGGCAAGACCTATGACCTGTTCGTCAATCTGGTCGCCCCACAGAACCCGGGGACCCACATGGGTTTCTGGAACCTGTTTGCGCCCTCGAACACGGCCTTCGGCGACCGGGTGTGGGTCGGGATTGAAGTCGTTCCTGCAAACCAGGCCACCCCCACCCCGTCCCCGGACAAGCCCAGGATCGATACCTTCCAGGTTGAGCCGGCCTCGATCACGGCGGGTCAGTGCTTCAACTTGAGCTGGGAGGTGAGCGGCAAGGTGGACTCGGTCGAGCTGGCGCGAGACGGCAGTGCGCTGTGGACGAATGCCCCGGTCCGGGGATCCACGGAGGACTGCCCCAGCGCAGCGGGTGACTACGCCTACCGGCTGGAGGCCAAGGGGCCGGGGGGGACGACCAGCTCTGAGCGCCGGGTGCAGGTGACAGGGGCCGCGCAACCGACGTCCACCACAGTTCCACCAACAGCCACGGCAGTACCTCCGGTGCCTCCGTTCAACGGCGAAGACTACGAGCTCTCCAGGCTGTATGATGCTGAGGCCGGGCTGCAGCCGCTGATCGGGGGAACGGAAATCACCCTGAGCTTGAATCCCGATCTGACCTTCGATGGCTCGGCCGGCTGCAACACCTACTCCGGCACCTATCAGGTGAGCGGGAGTTCGCTCAGCCTGGATGTGGGCACAGTCTCGCGCATGGCCTGCAGCGAGCCCGCCGGAGTGATGGAACAGGAGTCCGCCTACCTGGCTCGGCTGGAGACGGTAACCGGCTACCGCTACGCGCAGCCCAGCCTGGCTTTGCGGGCTCCGGGTGAGAATCAGGATCAGACTGTGATGGAATTCAGCCGCTAAGCCGGCGTATCAGGGCAATGTGCAGCGGGCACGGCGATGTTGCTGTGCCCGCTGCACGTTCGTGAAGGGGTACCTGGATCAGCCAGGGGCGGAGAGGGTGTGATGAGAGCAAGGACGTGGATGCTGTTCGTTGGATTCACAGGCGTGATGTTTTTCGGCTT
>JBFYRF010000260.1:0-8407 GCA_041302385.1 Anaerolineales bacterium | reverse complement strand
TCCGCTTTGAGGGCGCAGTCGAGGAACAACGGCTGGCCCGCTTCTTCGAGGCATCCGACTTGTATATCAGCGCCTCTCGCAGCGATGGCAGTTCGGTGACCCTGCTGCAAGCCATGGCCTGCGGTCTGCCGCCGATCGTCTCCGACATCCCCGCCAACCGCGAGTGGGTGACCCCCGGGGAGAACGGCTGGCTCTTTGAGGATGGGTCGCCGGAGTCCCTGGCGCAGACCCTCCTCGGCGCCCTTGAGACTCGCGGGCGCTGGCGGCCGTTCGGTGCGGCCAGCCGGAAGCGCGTCGAGCGGGATGCCGATTGGGGCCACAACCAGCAGATGCTGCTGGATGCTTACGATATGGTGGTCCATGGACGGTAAGCTCGACCACAAGAGAGCGGTTGCTGTCGTGCAGGCCCGCATGAGGTCGCAGCGTCTCCCGGGCAAGGTGCTGGCCGACATCCATGGCCGACCGATGCTGGCCCGGGTTGTGGATCGCGCTGGGCGGGCGGAGCGGTTGGATGCGGTGGTGGTGGCAACCTCTACCGAAGCGGCCGATGACCCGATTGCCCTGGCGTGTGAGTCAATGGGTTTTGACTGCTCGCGCGGCAGCAGCTCCGACGTGCTCGACCGTGTCTTCGAAGCCGCCCGCCGCGCCCGAGCTGATGTCGTCGTGCGGATCACGGCCGATTGCCCGCTCATCGACCCCGGGTTGATCGATCAGGCCGTCGCGGTGTACCTGGATGCGAATCCGGCCTGGGACCTGGTCGCCAATCGTCTGCCGGAGGGCAGGGACTTCCCCATTGGACTGGACCTGGAGGTATGCGGCATGGCGCCGCTGGCCACGGCCTGGGCGGAGGCGGTCGAACCGCATCAGCGTGAACACGTCCTGCCTTTCCTGTACGAGAATCGAGAGCGCTTCCGGGTGCATCGCCTGCGGCACCAGCCGCCCTTGGGAGACTTGCGCTGGACCGTCGACGAGCCGGAAGACCTCGAGCTCATTCGGCGGGTGTTTGCCCACTTTGGCGGAAGGGATGATTTTTCCTGGTTGGAGGTGGTGGCCCTGTTTGAGCTGCAGCCGGACCTGCGGGCGATCAATGCCGGTGTTGTGCACAAGACGCACCGTGATGTGGGGTGAACAGCCAGATGCGTGCTGAAGATCGGTTACCGAACGGCGGGGAATTCACCTTCCGTGAGCTTGTCTGGGAGCGGTTGGAGCAGGAAGCCGACTTGCTGCTGCGGGATCTCTTCCCGATCTGCCGCAGCCTGACGGGTGAGGGTGTGCGCCAGACACTCCGGCAGCTGAAGGCCGTCGCCAACTTCGAGATGCATGAGGTCCCATCCGGCACGAAGTGCTTCGACTGGGTGGTTCCGGACGAATGGAATGTCCGGGACGCCTTCATCGCCGACCTGACCGGAGAGCGCCTGGTCGACTTCCGCCGGAGCAACCTGCACCTGGCCAGTTACAGCGTTCCCTTTGACGGCGTGGTCTCTTTCGAAGAACTGGACACGCACCTGCACTCCCTGCCGGCCTTGCCGGAGGCGATCCCCTACCGGACGACCTACTACAACCGGGACTGGGGCTTCTGCCTGACGCACCGGCAGCGGGAGACGCTGGACAGGAACGCCGATTACCGGGTGGTGATCGATGCCACGTTGCAGCCGGGTGGCCTCACATACGGGGAATGCCTCTTGCCCGGTACGAGCGGGGAGGAGTACCTGGTTTCCAGCTACTGCTGCCACCCGTCGCTGGCCAACGACAACCTCTCGGGCGTCATCCTCTGGACGCTGCTTCTGCGCGAGCTGCAGTCTCGGCCGCATCGGCACGCCTACCGTTTCATCCTGGTTCCGGAGACCATTGGCGCCATCGCCTACCTGAGCTTGCATAAAGAGGAGATGCGGCGCGTCTCGGGAGGTCTCATCCCGACGACTGTCGCCGGACCGGGGAAGTTCGGTTTCAAGCGCACCTATCTGGGGGATCACCGCATCGACCGGGTGATTGAGCTGACCTTGCGCGAGCAGCGGCTTGACTACGTTGCCTATCCCTTCGACATTAACGGAAGCGACGAGACCCAGTACTCTGCGCCGTTCTTCCGCATCCCGATCGGGACCATCAGCAAGGACAAGTACTACGAGTACCCCTTCTATCACACCTCCCTGGACAACCTCGAGTTCATCAGTGCCGGCGGTCTGATCGACAGCCTGAAGCTGTACATGCTGACCATCGAGAAGCTTGAACTCGACGTGCAGTACGAATCCCAGAACCCCTACTCCGAGCCGATGCTCGGCAAGCGAGGGCTGTACCCGCCAACCGGGGGGTCGATCAAGCAGTCGGCGGTCGACCCGAGCAAGAGCCACCTCGATCGGACCTACTCCATCGGCGGTGATAACGTCGCTTATGGCAGTGAACTCGATGCCATTCGCTGGGTGATGTTCACGGCCGATGGGTCAACCGGACTTCTGGAAGTGGCGGAGACCTCGGGGCTGCCGGTCCGTCAGCTCTACGACACAGCCGAGAACCTGCGCCGGCATGGCCTGCTGCAGCGAACGGCAGGCCAGGGGAGGTAACGGTGAGAATCGCCTGGATCGGTGGCACACATCCTCGGCACCTGCATTACATCCAGACGGTACACGCCGCTTTCCCCCTGTGCGGCGCCCTGGTCGAGAAGCGCGAGAACCTGATCCCCGTGGCGCCGGCGGGAACTGCCGAGGGGGACAAGCGCAATTTTGAGCTGCACTTTGCCCGGAGGGCCGAGGCCGAGGAGAAGTACTTCGGGTCACCACCCTTGCCGGATTGTGACCTGCACCAGGCTCCCCCGGGCGAGTTGAATGGTCCGGACAGTGTTGACTTCATCCATTCGGTCCGCCCAGATCTCGTGCTGGTTTTTGGTTCTGGCTTGATCAAGCCGCCTCTGGCGGAACATCTGCCGCCCGACACGATCAACCTGCATCTGGGCATCTCGCCCCGCTACCGGGGTGCAGCCACGCTGTTCTGGCCCTTCTATTTTCTGGAGCCCCCTTATGCCGGGTCGACTTTCCATTACATCGTCTCCGAGCCCGATGCCGGGGATGTGATCCATCAAGTAGTCCCTGGGTTGGAGCCGGGGGACGGCATCCATGATGTCGCGTGCAAGACCGTCGTCGCCTCGGCGCGAGCGGCTGTGCGCCTGCTGGAGATCTATCGTGACCAGGGCGGGTGGCGGATGCACCGCCAGCGCGCCACCGGCAAGAACTTCCTGGCCAGCGATTTCAAGCCCGAGCATCTGCGGGTGATCTATGACCTTTACCAGGATCGTATGGTGCGAGCATACCTGGAGGGGGAGTTGGCGAGCAAGACCCCCAAGTTGTTCCAGCAGTTCTGAGCGCGATCACCCCAGGCTGTCCTGACTTCGGCTTCAGCAATCGAATGTTGACCCTCTTCAGTGCTCCCAAGCCCTTCACCGATCCGCACATTGACCTGATCCAGCGCAACGCCATCCGGTCCTGGCAGCAGTTGGGAGGCGAGGTGCAGATCCTGTTGTTGGGCGATGAGCCGGGAATTGCCTCTGCGGCAAGGGAGCTTGGAACGGAGCACTGCGCGGCAGTGGCGCGCAACGAGCACGGGACCCCGAGGCTGGATTCGATCTTCGCGTTGGCGCACCAGCATGCCCGCTATTCCCTGCTGGCCTATGTCAACACCGACATCCTCCTGATGGATGACCTCCTGCAATCGCTAGAGTCCCTGCCGCACCGGTTCACTTCGTTCCTGGTGGTTGGCCAGCGCTGGGACCTGGCGTTGACGGAGGCTCTGACGTTCGATGCAGGCTGGCGGGCGAAGTTGCGGAGCCGGCTACGGACAGAGGGCCGCCTGCATCCACCCGCCGGCAGTGACTACTTCGTCTTCCCGCGCCCGCTGTTCACCAACGTGCCGCCGTTTGCGTTGGGGCGGGCAGGTTGGGACAACTGGATGATCTACGCTGCACGCCGTGGAAGGGTGCCGGTTATCGATGCCAGCCGTGCGATCACGGCCATCCACCAAGACCATGACTACGGGCACCTTCCCGGAGGTGCGCCCCATTACCGCCTGCCAGAGAGCTATGAGAACGTGCGTCTCGGCGGCGGCCGTGAGACCGTCTTTCGTCTGGTGGACGCAGACTGGACGATGGACGGTAGCCGTCTACGCCATCACCCCTGGGGCTGCGGGACATTGGGCAGGCGGTTGGAGAGCCAGGTCTACCTGGTCTTGGGCCCCGGCCGACTGGTCAGGCTGGCCAGCCTGCTGATGCACCCGATCGAGACCACCCGCTACTGGATTCGACGCTTATCGGGGAGTCTGGGAACGGAGCGCGCCTAGGCCCGCGCGGATCAAACTTGAACCATGGCACGATACGCCCGAATCAAGGAGACATGAATGATTGAGCCATACGGTGGGGCGCTGGTCGATCTGGTCGTTGAGACGACCCAGCGCGAGGCATTGCTGCGACATGCCAGTGAGTTGCCCTCGTTCCAACTGACACCCAGAGCGACATGCGACCTGGAACTGCTGGCCACTGGAGCGTTCTCGCCGCTGGATCGCTTCATGTCACAGGAAGACTATCAGAGTGTGATCGACTCCATGCGCCTGGCCAACGGCGTGCTGTACCCCATCCCGGTGACCCTCCCGGTGAACGACAGTTGGCTGGGACGGGAGGGCCAGGAGATTGTTCTGCGCGACACGCGCAACGACATCCTGGCGATCATGACCATCGAACAAGCCTATCGCTGCGATCGGACGGAGGAAGCCCGGCGGGTTCTGGGGACGCTGGACCCGCGGCACCCCTTGGTGTCCGAGATGGACTCCTGGGGAGAGGTCAGTCTATCGGGCCCCATCCAGGTGCTCAACCTACCCCGCTACTATGATTTCCGTTCCTTGCGGCGAACCCCGTGCGAAGTGCGGGAAAAGCTGGAAGGGATGGGCCATGAGCACGTCGTGGCCTTCCAGACCCGCAATCCGCTGCACCGCATCCATGAGGAACTCACCAAGCGGGCTGCCGAGGAGGTGAATGGAAGTCTGCTGATCCACCCGGTCGTCGGCCTGACCAAACCCGGCGATGTCGACCACTTCACGCGTGTGCGGATCTACTCGACGCTCGTTGAGAAATACTACGATCCTGCGCGCACAATGCTCAGCCTGCTCCCGCTGGCCATGCGTATGGCAGGCCCCAGGGAAGCAGTGTGGCATGCGCTCATTCGAAGGAATTATGGCGCCACGCACCTGATCATTGGGCGGGATCATGCGGGGCCGGGCATGGACTCCTCCGGCAAACCCTTCTACGGCCCGTACGACGCCCAGGAGCTGGTTGCAGAGCACCAGGCGGAACTGGGCGTCACGCCGCTGCCGTTTCATGAACTGGTCTACCTCGCAGACGAGGATCGATACGAGGACGCTCGCAAGGTTCCCCAGGGAGCGCGGGTGCTCTCGCTCTCCGGGACGCAGTTGCGTGAGGAGTATCAGGCCAAGGGTCGACCGCTGCCCGCCTGGTTCACTCGACCAGAGACCGCGTCGATTCTCACTGAAACCTATCCGGCCCGGCATCGTCAGGGCGTGTGCCTGTGGTTCACCGGCCTGAGCGGCTCCGGCAAGACCACCACCGCCGATATCGTGGCCGAACTGTTGCTCGAACGGGGTCGACAGGTCACGGTGTTGGATGGCGATGTCGTTCGCACCCAGCTTTCCAAGGGATTGGGGTTCTCCCGCGAGGACCGCGACACGAACATCCTGCGGATCGGGTTCGTCGCCGGCGAGATCGTCCGCCATCACGGGACGGTGATCTGTTCGGCCGTCAGCCCCTATCGAATGGCGCGCAATGAGGCCCGGAAGATGGTTGGTGACGATCACTTTGTGATGATCTTCGTGGACACGCCGCTGGAAGTCTGCGAACAGCGCGACAAGAAGGGGATGTACGCCAAGGCGCGCCGCGGCGAGATCACGGGCTTCACGGGGATCGACGATCCCTACGAGCCGCCGATTTCTCCGGAGATCACACTGGACACCGTCAAGGCTAGCGCGGAGGAGAACGCACAGCGGATCATCGACCACCTGGTCGAACGCGGTTTCATCGCCGCGGGCTGAGCCGATTGCCGTGCCCGTCAACCTTCGTCGACGAGTGAAACTGGCGCTGCGGCTCCTGGTCCAGGGGCCGGCTGAGCCTGACCTGAACCGGACCCTCGGGCCTGAGGACATCGTCGAGCTGACGACGGTGTTCCCCATGCCGAAGTTCTTCGTCTTCGGCCACGCCCGGTCGGGGACCACGCTGCTGGCCAGATTGCTGCGGGTGCATCCCGAAGTGCACTGCAATTGGCAGGGGCATTTCTTCACCCGTGCGCCGTTCGTCACTTCGCTGCTGTCCGACCCGGACACGCTCGAATGGCTCCGGCGGAGGAACAATCGCTGGAACCAGGGGCGGGATCCTTCGCTGGCTTTGCTCCGAGCAGCCGTTGATTTTCTGCTGGAGCGCGAGGCGCGGCAGGTGGGCAAGCGTGTGGTCGGGGACAAGAGCCCGAGCGATATTCCGGGCGAGCAGTCGGTTCGCCGGATGAACATGCTGTACCCTGATGGGCGGCTGATCGCGATTGTTCGCGATGGCAGAGATGCTGTGCTCTCACATCTCTTCCAGGCGTTTGTCGATGACCAAGCGACGCTGTCCCGGGCCGAGCGCCAGACCCGGCAAGCCCTGTTGCGGGATCCGTCCTGCTTTCTCGAGCGCAGACGTTCGCTCTTCGACCCCAAGGCGTTGGCACGCCGAGCGCGTGCCTGGGCGGCCAACGTCGATGGAACGCAAGGCACGGCAGGCGACCTGCTGGCGGATCGCTTTCGCCAGATTCGCTATGAGGATCTCCTGGCTGACCCGCCGGACGTCTTGCAGGACTTGTGGTCCTTCTTGGGAGTTGCCGCGCCCTATCCTGGGATGGGAGAGGCCATCTCCGGCGAGCTCGCCAGCAACCCGGACGCCGAATGGCAGGGCAAGCAGGAGCCGGCGCTGGCCGAGTTGGTCAGCAAGGGAAGACGAGGAGGCTGGCGACAGTGGTTGACGCGCGACGATCAGGCGATCTTCCTCCACGCCGCCGGACCCACGCTGCAGCGGCTGGGGTATGAGACCTCCATCGATGGATAGCGCCTGCGCTCGCCGGGAGCCGAATGCATGCCTCGCCTAGGCCAGAATCCAGCCAAGTTCGTTGAGGGGATCGCGCAACCAGCTCCGGTGCTGGTAGCCGTGATCAGCTACCTCCCGTTCTTGAGCGGCTACTACCACCAAGGCCTGGAGGTACTCAAGGTCTGCCTGGAGAGCGTGAGGCGTCACACCCAGGGCGACTACGACCTGATGGTGTTCGATAACGCCTCGTGCCGGGAGGTGCGGGAGTTCCTCCTGGCCGAGCATCAGTCCGGTGGGCTTCAATATCTGCTGCTCTCGGAGACGAACCTGGGCAAGGTGGGCGCGTGGAACTTCATCTTTGGCGCCGCATCGGGGGAGTACCTGGCCTACGCCGATAGCGACGTGTATTTCTGCCCGGGCTGGCTGGAGCGCCACCTGCAGATCTTTGACGCTTATCCTGGCGTGGGCTCAGTCACGGGCCAGCCCCGCCGGCAGCGGCGGGACTTCACCCAGAACACGATCCGGGCGCTGCCGGCCCATCCGGACATTCAGGTCGACCTGGGTGACCACATCCCTCGAACGTGGATCGAGGACCATGACCGCTCACTCGGCAAAGTGGAGGAAGGTGGAGCCAACCTGCCGGCCGAGGACTACCGCCTCACGTGCCGGGGTGTGCCGGCATATGTGACGGCGCAGCACTACCAGTTCGTCATTCGCAGCGAGCTGGCGCGCTCGATGGTGCCGTTCCGAACCAACAGGCCAATGGGCGCCGATGTCGCTCAATTCGATGCGGCTCTAGATGCGCGCAATCTTCTGCGCCTGGCAGTTGCAGACCGATTGGCCATTCACATGGGCAACACGCTGGAGATCGCTCCCCAGCTGCCGGCTGTGGCGGCGCCTCGAGCGCCTCAGCCGAGAGGGCGCTTCTGGGACATGGCGTGGGTTCGACGCCTGCTGCTCGGCATCCACGACCGAATCTTCCGGCTGTACTACCGACCCGGGAGGTGATTGTGCCTGCCGCCTCTCGCCAGGCCGAGAAGATGGCCACGCCAGCGGAAGACAGCCTGTGGTCCGAGGCCCAGGATGCCGGGCGGGAAGCGCTGCGGGAACTGATGCCCCCTGTCACCTTACCCAGAACCCTGTTGGTGCAGGGGGCTGGCGGTGATCACTTCAAGCTTCGCATCTACCCCGATGAGGCAGCTGCCGCCGCACAGGCCGGATGCCTGAGTCGGCTTCCCGCTGAGCTTGTCACGCCGAGGTTCCTCGGCCAATTGGGCAATGTGCTCTACTTTGCCTGGCTCGAAG
>JBFYRF010000255.1:0-9936 GCA_041302385.1 Anaerolineales bacterium | reverse complement strand
CGGAGCGACCGAGCCGCGTGTCGGGGAACGCGGGGAGGGGGACCAACGCCTGGACGGAGTCGGCGCAGACGGATCCGCTTGACTGCGGCAGGGGCAGATCCCGGCGAACCCCCAGAAGGGTAGGCAACCAGAGCTGCCGAGGGTCGAGATCCGAAAATCCCCTGCCTTGCCTAAGACCCAGTGGGCAGGGACCTGCTGAGCGGCTATGTGAGATGGGCATGCCAGTTGCTGCGGCCTGCCCACCGGCGCGAACGTCTCTGCGCAATTCGTTCTCGGCCGAGCGATGGCAGGGCGGGCAGGGCCGTCCAGTGCTCTGGGCTGAGCCGCGGATCCCTGGCCTCGGCCGCTGGGGGCGAGGCCGAAGCGGGGGGCCGCCCGCTGCAGGCAGGGCGGGGTTCAGCAGGTTGCCCAAGGTGAGACTTGCCCGGACGGCGGCCTTGCGGGGTTGCCCGGATGGTGCTAGAATGTCCGAGTTCCAGTGGGCACTGGATCCGGGTTTTCCCCCCGACTTGATCTTCCAGTATCGAAGATTGTTCAGCCCTCATCGAATTGATTCTCACCGACTGATACCGTAGATGCACTTGGCAGGGCCAGTCTGCGCGGCCCAACTTCTGCCGAGCTCCTACAGGGAGTCCACCCAAATGAATATCACCCAGCTAGAGTCCATGACCCTCACGGATCTGCGGGCGCTCTCCAAGGACATGAATGTCCCTGGGGCGACCCGCATCAAGAAGGAGGATCTGATCCTGCGCATCATGCAGGCCGAGGCCGAGCGGCAGGGCCTGGAGCTGCGCGGGGGGATCCTCGAGATCATGAACGAGGGCATGGGATTCCTGCGAGCGGACCACTACCTGCCGGGCCCGAACGACATCTATGTCTCCCAATCACAGATCCGGCGCTTCGGCCTGCGCACCGGCGACATGGTGATCGGCCAGATTCGCCCGCCGAAGGAGACCGAGAAGTACTACGGCTTGCTGCGCGTTGAATCGATCAATGGCCTCGACCCGGAGGAGGCCAAGAGCCGGCCCAAGTTTGAGGACCTGACGCCGATCTTCCCACTCGAGCGCTTCGACCTGGAGACCGACCGCTTCACCCTCTCCACGCGCATGATCAATCTGATCTCACCGATCGGCAAGGGGCAGCGCGGCCTGATTGTCTCCCCGCCTAAAGCGGGCAAGACCACCGTGCTCAAAGAGGTGGCCAATGCGATTTCGACTCGCTACCCGAATGTGCACTTGATGGTGGCTCTGATTGGTGAGCGGCCGGAAGAGGTCACCGATATGGACCGCTCGGTCGACGCCGAAGTGATCTCGTCGACCTTCGACGAGCCGGTCACCTCGCATGTGCGTGTGGCCGAGATGGCGCTGGAGCGGGCCAAGCGCCTGGTGGAGTGCGGACGTGACGTCGCCATCCTGATGGACTCGATCACCCGCCTGGCGCGGGCCTACAACCTGATGGTCACCCCCTCCGGGCGGACTCTGTCGGGCGGCCTCGATCCGGCGGCGCTGTATCCACCGAAGCGCTTCTTCGGTGCAGCCCGCAACATCGAGGAGGGCGGCTCGTTGACGATCGTGGCCACCTGCCTGGTCGACACCGGATCGCGCATGGACGATGTCGTGTATGAGGAGTTCAAGGGAACGGGCAATCTCGAGCTGCTCCTGTCGCGGCGGCTGCAGGAACGACGAATCTTCCCGGCCTTCGACATCGAGCGCTCCTCCACCCGCCGCGAGGAACTGCTGCTTGGGCCCGACATCACGCCGCGCGTCTGGCTGATGCGGCGCATGTTCTCGCACTTGGTCAGCGCGCCGCCATCGGGCGCCGGGATGGACATCACCAACGCCACCGAAGCCATCATCCAGCGCATGGCCAAGACTGCCAACAACATGGAGTTCCTCGAGCGTCTCACGGAGACCGATGACTGACCCTGCGCAAGCGACCTCCGGCCGCTCCTGGAAAGCCGCGCCGCCCTACTTGCTGGCTGTGGTCGGGCTGGCCGCCGCGGGTTGGGCGATTGCCCTCAATCTGGGTGGCCGCTCGCCGGCTGACCCCGCGCCCAGTGCCGTCGCCCCGGCCACCGAGCTGACGACGGAGGAAGTTGCTCTGCCCGCGTTCGCTCAAGCCGGCCGCCAGCCAGCCATCGCCCGGCGCAGCCTGCTTGACACCGAGGCGCCGGTCCGCTCGCGCGTCGACGTCCTGCTGTACACCGTGCAGAAGGGCGACTCGGTGTTCGGCATTGCCGACAAGTTCTCGATCAAGCCCGAAACCATCCTGTGGGGCAACCCGGACACGCTCAACGATGACCCACACCTGATCCAGGCGGGCATGGAGCTGCGTATCCTGCCGGTTGACGGCGCCTATTACGAGTGGAAGGCCGGCGACAGCATGGCCTCGGTCGCCAAGGAGTTCAACGTCGAGCCGGGGGACATCGTCGAGTGGCCGGCTAACCAGATCAACGAGACCACGGCCGTTTCCGATGGCGCAGGCCTGATCATCCCTGGGGGCACGCGGCCCTTCAAGTCGTGGTTCATCCCGACCATCGCCCGCGGGCGGGCCGGCGTCGGAGCGGCCTTTGGGCCCGGCGGCTGTAGCGGCGACTTCTCCTCCGGCGCGGTCGGGACGGGCGGCTTCATCTGGCCGAGCGCCAACCACTTTATCTCGGGCAACGACTATTGGTCCGGCCATCTGGCAATCGACATCGCTGGCGGGTCGGGCGATCCGATCTGGGCGGCGGATGGCGGGGTGGTGGTCTACTCAGGCTGGTCGAACAACGGCTACGGCAACATGGTCATGATTGACCACGGCACCGGCTGGCTCACGCTCTACGCCCACCTGTCGGACACGCGCGTCGCCTGCGGCCAAAGCCTGGGCCAGGGGCAGGTGATCGGCCATATGGGTTCGACCGGCAACTCGACCGGCACCCACCTGCACTTCGAGACTCGCCTGGGCGACGGCTTCGTCAGCCCGTGGTCCGTGCTCCCGTAGGGCGACATAACGCGGACTTGACGACCCATCCGCTGACCGATATGATGCCAACTCCCATGGACACCCCGGAGAACCCTCCCGCAAGCTCAACGGAACCCGAACCCGCCCCGGCCGAGCGCCGGCCTCGCCTGCGCACGGTCGGCCAGGTGTGGGACGAAGTGCGCCGCCGCGGCTGGCGCGACAACCTGCTGCGCTATGGCAGCCACGCCGGCCTGATCCTGGTGATCGTGCTCGGAGTCCTGGCCGTGCGCCGTGGGCTGATTGCGCTTCCCGAGCGGCCGACGATGGCTGCAGCCGCCGCTGCGCCCTCCGAGTCCTCCGAGTCCACCCCGGCCCCCGGTGAACTGCTCTCGGTTTCGGATCTACCGGAGTTTGCCGCGGGGGGGCCTGTCTACGATTTCGGCATTGAGCGCGAGACCGACGTGCACACCGTCGTCCCCAGCCGGCCGCGTATGGAGATCGTCAAGTACGTCGTCCAGAAGGGCGACACGTTGTTCGGCATCGCCGACAAGTTCAGCCTCAAGCCCGAGACGATCCTGTGGGGCAACTGGTTGGAACTGGACGGCGATCCGCACACGTTGCAGCCGGGCCAGGAGCTGAGCATCTTGCCGGTGGATGGCGCGCTGCACGTCTGGAGCGCCGGAGAGTCGCTGGAGGGAGTCGCCACGTTCTACCGCGTCGCCTCCACGGATATTCTGGAATGGCCGGGGAACAATCTCGACTTCGAAATCGATGTGACCAATCCGGGGATTGAGGAGGGCGTGGCGTTGGTGATCCCCAGCGGACAACGCGATGCCCCGACCTGGAAATCGCCCCGCATCACCCGCGCCAATCCGGCCTCGGCCAAGATCCTTGGCCCGGGTGCGTGCAGCGCGGTCTCGGATGGTCCGATCGGATCCGGTTCGTTCGCCTGGCCGACCGCCTCGACCTGGATTTCCGGCTACAACTACAGCCCAGGGATTCACCCAGCAATTGACCTGGGCGGATCTGTCGGCAGCGGTATTTTCGCCGCCGACAGCGGCGTGGTGGTGTACTCCGGCTGGAACGACTGGGGCTACGGCTACGTGGTCGTCATTGATCACGGCAATGGCTGGCAGACGCTGTACGCCCACCTGAGCACGATCAACGCCGGATGCGGCCAGGCCGTGTTCACCGGCCAGGCGATCGGCGGCATGGGCTGCACCGGCAACTGCTCCGGCCCGCACCTGCACTTCGAGATGATGAATGACAGCTACGGCAAGGTAAACCCGCTCGACTTCCTGCCGTAGCCTGATCCAAGCCCAACGACCAGATCGCGGATCGATGGAGGGGCCGGGGCTTCCCCGGCCGCTTCTTTCCACAGTAAGCCCTTCCTTCTCCGGCGAAGTGAGCTGGCCAGACTCGGAGGATGCGAGCGGCATTGCCGTCCCCGCGCCTCACTCGGTCAGGCTTGACCGTTGCGCGCAGCGGACTGCTGCTGCCGGAAAGGAACGGGTCGGCAACCGCCGATCAGGTCATGCAGTGCCGGCAGGGTCAGCGACTCTGGGCCGGGGGCCGCGCTCGTCAACCGCGCAGAGGCCTACTGTGGCGCGCGATGGCTCCTGTATCCAGGTGCGAGAGCCCTGGTCCACAATTCGCCCTGTGTCCTCCGAGGCATGCGCCCGGGATGCCGGACCCGAACCGAGATGCCCGCCGCTCTGCTGGCGGGCATCTCGGTTGTGGACCGTCGCCGGCACACGGAAGAACCCGGATGGCATGCAGGCGAGCCCCTCCTCCCAGGGCTGGCCTCCACCAAGGCCATTCCGGTTGCCGGCGCGCCGGCTGCTCCCGGGCAGGCAATTGCGGGTGCGGCCTCGACCCACGCGGTACGTCGACGCGCCTCCCGCCACGCGAGGACAAATGCGCCCCGGTAGGTGTGACGCAGCAACCGGTCAATCTGCGCCGCAAGGCGCGACATGCGTTGAACGGCTGGTTTCCCGATCAGTCGCCCAGCTGATCCGTGACGTCGCGCAGATCGTACGGATGAACGTACGACGACAAGTAACTGCGGTCTTCGAGCAGGGGGTAATCCTGTCCGAAGCAGGACGAGAAGACCAGGCGCAGGGTGTTGACCGGGGAAAGGTGAGGGGGCAGCGGCGCGGGGGCGCAGCCGGGCAGAGAGAGCGCCGTGAAGTTGGCGAAGCGCTCCTCGATGTAGTTCACCGGCGGGGTCGGACCTGGGAGCGGCGTGGCTCCCGAGCCGTGATCCGACAGAATGAGGATGATCGGGGGGATGGAGGAGTGGGATTGGATCTGGTCCAGCGCGGTCAGGAGTCTGGCGTTCAGGTAGACGATCTGATCTGTGTAGCGCCGGCTGTACTCTTGGCGGCTGCCATCGAAGGGCGTGTCGCCAAGCGTATAGGCAGTCGAGTGCGCCAAGGGCTGGCCATCCGGCCCGAAGACGAAGGGCGGGTGGGGGATGATCAGGTGGGCGAAGGTGAAGGTCGGCTCCGGTCGCGCAGCGATCTGTCCAAGCCCATCCAGGGCGTAGTCGATGCGTGCCCGGTGTGCCTGGTAGGGAGCGTCGAGGCCGAGGCGGACCGAGGCTGGCAGCAGGGCGTTGGCTTCGAGCAGCAAACGGGCGGCGGTGCTCTCGAGCAGCATTCCCTCGAACGGCGTGAGCGGGGCGGCCATCCCGCGGGCAGCTGCGCCTTGGGCGTCGGGCTGCAGGTACACATCGGCATCCGTCCACTCGGAAGGACGGTAACCGCTGGCAAAGGCTACGATCTGGTAGCCGAGGTCCTCGGCCAGGCGGCGAGCGCGGCTGTCCACAATGGCCTGCTGCAGCGGCGAAAGGTCACGGCTTTGCGGATCGAGGTCGGGAAGGATCGCTGGGAGGTAATCCAGGTTGAGGGCCGTAGCCAGTGACAGTGCCGTGTTGGGGTAGTTGCTGCGGGAGCGCTCCGGGACCGTGAACCCGCGGGCTGCCAGCCCCTCGACAAAGCGCAAGTTGTCCAAGCCGTGGACGCTTTCGAGAATGTCCTGGCGGGCATACCCGTCGAGGACGATGAAGTAGATATCCGGCAGGTCCTGCCCGGGGGTGGACTGGGGCGTCACGGCCGCCGTGGCGCTAGTCCTGCGCGCCCGCTGGTCTGGCGCCGCCGCCAGCAGCAGAGTTGCCAGCGGGAGGATCAGCAGCGCGGCAGCGATCAGGTTCAACGGGCCCGTCCAGCGGTGCAGCGTCCCCCGGCTGCGCCAGATCCAGGCTGCGCCTGCCAGGAGCATGCCCGCCCAAAGCCCCGCCAGGAAGCGATGCCGCCCGACCGTCAGGCCAGCCAGCACTTGCCCCTCGATCTCGTTGTAGATGTGGCCGTAGGAGAAGAACAGCAGCAGCGCCAGGGACGCCAGCGCCGCAGCCGCATGCCAGTCCTTCAAGGCGACTCGGGAGACCAGCAGGACGACGGCCGCCACAGCCAGGCAGGCGAAGGCGGAGCGGGCAGCTTCGCTCGTCGGGATCTGGCTGACATTGCGCGCCAGCAGGGAGGCCACCGGGAAGACGCTGAGCAGGAAGGGATGAAGGATCCAGGACCGGCGCACGCCAGACCTACGACCTCTGGAGGAGATAGAGGGTCCGCTCTGAATCCTGCAAATCGATGGCTTCTTCGATGCGATAGTGCTGGCCAAAGGCCAGCTCGAATCCGGGGCGGTCGTAGCGATCGAAGATGTCGACCCGGGTGGCCAGCATGCGCTGGACCTGAGAGTCGCGCTTGGGCACGAACTCCACCAACAGCCAGGGCGCCAGCTGGCTGAAGAAGCGCGCCACCTCCGGCAGGGGGAGGTTGTTGCCGATGGCCAGGTGGTGAACGAGGGCCAGGGCCAGCACGGCGTCCGCCGGAGCGCGGTCAAGCAGTGACATCCGTTCGCGGTTGGACCAGCCAAGCGCCGGGCTGGGATTGGTCAGGTCGCTCACCAGCGGAAGCATGTGGGCGTCTGCCCGGGACGTCGAGTCGCGGTAGTTGAGCTCGACGGCGGCCGGATCGATGTCGAAGGCGACCGTGGCGATTCCCCGGCGGCTCGCCTGCTGGCTGAACAGGCCAGTGTTGGCGCCGAGATCCCAGACGGTCTGCGGTTTGGAGAGGTCGAGGAAGCGATCCACCACCTGCTGTTTGTGGGCGAGGCCCGCCTGGGTGTAGTTGTGGACGGTGTAGTAGCTCCCCCACTCCGTGCCGGCAGGCTTCCAGGTGAGGTTGCGGGTGGTGGAGGCCAGGTTGTCGATCAGGCCAAGGAACGACGTGCGGCTCATCCGCCGGCGCACCTGCTTGCGGTCGACGATCTTGTCGGCGTAGCGTTTCTGGCTGGCGGCGTGCAGGTGGAGATGGCTAAGCAGCGAGAAGCTGAGCCGGGTCTTGCGCGGCAGCAGGCGGCTGGCGAGGTCGAGCGGGATGCCGTCGATGTACACGCGCAGCAGCTGACCGAGGCGGATGTCGGTGTGGGCCATCAGCGCCAGCGGTGCCAGGAAATGCTGGCAGAACTGACGATAGGCGTCCCACGGCTCGCCTTCGCGGTAGGCTTCGAAGGACAGCGTATCGATCAGCACCGGCCGGCCGCGGTGGAACTGGATGTTGTAGGCGCTGCTGTCCTTGAGCGACATCCCTTTGGCGAGGGCGCGCTTCTGGATCTCCAGCGTGGCCAATGCCGCAGCCTGCAGCTGCCCGAAGCTCCATTCGTACGGATAGGAGATGAACGGAACCGGCTCGGGCTCGATCACCCGGTAACCGAGGGATGGGTCGTGTGGCGCGGCGCCCGACTCGGTATGGCGGATCAGCAGGCCGGCGTTGACCAGTTCGTCGTATAGTCCGGAGGTGAGCAGTCGGTCGAAGTCGGCCTGGTAGGCGCGGTTGACCTGGCGGTACAGGCGTCCGTCGCGCTGGAACAGGTAGCCGCTGGGATCGCGAAAAGAGGCGCCCAGTCGAGCCGGGTCACTGCTCATCGGGCTTGTCGGTCGGATTGTCGGTCAGCTCGTCGGGCTTGTCGGTCGGATTCTCGGTCAGCTCGTCGGGGTTCTTGCGCCCGAAGATGGTCTTGATCCGGCCCCAGTACATGCGCACGGCCAGGCCGGCGCCGAGGACGGCAGCCACCAGCAGCTGCAGCAGGTAGCTGCCGGAGCCAGGGTCGAGGTAGGCGGCAGGTCGAAGCAGGGTGAGAAGGTGCATCTTCGTTGATATCTCCTTCAAGGGCTCAGAGGATCTGAGACCCCCGGAATTTTACTCGACCCCCAGGAGTTGTACCCGGCAGCTGCCGCAGGGCCTAGTCTACCGGCTCCAGCCGCTCGAACTCGAAGTTGCGGCCGCCTGGAGAGAGGCTCCGGTAGCTTATGTCCTCCAGTCTATTGAAGGATCCCCCAAAGGCGCAGTTGAGGACAACCCGGAATGAGTTGACAGGCGTGATGGTCGGGTAGAGGGCGGTCGTGCAGTCGTCCGGAAGCAGATAAGCATTGAGGATGGAGAAGCGCTGGTCGACACCGCCCCACTCTCGGTCGGCGCCGTGGTCCGACTGAAGAATGATGATCGGCTGAGTTGAAGATGTGGCCGCAATCTCCTGAATAGCAGCCAGGGCCATCCTCGAGGCGAACATGGCCTGATCCCGATAGGCGTCTCGCTCGGAGTCGGGTGGGGAGGAAAGGCGTTGGCCGTCGGGCCCAAACAGGTAGGGGTAGTGCGGAAGGAGGATGTGAGCGAACACGAATTTGGGGCCCGGCTCAGCGGCAATCGACGACAGGCCCTGGAACTGCGCCAGGGCGATCGCTGCCTGGTCATCGAGCGGCATGCGGGCGGCGAACGGAACCCAGTCGCCCGACTGATGGCCGGCCAGGTCGAGGAACGCCAATCCGACCGTCGTCCGCAGCAGCAATTGCTCGAACCCATTGAGCTGAAGGCCCGGCGCAGAGGTCAGGTCCTGGGTGAGCGCATCGACGTACAGGTCGGCATCGAGAATCTCCGTCGGCGTATAGCCGGAACGAAAGGCGACGGTTCGGTAGCCGACCTCCTCCAGCAGCCTGCGCACCTGGCTGTGATGGATGGGTTCGATCAGGAGCGCCGGGTAGGTCCCTGGGAACCGGAGCAGGCCCATGTCCTGAACGTACTGCAGGTTAAGGGACGAGCCGAGCGAAAGGGCGGTGAGCGAGTAGTTCGAGTGGCTTTGCTCGGCTACCTGGAATCCCATTTCCCGCAGGCCGTCCAGGAAGGGGCGGTTGTCGTAGCCAAACTCGCTCCGCATGTAGTCTGATCGGGCATATCCGTCGAGGATGATGTAGTAGATATCCGGATGAGGGCCCTGAGTGTTCGGCAGATGCGCGTTGGTGATCTCGGGGGAGCCGGCGGCTCGGCCTTGGCGCGCCAGCACGAATGCGCGGGACCCGATCCCGGCCAGCGGCATGAGCACTGCAGTGAGCGCGACCAAGTTGAGCCAAGCTGTTGCCCCCCCAAGGTTGCGACGGGTCCGGAGGACTGGAAGGGCAATTGCGCAGGCGATGATGGCTGTGGCCGGGATGAGATGCCGGTGTCGGCCAACAACCACGCTCGCTAGGGCATGGCTCTTGAGGGACATGTATAGATGTCCGTAGGAGAAGAAGAGCAGGACGACCATAGAAGCCAGGACAGCCGCCTTCTGCCAGCTGTGAACAAGGGAATGCAGCAGAATGAGCATCAGGCCGCAGGCAATCATCGCCCCCAGAATTGGGCGGAGCGCCTGGGAAGCTGGGATCTCGGACAAGTTGTGGGCCAGCAAGGAAAATAGCGGAAACAACGTGAGTGCAAAAGGATGAATGGGAATCCTGCTCAGCATGGGCGACCCCTGAGGCTTCAGCGGGGAACCGCTCACGAGAGCACCGGCTGACCAAAGGGGTGGAAGGTACGGGTCACCTGGCGGTAAACACGCGCCAAACTCGACGAGGAGCTGCTGGTCTGTCTGCCAGCGTGCTGCTCCCATCCGAAAGTA
>JBFYRF010000190.1:0-5733 GCA_041302385.1 Anaerolineales bacterium | reverse complement strand
CGCGCGGGGAAGGGCAGCAGCCCTTCCCCGCGCGGCATGACCCCCGATGCCCAGCCAGTCACACCCCGGGCTTGCCCGCCGCACGGCTCACTTCCCGCCCCGGGTGGTTTCGTCCTGCATCCCGCGGCGCAGCCCTTCCGGCACCGGCAGCGGCTTCAGCGTCCGGTAGTCGACGAACACACCGACCTGCAGGGCGCGGGCGACCAACTGCTCCTCAAGCGTGAACTCGGCCTGGAGGGACCAGCTGGCCCGGCGTACGCCGGCGAGCCACATTCGACCCAACGCCTGGTCGCCGAACCGCAGCGGGCGCAGGTAGTCGATCTCGGTCCGCACCAGGACCGGCCCGCGGCCGAGACGGAACTCCGGCTCGAGAGGCAGATGCTCATCCAGCATCTTCAGCCGCAGGTCCTCCAGCCAGCGCACATACACCAGGTTGCTCACGATGCCGGCGAAGTCGACATCGTAGGTCTTGACCCGAAAGTCGATCTCCACCAGCATCGGCTTGCCGCCCGTCGCGAGCGTCGTCACGAACCTCCCCCCTTGACCCATCCCTGGCGGTTGAACCAGGCGTAGAAGCTGAGCGGGATGGCCGCCGTCAGCACCAGGGTCACCAGGAAGGCGGCGCGCCCCGTCCAGTTGGTGAGCGGGAGGCTCGGACTGAAGAAATTCATACCGAAGAAGCTGGCGATGAAAGAGATCGGCATGAACAGCGTGGTGATCAACGTGAGCGTCTTCATGATTTCGTTCATACGGTTGTTGGTCGCCGAGAGAGATGTCTCAAGGGCGCCACTCACCTGGTCGCGCATCGACTCGTTGATGTCAAACAATCGCACCAGGTGGTCGTACACATCCCGGAAATAGACCCGGTCGCGAGCATCGATTACGGAGTAATCCCCCCGCGATAGCGAGTTCAGCACTTCGCGCTGCGGCGCCAGTGTCCGCCGCAGCTGCACCAGCGCCCGCCTGAGGCTGAAGATGCTCGCCAGCGTCTGGCGTCCAGAACTCACCAGAATCTCATCCTCGAGCTTGTCCACCGCTTCATCGATGCTCTGAAAGGCCCCCATGTAGCTGTTGACCAGCTCGTCGAGCACTACATACAGAGCGTGATCCGGGCCTTCCCCCAAAATGCGCGCGTCGCGTTCGCAACGATCCCATACACGATCGAGGATCGGGATCTTCTCGTCGTGATGGCTGACCAGGTAACCGTCCCCCAGGAAGAAGTCCACCTCGTCGGTATCGACGCGCGCTCCGCCGTCCGCCTTGAAACTGACCGCATGGAAGGCGATGTACAGGTACTCGCCCCAGTCGTCGAGCTTGGGGATGTGCGTCTCGCGCAGGGCATCATCGATCGCCAGTGGATGGAAACGGAAGACATCGCGCAAGATCGGCTCACAGGTCTCGATCGGCTCCCCCTCAAAGTCGACCCACACGGTTCCCTGAGGGGCGCGCACCATGCGCGGGGTGAGCGCCGCCGGGTCTAAAGTCCGCAGGCTGCCCTTCTTTGGAAGTTGCTGGGCCCGAATCATCCGATGGCTCCTTGGACTGCACGGAATTGCGTTTGATTCTATCCCGCTCGACCGTTCGGCAACACCCACGGCGATGGGTCTCGATTCCGCCAGGAAGATGGCCCGTGGTCTATAATCCCCGGCCATGAACAGCGGCGATCGCCAGATTGCCCGCGGCGCCAGCATTGTGATGGCGGGGCTGGCCCTTTCCAGCCTGATCGGCCTGCTGACCACCATGCTGGTCTCGCAGGCATTTGGCACCCAGGCCGAGATCGACGCCTTCTACGCCGCCAACCGCCTGCCCGAACTGCTGTTCCTGTTGATGGCCGGCGGCGCGTTGGCCTCGGCGTTTGTCCCGACCTTCACCGGCTTCCTGACACGCGGCGACCGGCCGGGCGCCTGGCGGCTGGCATCGGCCGTCGCCAACCTGGTCGCGCTGGTGCTGCTGGGCGCCTCCCTGCTGGCCGCCCTGGGTGCGCGCTGGCTGATCACCACCCTCCTTGCCCCCGGCTTCACCGACCCGGCGCAGATCGAGCTGACCGTTTCGCTGATGCGCATCCTGCTGCTCGCCCCGGCCGTTTTCGGCCTGAGCGGTCTGCTGATGGGAATCCTCAACGCCCATCAGCGATTCGCCCTCCCGGCGCTCGCCCCGGCGATGTACCGGGTCGGCTGGATTCTCGGCCTGTGGCTGCTGGTGCCGCAGATGGGGATCTTCGGCCTGGCATGGGGCGTCGTTCTCGGCGCCGTGCTGCATCTGGCCGTCCAGGTTCCGGGCCTGCTGCGGCTGGGCGGGCGCTACCGGCCCAGCCTGGGGCGCAACAACCCGGCCGTGGCCGAGGTGGGTCGACTGATGCTGCCGCGCTTGTTGGGCGTGGCCGTGGTGCAGATCAACTTCGTGGTGAACACCATCCTGGCCTCCGCCATGCCCGTCGGAAGCCTGTCTGCGCTCACCTTCGCCTTCACCTTGATGATCATGCCCCAGGCGGTGATCGGCCAGGCCTCGGCCATCGCCGCCCTGCCGACCTTTGCCGCACAAGTCTCGCGCGGCGAATTGGACTCCCTGCGCACCTCGCTGGGCAGCACGCTGCGGGCGGTGTACTTCCTGGCCCTCCCCGCCAGCCTGGGGCTGGCGCTGCTCAGCACGCCGATCGTCTCGGCGCTGTTCGAGCGCGGGGCCTTCAGCGCCGACTCGACCGAAATGGTCGCCTGGGCGCTAATCTGGTTCGCCCTTGGACTGGTCGGACATTCCTTGTTGGAGATCGTCAGCCGGGCCTTCTACGCGCTGCACGACACCCGCACCCCGGTGAGGATCGGCGTGGTCGCCATGACGCTCAACATCGTGCTCAGCCTGGCGTTGTGGCGCGCTTTTGCCGCCATCGGCTGGATGCCGCATGGAGCGCTGGCACTGGCGAACTCGCTGGCCACCGCAATCGAGTGCGTGGTTCTGCTGGAACTGATCCGCCGGAGATTGCATGGGCTGCAGGCGGAACGCCTGCGTCCGGGCTTGCTGGCGGCAACAGCCTCGACCGCGGTCATGTCGCTATCCCTGGTCGGCTGGCTGTCCTTGACGCAAGCCTGGTCAGCCATCGCGATTGCGGCAGGCGGCGTGCTGCTGGGCCTGGGGGTGTTCCTCGGCGTGGCGGTCGTCCTGGGCGCGCCCGAGCCGGTCGCATTGGGGCGGGCGGTCGTCCGTCGTCTCACCCCTCAGCGCTGAGCGGGGGTACGCATCGGCCTCATCCTGCGGCCAGCCACGGCGCCAGCAGCTGCGCCACGATCAGTCCAAGCAATCCGCCGGCGAGCGCCTCCAGCGGGGAATGGCCCAGCAGTTCGACCAGCGTGGCCTGTTTGAGTGGATGACCGGCGACCAGGTCGCGAACCAAGGCGTTGATCACTTCGGCGTGCAGCCCAGCTTGGCGCCGCACCCCGGTCGCGTCGTAGACAACTATCATCGCCACAACAAGAGCCAGGGCAAAGGGCGCCGAGTCGAATCCCTCGGTCAGACCGATGGCGTGCGTCACGGCCACGACAAGTGCCGTGTGGGAGGAGGGCATGCCGCCGGCGCGCAGATACAGAGACCAATCCCAGCGGCGGCTGCGCAGGTATTCGATCGGCGCCTTGGATCCCTGCGCGATCCCCCAGGCGACCATCGCACTGATCAGCGCCGGATTGTGCAGCGCAGCCTCAAGCATGCCTCACCCGTCCTCGTCCGCATCGTCCTCGCCGATCTCCGTCAAGTCCTCCTCGGCCAGGGTCTTCAGCCGCAACTCGGCCGTATCGAGCATCGCCGTGCAGCGGCCGGCCAGATCCTGTCCGCGCGCAAACAAGGCCAAGGCCTCTTCCAACGGGAGATCGCCGGCTTCCAGCCGGGCGACGACCTCGCCCAGCTCCTCGAAGGCCTGCTCAAACGTTGGCTGCTTGGCGGGGCGTGCCTTTGGCATGTCTACTTCCTTCCGCGAGCCGGCGTCACCTGAGCCGGAATCACACCGTCACCCAGGCGCAGATCCAGCGTGTCGCCGACCGCTACCTGCGACACGCTGCGCACGATCGTACCGTCGGATGCGAGGCTGACGATAGCATAGCCCCGGGCCAGCACTGCCTGCGGACCCACGGCGCTCAGCGTCTGTAACCAGCCTTGCACCGCGCCCCGTCGCAGGGCGAGATCATGGGCAAGCGAAGCCTGCGCCCGGCGCATGCGGTCGTCCAACTGCTGGCGGGCATTCGCCAGACGCATCTGGGGCGAGGTCAGCCGCAGGCTGGTCTGCAGTGCCCGCAGCTCCGTTCGCCTGCGGCGCAGGCTGAGCGCCAGGCTCTCGGCCAAGCGCCTGCGCAACAAGTGCACCTGCTGGCCGAGCGCCTCCTGGCTGGGGGTAGCGATCTCCGCCGCCGCCGAGGGGGTGGGGGCACGCATGTCGGCGGCGAAGTCGGCCAGCGTGATGTCCGTCTCATGGCCGACGCCGGTGACGACCGGCGCCGCCGAGCCGGCAACTGCCCGCACGACATCCTCGTCATTGAACGCCCATAGGTCCTCGGCCGACCCGCCGCCGCGCACGAGCAGGATGACATCCGGTCGATGCCGCCGATTCAGGCGTTGGAGCGCCCGGGCAATCTGCGCCGGCGCCTCGTCCCCCTGCACGGCGCTCGGCGCCAGCACGACCTTGGCCAGCGGATAGCGCCGCTCCAACACATGCAGCACGTCCTGCAGGGCGGCCCCGCTGGCGGAGGTCACCAACCCGATGCGCCGCGGCCAGGCGGGCAGCGGTCGCTTGCGCTCGGCGGAGAACAACCCCTCCTGCCCGAGCGCGGCCTTCAGCCGCAAAAACTCCTGATAGCGGGCTCCCTCGCCGGCCGCTCGCAGCGTGTCGACATACAGCTGCAGCTGGCCGCCGGCCTCGTACAGGCTGACGTATCCATGAACATCAACGGACTGGCCGTCGCGCGGCGGGAGGGGGAGACGTTGGGCATCCGCCCGCCACATGACACAGCGCAGCGCGGCCTGAGAGTCCTTCAGGCTGAAGTACAGGTGTCCGGATGCCGGTCGCGAGAGATTGGAAATCTCTCCCCGCACCCAGAGGTCCTGCAAGGGCTCCTCGGCCTCGAGCAGCAGCCGCAAGTGGCGATTGACCTCGCTGACCGAGAGCACCGGCGATGTCGCCAGAAACAACCCGAGCTGGTCCATCTGGCGAAGGATACTCTCGCCCTGGACCCTCGTCAATCGAGCGTATGGGCAGCGGGGATGGGCTCCCTACCGGTGCCCGCCACCTGGGATCACCCAGGACAGGCCGGCCGCTCGGGAGCGCCAAGCCCGCGTGTGCGGTCACACCCACTCCTCTCTGCGTAGGACAGCGCGGGCCGTATGTCGAGGAACAACTACTGCCTGTGCACCGCATAGAGCAGGGGTAGCCTGGCCGAGTCTGGCTGTCCTGGACTCCAGGCAATTCGGGCAAGCCATTCCACCAGGCACCCACGTTAGGAGCCCGCAGTCCTTCATGCCCAGCAGGTTCTCTTCGGTGCGGTTGTGCAGAGGCTTACGGGCGATGTGACAGAGGACGGGGTATTCGTGGATCGATTCCGGTCAGCCGACGGAAGGGGTAGTCCAGCGCCACTTGGTTCTCGCCTGCCTGAACCCGCTGGTCCAGCCGTCTGGCGACCGCCGGGCCTTTCCCGCCCTGGGCCTATAATCGTCCCTGGCGGCGGACCACCGGCGCCGGGAGTGCCGCGAATGAGAGAA
>JBFYRF010000172.1:0-4161 GCA_041302385.1 Anaerolineales bacterium | reverse complement strand
CGGAGAGAGCGTTCTGCACCTGGTCCTTAAGCAGCTCGCGAGCGGCGGCGTCGACCGGCTCGGGCAGTGTTTCGTCTTCGATGAAATCCCCCAGCTGGCTGGATTCCTCGGTGCCTACTGGGGTTTCAAGGGACATCGGCTCCTGAGCGATCCGCATGATCCGCCTGACCTTGGTGGCCGCCCGGTGCCACTTGCGGTCCAGCGCCGGATCGATTGGAGTCTCCTCCGCGCGTGCCCGCAGGATGGCTGCGACCTCGCTCGGCTCCATCAGATCCATCTCCAGCGCCAATTCCTCTGAAGTCGGCTCGCGCCCGAGTTCCTGCACCATGCGGCGCTGGATGCGCATCAGGCGATTGATCGTCTCAACCATATGCACCGGGATGCGGATGGTGCGTGCCTGGTCGGCGATCGCCCGGCTGATGGCCTGGCGGATCCACCAGGTGGCGTAGGTGCTGAATTTGTAGCCCTTGGCCGGGTCAAATTTCTCGACTGCCCGCAGCAGGCCGATATTACCCTCCTGGATCAGGTCAAGGAAGGCAATCCCCCGCCCCATGTAGCGCTTGGCCACGCTGACCACCAGGCGCAAGTTAGAGCGGATCAGCGCCACCTGCGCCTCGTCAGCCAGAACGGAGATCTGCTGCTCATCTGCCTGCAGCGCACGCGCGTCGGGCACCCACTTGAGGAAGGTCTTCACGGGGGGCAAGCCGCCGTAGCGCGCCATTCGCTCCAGCAGTTTCTGTTGCACGCTCGGCGGCATCAGGTACACGGTAAGGAAGACATCCAGCGCGTTGCGGGCGGTGTTCTCCCAGGCAGGGTCGCTCCCCCACGTGCCGTTGTTAAGCCAACGGCGCAGGAAGGATGGCATCTCCCCCAGCCACGTCCGGCGCAGTTGCTGCGCTTCGGCCACGATCAGCAAGAGGTTCGGCTCGGCGCAGCGCAGCCGGCGCGCGTCTTCCTGCACCCGTTTCCAGGTGGTCCGCATGTCGTCGAACAGCATCTGCTGGGTTGCCAGCGCCTGGTCGGCCGCCTTGCGCCGGGCAGCGCGTCCGGCTTGCAGGACCTGCAGCCGGCGTGGCGCCTGCATGCGCACCGCCAGCCAGAGCTCCTGGTCTGAGCCCAGCAGTTCGACGCGCCCGATTTCCTTCAAGTACAGCCGGACAGGATCGTCGGCCAACTCGATGGTGACCGTCAGGTCCTCCGGCTCGACCTCCTCCTCGGCGGGCTCTTCGTCCCCATCGAACACGTCCTCGACGTCGGGCTCAATCTCCACCGAATCGCTGTCGACCGTCTCGAGCGTCTCCTCCGGCTCGAGCTCGGCGTCTTCCTCGGCGTCAAAGGGCGCCGCGTCCAACAGATCATCGTGAGGGGTATCTTCGTCGCCTGGGATCATCCCGCCTACCGTACCTCGTTTGCCATCCGCATACCCGAATCGCCGGATCTTCCGCCCATAGCTTGCTCGACGCGCGCTTTCTGCTCTGCCAGGTGCTGTACTTCGCGCACCAGGCCTGCCAGCAGGTCTTCGGTCTCGCCCGCCGGGCGGCCGGCGGCCTGGGCCTCCATCAACTGAAACTGCGCCTGGCCGAGGGCACTCTCCAGCCGCTGCTTGCGCAACTGCATGAAGCGCGCCAGGATCTCGTCGGCCACCTTCCGCTGCTGCCGGTCCAGCTTGACCATCTGGTCAATGCTGTCCAGCCTTTCGAGCATTTCCGCCGCTTCCGGTTGAAGGTCCGGTCCTAGCTGGCCCATCCAATACTGGGCCGGATCGACCTGGTCCTGCGCCAGTCCCTGCTGGGCAGCCTGAAAGATAACCTGTCGTTGGGTCCCTGTAAAGTCCGCCTCGCAGATGCGCTCCAGCCCCCGGGCGAGGAAATCCCGGTCGAGAGAATACAACAGGTCAGGGTCGCGCAGGATCAGGCCCAGGCAGAATTGCTCGACCGCCACCCGTGACCGAGGTTCACCCTCCGCGTCCGGCGCGTTGGCGGAGGCACGTCCTGAGCGCACCCTGGTCGGGCTGCGCGGGCGCAGCCCCCCGCCCGACAGGGCACGCTCATCGACCTTGATGCGGCGTGCCAGCGATTGGCGATAGGCCTCGCGCTCGACTGGGTCCGACACATCCTCGATGAGGGGCAGGACGGCTTTGGCGACCTCCGACTTGACCTTCGGGTCGTCCAGGTCCTTTCCCGCCGTCACCACGCCCAACACGTACTCGACCACCGGCTGCGCGGCCTGCACCAGATTCGTCCACGACTCGCTGCCGCCGGCGACGATCTCATCCGGATCCACTCCCTCCGGCAGCGTCACCACCCGGACATCGGCATCCAGCCGGCCTTCGTAGCGCACCAGACCGCGCGCAGCGAAGACCGGGTCCGCCTCCCGGTCCATCGCTTGCCGGGCCACCTCCAATCCGCGCAGGGTGGCCTGGTAGCCTGCCGCGTCGGCATCCAGCGCCAGCACAATGCGCCGGGAGTGCCGCTTGAGCAGGCGCAGCTGGGCCTCTGTCAACGCGGTCCCCATCGGCGAAACGACGTTCTCCTGCCCTGCCTGGTGTAGGGCGATCACGTCCATGTAGCCCTCTACCAGCACCGCCTGGCCTGCTGCACGGATCGCCTTGCGGGCCTTATCCAGGCCATACAGCAGCTTGCCCTTGTCGAACAGTGCAGTCTGGGGGGAGTTGAGGAACTTGGGCACATCCTCGGGGTCGACAATCCGGGCGCCGAACCCGGCGAAGCGCCCGCGCCCGTCACGAATCGGCAGCATGATCCGGTTGCGGAAGCGATCGTGCTGCGCGCCGCTGGTTCCCTCAGAGATCAACCCCGCCTCACTCAGGTCCTGGCGAGAGAATCCCTTCCCGGTCAGGTAGTCCATCGTGGTCGTCCAGCCGGCAGGAGCATAACCGACGTCGAAGCTTTCGAGGGTCGCCGGCTGCAGGCCCCGCGCCTGCAGATACGCCAACACCGGCGCACCGGCGGGCGTCGCCGTCAGCTGATGGCGGTAGTAGGCGCTGGCGGCTTCGAGCAGCGAACGCAGACGGGCGTGCGTCTCTTCATCAGCGCCTTCCCCTGCCTCGCGCTCGTGCAGCTCGACACCGGCGCGAGCCGCCAACAGCCGCAGCGCCTCCTTGAAATCCAAACCCTCCTTCTTCATCACGAACTTGAAGATGTCGCCACCCTCATTGCAGGCCCCAAAGCAGCGCCAGGTTCCGCTCTCCGGGAATACGACGAAGGCCGGCGTATGGACGTTGGGATGGAAGGGGCAGAAGCCAGTGTAGTTCTTGCCCGAGCGGCGCAGCTTGACAGAGCCGCCGATCACCTCAACGATGTCGAGGCGATCCTTGATCTCTTCGGTTACGCTGGCGCCCGCCATGCGGCCCGCAACCTAACGGGGGAACGGCGATCGGCGGATCTCCCAGGCACGGGAATTGCCGGGAGTCTGCGTCAAGGAGCGGCGGATCGGGCCCTGCGTCATGCGGCTAGAAACCCTCCAGTCGGGAAAGGTCGGCCACTCCATCACTGAGCGCTGCGATCCGCTGGAGAAGGCCCAGGCGGGCCCGACGCAACGGAACCTCGTCGGCCATCACCAGCACCTCGTCGAAGAAGCGCGTGATCGCGGGAACCAGCGGATCGAAGGCGCTCAGGAAATCCTCGACGGATCCAATCTGGCGCGGGTGCGCCTCGGCCTGCTGCAAGGCCTGCAGCAGGGCGATCTCGGCCGCTTCGTGCAGGCGGGCGACATCCAGAGAGTGGCGTTCGGCCTCACTGCGGGTGATTCGCACGCAGCGGGCGAAGGCCTGCAGCCGAACCGGCCAGTCCGGTTGGCGCACAACCTCGGCGAGGCGCTCAATCGCCCGCAAGGCGGAGGCCGGATTGTGACCCTGCGCCGCCAGCACGGCAGCCACGACATCATAGGCACGCCCTTCGCCGAACTGCGACTCGGCCCGCCCGATGATGAAGGCCAGGCAATCCTGCCGGGCCGCCTCGGAGACCGGCAGCGGCATGCCCTCGGCGGCCAGCTCGATGCCTCGCCGGACGTCGAAGGCCGTTTCGGTCCTGGTCAACAACTGGATCAATCCGATGGCCGCGCGGCGAAGTGCAAAGGGATCCTTCGTTCCGCTCGGCTGCAGCCCGACGGCGAACAGGCCGACCAGCGTGTCCAACCGATCGG
>JBFYRF010000166.1:0-5075 GCA_041302385.1 Anaerolineales bacterium | reverse complement strand
GCGCATGCCTGGGGTCGCACGCAGGTGAAGGCCGGGGATGTGCTGTTGCTCACCGAGATGGAGCACCATTCGAACCTGGTGCCCTGGCAGATGCTCGCCGCCGAGCGCGGCGCCGTGCTCGAATTCATTCCCGTGCACGAGGACGGCCGGTTGGACCTGTCTGTGCTGGGCGCGCTGCTCGAGCGACGCCCGGTGCTCGTTGCCCTGACGCACATGTCGAATGTCCTGGGCACCATCAACCCTGTGGCGGAGATCACCGCCCGGGCGCATCAGGCGGGGGCCATCGTGCTGCTTGACGCCGCACAGTCGGTGCCGCACCTTCCGGTGGACGTGCAGGCGATCGACGCCGATTTTGTCGCCTTCTCCGGGCACAAGATGTGCGGCCCGACGGGGATCGGCGTGCTCTACGGCCGCGAAGCCCTGCTGCAAGCCATGCCGCCCTTTCTGGGCGGGGGCGACATGATCAAGCGCGTCCGGCTGCGCGAGTTCACCGCCAACGAATTGCCGCACAAGTTCGAGGCAGGCACGCCGCCGATCGCCGAGGTGATTGGCCTGGGCGCGGCGGTTGACTTCCTGGAGCGGGTGGGGATGGATACCGTCCGCCGGCACGAGCAGCAGCTGGCTGCATACGCCCTGGAACGTCTGGAAGAGGTCCCCGGCCTGCGCCACTACGGCCCGCATGGCGAGGACAAGGGCGGCGTGATCGCCTTCACCTTCGGCGATGTGCATCCGCATGATGTTGCCCAGATCCTCGATCGCGACGGAATCGCCGTGCGCGCCGGCCATCACTGCGCCATGCCCCTGCATGAGCGCTTTGCTCTCCCGGCGACGACTCGCGCTTCGTTGTACCTGTACAACGACGAGAGCGATGTTGACAAGCTGATCGATGGGCTATATAAGGTGCGCGCGCTATTCCGCTAAGGATGCCGATGGACGACCTGTACCGAGAGCAGATCATCGACCGCTACAAGAATCCGCTGATGCGCGGCGAGCTCGACCCGCACGACTACTCCTATGAGGACGATAATCCCTTGTGTGGCGACCGCCTGCGCATCGACCTGCGGGTCGATGGGCAGGGCCGCATCACCGAAGCAGCCTTCTCAGGGACAGGGTGCGCAATCTCGCAGGCCTCGGCCGACCTGCTGGTCGAGTCGGTCGTTGGCAAGTCGCTCGACGAAGTCAAGGGGCTGGGCAAGCAAGACATCCTGTCCATGTTGGGGATCGAGCTGGGTCCGGTGCGGCTGAAATGCGCCTTGCTGTCGCTCAAGGTGCTTAAGGCTGGAGTGTACGGCGTCGACCAGCTCGAAGCGGAACTTGTGGACGCCTGAGCCCAGTCTGAGACCATCCACTCGATGTTCAACTACCGGCTTCCCGACCAGGAGAATCTCGAGTACGTGACCGTCGCCCGGCGCGAGGATCTGCCCCAAGGCGCCCGCCTGCGGCTGGTGATCGACGGTCAGGGGATCGCTTTGTTCAATCTTGCCGGAGGGCTGTACGCGATAGCTGACTTGTGCTCGCATGATGACGGTCCGCTGGCAGATGGCCCGCTCGACGGATTGGTGATTGAGTGCCCGCGCCACGGTGCTCGGTTCGACCTGGGGAGCGGGAAGGCGCTCAGCCTGCCGGCGGTGGTCGACATCCCGGCGTACCCGGTGCGGCTGGTGGGGGACGAGGTGCAGATCGGTCTGCCGCCCGCCTGAGGCCATGGAGACGGGGCGCGCCGCCCGCGGTCCTGCAGGGCGCGGCGTGTGATGTTCATCACCTAGCCCGTAACCGACCCCGGAAGTGATGTATCATGTTCGGAGGGCCGTCCCCTGGGGACAGGGTGGCGGCCCGACTTGCAGACTGCCCCAAGCAGCAATCCCAAGGAGAGAGCCATGCCTGAAACGAAGAAGAAGCCGACGCGGCCGGCAGCCAGGTCCGCTGCAAAGAAGTCGGCGAAAACCGCCAAGCCGAAGTCCGGCGGCGCAAAGACCGCCGCCAAAAAGGGCGCCGCACGTGCCAAGTGGGTTTACCGCTTCGATGAGGTCAAGGCCGCCGAGCGCAAAGCTGGCTCGTGGGACAAGGTGCGGGCCCTGCTGGGCGGCAAGGGCGCCAACCTGGCCGAGATGACCCGCATTGGCGTGCCCGTGCCTCCCGGCTTCACGATCACGACGGAGGCCTGCAATGCCTACCTGGCGCGCGGAGAGAAGTTCCCGCCCGGGATGTGGGAGCAGACGCTGCTGGCGCTCAAGGAAACCGAGAAGGCCACCGGCAAGAAGTTCGGCGACCCAAAGAATCCGCTGCTGGTCTCCTGCCGCTCGGGCGCCAAGTTCTCCATGCCGGGCATGATGGACACCGTGCTGAACATTGGCCTGAACGAGCAGACTGCGGCTGGGATGGTCGAGCTGACCTCCGACCCACGCTTCGTCTACGACTCCTTCCGCCGGCTGGTGCAGATGTACGGCTCGGTCGTGATGGGCGTGGACGATGAGCCCTTCGAAGAGGTGCTGACCGAGTTCCGTGCCAAGCGCGGCGTAGCTACCGATTCGGAGCTCAGCGCTGAGGACTTCAAGGCGATCGTACGAGAGTTCCGTGCCATCGTGCACAAGAAGACCGGGAGTGAATTCCCGCTCGATCCAATGCAGCAGCTCCGGATGGCGATCGAGGCGGTGTTCAAGTCCTGGAATGGCAAGCGCGCAACCGACTACCGCAATGCAGCCAAGATCCCGCACGACCTGGGGACGGCGGTCAACATCGTCACGATGGTCTTCGGCAACATGGGCTCGGACTCGGCCACCGGCGTCGCGATGACCCGCAGCGGCAATACCGGCGAGAAGGAGATCGAGGGCGATTACCTGACCAATGCCCAGGGCGAGGATGTGGTGGCTGGCATCCGGCTGACCAAGCCGATCTCCGATCTGGCCCAGGAGATGCCGAAGTCGTATGCCGAGTTCGCCAAGATCTGTGGCAGGCTGGAGAAGCATTACCGCAACATGCAGGATGTTGAGTTCACCGTCGAGCGCGGCAAGCTGTGGATGCTGCAAACCCGCGACGGCAAGCGCACCGCCCAGGCGGAAGTGCGGATCGCCGTGGATATGGCCGATGAGCGCCTGATTACCAGGAAGGAAGCCGTTGTCCGCGTCAAGCCAGAGCAGGTGGACTTCTACCTGCATCCGCAGTTCGACGCCGCCGCAGTGAAGTCGGCAGAGAAGATCGCCACCGGCCTGAACGTCTCGCCAGGGGCTGCGGTGGGCATGATTGCCTTCGACGCCGACATTGCCGAGCGCTGGGCAAAGGAAGAGAAGAAGCAGGTCATCATGGTCCGGCCGGAGACCAAGCCGGACGACGTGCATGGCATGCTGGCCGCCAACGGCATCCTGACCAGCAAGGGCGGCCGCACCTCACATGCCGCCCTGGTGGCGCGTCAGTTCGGCAAGCCGGCCGTGGTCGGTGTGGCGGCGCTGGACATCGATTTGGATGCGCGCACGATGTCGGTTGGCAGCAAGGCCTACCGCGAAGGGGATTGGGTGTCGATCGACGGCACCACCGGCCATGTGTATGCCGGGCAGGTGGCGACGGTCATGCCAGACGTCAGTGATCCGTACCTGATCAAGCTGCTGTCCTGGGCCGACAGCTTCCGGCGACTGCAGGTGTGGGCCAATGCCGACTACCCGCGGGATGCAGAGCGCGCCCGGCGATTTGGAGCGCAGGGTATCGGCCTGTGCCGCACCGAGCACATGTTCTTCGAGACGGAGCGGCTGCCGCATGTGCAGAAGATGATCCTGGCCAAGGCTCCCGGTGAGCGCGAACAGGCGCTGGCCAAGCTGCTGCCATTCCAGCGCTCCGATTTCGACGGCCTGTTCCGGGCGATGGACGGGCTGCCGGTGATCATCCGCTTGATCGACCCGCCGATGCACGAATTCCTGCCGGCGCATGACACGCTGCTGGAGGAAGTGGTTGAGCTGCGCGTGCGGGGCAACGACCCGGCCAAGCTGGCCGAGAAGGAGAGCATGCTGGCGGCGGTTGAGTCGATGCGCGAGGCCAACCCGATGCTCGGGCTGCGTGGGGTGCGGCTCGGGATCCATATCCCCGAGCTGACCCGCATGCAGGTGCGGGCGATCTTCGAGGCCGCCTGCCAGTGTGCCAAGGACGGGATTGACGTTCACCCCGAAGTGATGATCCCGCTCACCTCGCACGTCAACGAGCTCAAGGTCCAGCAGACGGCGCTGGAGTCCGTGGCGCTCGAGGTCATGACGGAGCAGGGGGTGAAGATCGACTACAAGTTCGGCACGATGATCGAGATCCCGCGCGCCGCCCTGACGGCGAGCGAGATCGCCCAGTATGCCCAGTTCTTCTCCTTCGGCACCAATGACCTGACGCAGACAACCTTCGGTATCTCGCGCGATGACGCCGAATCCGGCTTCCTGATGGAGTACCTGGAGAAGGCGATCCTGACCGAGAACCCGTTCGCCAGCATCGACGAGAGCGGCGTGGGGCGGCTGATGCAGTGGGCGGTGGAGGAGGGGCGCAAGACCCGACCCGGGTTGGAGGTCGGGATCTGCGGCGAACACGGCGGCGACCCGCAGTCGGTATGGTTCTGCCACAAGATCGGGCTGAACTATGTGTCGTGCTCGCCGTTCCGTGTCCCGATCGCTCGGCTGGCCGCGGCCCAGGCCGCCCTCGGCAAGGGCAACGAGGACAAGTAGTCCACGAGCTTTCTGCTTCCCAGCGGGCCGGGGGGAGGGGAGTGCATTCCCTCCCCCAGGCCCCCTTGACCCCTTTCCCCCCACCCTCGCAAGCGGCGGTTGATACTGACCTCACTCTCCGCAGGCCCGAACCACCGCGTGGGCGCCGAGGGATCCTGCCCAGCCAAGCCTGTGCACATCTCGAAGACTCACGCAGTGCTTCGGACTTCCGCGCGACGGATCAGCCGAAGGGATGAGCATTCGCGCGCCAGGCGGGTTTCTCCAGGGGGCCGGGGGAGGATATTGCATTCCCTCCCCCCAGGCCCCCTGGACCCCCTTTCCCCCACCTATGCAAGCGGCGGTTGAGGTTGAGCTCAGTCCGCAGGCCCGAACCGCCGCAACGGTGCC
>JBFYRF010000120.1:0-5005 GCA_041302385.1 Anaerolineales bacterium | reverse complement strand
ATCGGCGGGCGGGCAACCGGCTTGGCCAGGCCGGCAGCTAGCTCAGCGTGCGTTCAGTGGCAGAGAAGCCGCGACGGCGCATCCCGCTCAGCAGCACAGGCGCCGCGGCGTGATACAGCCGGTAGAGCGCCGGCCGGCGTGTGGCATCGAGCGCGCCCAGCGTGCATTGCAGCCGGGGCCCGAAGCCCTGCTTGAAGCGGTAGACGCCCCACATGGGATCGGTAGGCGCAATCCGATCGGGCGCGCCCCAGAAGTCGTAGCGCTTCAGTTCCTGCCCGCGCGCCCAACGGATGGCTTCCCACTGGAGCAGATGGTTGGGCATCTTGTCGCGGTGCTGGCTGGTGGACATGCCGTACAGGTACCAGGCCGTCTCCCCGAACCTGAACAGCACCAGGCCGGCGATCGCGGTCCCCTGAACCTCGGCCACGAACAGTTGCGCCCGGCCGCTGCGCTGGAATTCGCCCCACAAGGCGTGATAGTAGGACGGCTCGCGGATCACGAACCGGTCGCGCAGCGACGTTTCGGCGTACATGCGGTAGAGCAGGTCGAGGTCAGCGGCGGTCCCAAGACGGACGGTCACTGCGTGACGCTGGGCGAGGCGGAGGTTGTAGCGGGTTTTTGGGTGCATGGCCTGCAGCAGCGCGGCTTCGCCGCTGGTCAGGTCGAGGACCAGAGTGTTGCGGAACTGGACCTGCTCGCGCCCCGGCCGCCAGCCGCATTGCCTGAGGTCCTGCTGCAGGCCGGGGAGAGGCTCGGCGGGTCCGGGGTCATCCGGACAGCCGGCGGGGATCTCCGGGTCGATGCGCAGCATGACCACACCCGCTTCGCCAGCCAGCTTCGCCAGGTCCGTCAGGACTGTCCGGCGAAGCAAGGCGTCCGACCAGTCCATCAATGGACCCCGTGGGCAATACAGCAGTCGCAAGCCGGCGAGGCGTTTCGACCGGCGCTCGAGGATCTGCGCTGCGGCGACCTCCTGGCCGCCGCCCGTGCGCCAGATCATCCGGCGCGGGCGCCAGCCGTAGCGCGACTTGAAGTCCCCCCATTCCCAGCTCTGCAGCACGTGGCTGCCGGGCAGCCTTCCGGCGGCTTCGTTCCAACTCGGGCGATCCTCGACCTGCGTCAATCCCACGCTCATCCGAGGGATCGCCTCCAGTGCGAAAGCTGCTGAAACAGCGCGTACGCTCTTGAGCGATACACGCGATCCCAAGCCCCAAGCGAGCGCACCAACTCTCCGCCGAAACCGCGCTTGAAGCGGTAGACCCCCCACAAACCGTCGGAGCGACCAGCGAAGTCTCGCTCCAGTTCGCTGAGCTCGGTATCGGGGACTCCCCACAGGTCATAACTGGTGCAGCCGCGCGAGCGTGCCCAGCGCATCGCCTCCCACTGCAGCAGGTAGGCCGGCATGCGCTGGCGCTCGAGGTCTGAGGACGCTCCGTACAGATACCAGGCCCGCTGCCCGTAGGCGAAGGCCATCAGCGCGGCCAGGGGCTGGCCCGCATGGCGGGCAACGAACAGCTCACACGCTCCTAACGGGTGGAAGAGTTCGTGGGCGCGTGCGTAGTAGGTGGGGTGGTGGGCTCCAAACCCATCGCGGGATGCGGTGTGCTGCATCATCTGGCCGAAGGCTTCAAGGTCGCTCCACGCCTCGACCGTGACGTCTTTCTTCGCCGCCAGGCGGAGGTTGTAGCGGGTCTTCTGGTGCATGCGGCCGAGCATCTCGTCTTCGCTGCCGCTCAGGTCGACGAGCAGCGTTCGCCTCGGCTGGATTGGCTGTCGGCTGGGGCGGAAGCCGTGGTAGCCCAGCTCGAGCGCCGCAGCGGCATCGTCCGGCGCGTCGGGTTCGATCGTCAGGGCGAAAGCGCCGAGGGAGCGGCAGGCCGCGTCCAGCTCAGGCAGCAGCTCGGGAAGCCAGGCGCCGATCGGACCGCGTGGGACATACGCCAGCCGCAGGCCGAGCGGCAGCCGGCGCAGCAGGATCTGGGCTGCCGCCTGGCCTGACTCGACGCGCAGGACCTGCCATCCGAAGGCGGCCTTCAGTTCCCCCCAGGCATATGTCTGCAGGAGATGCGCCTGCGGATGGCGCGCCAGCACCTGTTCCCAGCGATCCTCATTCAGGTTGGACGGCATGGGCGCGATTGTAGCATCCGCGGAGATCTGGCCAGCGACCCTGGCCGGGTCGCCCGGGATCGATCCTTCCATCACACTCTCGGCGGATGGGTTGTGGCGCGTGGAGCCGAGGCGATCGGAGCTCGGACGGGGAACCCTGGGCGCCCGGAAGGCGAGGTGGCTCCTACAAGCGCTGGATCGGGCGGGCCAATGGCCAGGGCCCCACATACGCTAGAGCCGCGCCGGGCAGCCAGCGCTGGCAGCGCTGTCGCTACTGCGCGCCGGCCATCGGCGGGCACGAGGCGAAGGGCTACCCGAACAGACCGAGCGTGCGTGACTTCGCCTTCTCCCACTGCTGGCGCGCCTGTCCGATCGCCGCCTCCCGCTCCTCATCGCGCTGCTTCCCGGCGCGCATCAGCACGGCGACCCAGTGTGTGGCCTCGAAGCTCTCCAGGAAGGCGGTGCCCATCAGCGTGAGCGGAACCGCCATGAGCGCGCCGGGGATGCCCAGCAACGCCGACCAGAACAGGACCGAGATGAAGATGACCACCGGAGACATCTTCAGCCGGTCCCCCATCATCTTCGGTTGAACCAGGTTCTGCACGGTTCCATTGATCAGCACATACCCGATGAACACCATCAGGGCTGCATCAAGCCCGAACTGCACGTAGGCGAAGATGGTCGGCGGCACCAGGGCGACCCAGAACCCCACCGCCGGGATGTAGCCCATAAACCAGGCGAGCACGCCCCACAGGATCACGTAGTCAACCCCCAGGATATACAGGAAGATGGCGTCGCCCAGGCCGACCAGGAAGTTGAGCATCGTAGTCACCGAGAGATAGCGCCGAACGTCGGAGGTCAGCGATGTGGCCTTCGACATGAAGGGGATGCTCAAGGTGAAGGACTCACGTTCCCTGGGAGACATCGAGACCGCGGCGCTGATCATGAAGACGAAGATCAGGATCATCAGGAAGAAGGTGACCGAGAAGCCGACAATCCAGCTCAAGATGAAGCCCGTCACCCTCGACGCCGTCTCGGTCGAAATGATGGTCTGGAGAGCCGCATCCAGGTCCGCCAGCCCGAGGTAGGCGTTGTCCTCCGCATGCCGGGCAGCAGCATAGGCAGGGATGTCGGACGCCAGCCGGGTGGCCGAGGCGAACAGCAACACCCCGACCAGCACCAGCACGAGGACCACCGCGCCGATGGTGATCACCAGCGCCAGCCAGGCCGGGGCGCCCCGGCCCATCAGCCGCTGGGGTAGAGGCAGGACGGCGATGGTCACGATCATGGCCAGCAGGATCGGGTTAATGACCTGGGACGCCCCCTGGATGCCGAAAAAGATCACGACCAGGCATGCCAGGCTGCCCAGGATAAACAGCAGCGTCTGAGCCGATTTGGACATTGGGTCTCCCATTGTCGAAGGGCGTCTGCTCCCCGGGGGGCGTGCAGGCGTGTGAAGCGAGAGGGATTCTAGCATGGGGAGGGATGGCCGGCGAGCTGGTTGCCATCTGCGCCGAACCCGGCGATGGGAGCAAGCCTCGAGGCAAGCGAGCCCGAAAGTTCCCGCCAGGAGGCGCACCGGCGGCGGTCACGACCTGGAGGGCCGCCAGAATCGCCGACGAGGGGGCGCATTTTGACGCTGCATTCGAGGTGTGATAGACTCCGCAAAGTTAACGCCCGCCTGGCTCTGCGGGCGCAAACGGGCCGCCGAGCCCGTTTTTGAGGAGCGCGGATGCTGGATCAGTGGGTGTTCATCGCCTTCCTTCTCCCCGTCGGTCTGCTGCTGCCCGCCGTCGCTGTCGCCATGGGTTTCCTGCTCGGCCCGCGCAAGCCCAACCCCTTCAAGGGAGACACCTACGAATGCGGCATCGAGACGGTCGGCAGCACCTGGGTCCAGTTCAGGGCACAGTACTATGTGTATGCGCTGGTGTTTGTGGTGTTCGATGTGGAGGCTGTCTTCCTCTTCCCCTGGGCAGCCGCCTACAATCAGCTTGAGCTGTATATGGTGCTGGAAGGCATCCTGTTTGTGGCCATCCTTGCGGCCGGCCTGATCTACGCCTGGCGCAAGGGCAGCCTCGAGTGGGTCTAACACCACAGGCGACCGGAGATGGCTGATCGAGAGATCAGCCATTCGTTTGCCTGCCTGCGGGAGACTGGGAATGATCGGTGATCCGTTTGCCTGGGTATACGAGCAACTGACCGCCCTCTTGCTCAGCCTGGGGATGACCGCCGTCTGGGCGCAGACGACGCTGCGCTTCCTCGGCGCGGCAGTGTTGGCCACGGTGCTGCTGGTGTCGACATTCTTCCTGATCTGGGGGGAACGCAAGCTGCTGGCGCGCTTGCAGGACCGGCTGGGCCAGAACCGCGTCGGCCCGTGGGGGATGTTCCAGACTGTTGCCGATTTCGTCAAGCTCATCGGCAAGGAGATCATCGTTCCCACGCACGCGGACAAGGCGGTCTACCTGCTGGCGCCCCTGTTGGTCGTGCTCTCGGTCATCGGCATCTGGGCGGTCGTGCCGCTGGCGCCGGGCGTGGTGGGCACCGATCTGGAGGTCGGCGTCCTGTACATCGTGGGCATCGGCGCGGTAGGCACGCTCGGGATCATGATGGCCGGCTGGTCGTCCCACAACAAGTACGCGCTCATTGGCGCATTCCGCAGCGTCGCTCAACTGGTGTCCTACGAAGTGCCAATGGTGCTGGTGCTGCTGGTGCCGGTGATCCTGGCCTCTTCGATGAGCCTGGTCGGCATCGTCGAAGCGCAGGCCGGGATGTGGTTCATTGTGATGGCGCCGGTGGCGGCGCTGGTGTATCTGATCACCTCGATTGCCGAGAACGGCCGGGCGCCCTTCGACCTGCTCGAAGGGGAATCCGAGATCGTCGCCGGCTTCAACGTCGAGTA
>JBFYRF010000095.1:0-55653 GCA_041302385.1 Anaerolineales bacterium | reverse complement strand
CAGAGTATCCATCATCGCCCTGGCGGGTGAAGTAGGAGGACATGCGGCGATTTTAGTGCCAGTGCGCCGATTCTCACCCCTTCGCCCCGTCGCCCCTTCCCGCTCGCCGCGTGCGGAAGCTCGCCCCCTCACCCCTTCCCGCTCCCCCGAGGGGGAGCGGGAGTCCGGGGGATTGCATCCCCCGAACCCCCGCCAAGCGGCGGAGAACGGGGTCTTTCCTAGCCGCGACGACCCGCCGCGCAACCCCACGCTTGGCCTTCGCTGTGCCGCCAAGGAACATTCCAGGCTTCCCCACGTAGACCGGCTTGCCACATGTGCAGCGGATCTCCCCCTTCTTCCTCTTCCCGCTACCGCATCGGGATTGACGTTGGAGCCTTGAGGCGCTGCCCAGTCAAGGGCACGAGCGGCGAACCGGCACCCGTGCGGCGGATCGTGAAGCCGTCTGCATTGCCTCACAACCGCCGCTCACCTGCACCGCACCCCGTTCGGGCCGCAAGCCCCGGCGGACCGCCGGGGCGAGACGGCCTGCGGTGTGGCGCAGGTGCAGGTGTGCAGAGGTGGAGGGAAAGGGGTCCTAGGGGACATGGGGGGAGGGGATTGGCATCCCCTCCCCCCGGTCCCCTGGGAAACGAGTCTCAGACGCCGGGCGGTTGCAGGATGCTCCCTCGCCGAGCGCATTCAAGCAGATCCTTACTCTGAGGCAACCCAGCCGCGATCGCGAGCGTCAAGCCGACACTCGGCCGGTGGTCTCACCCGGAGACCGGAGGTCGGCATCAACCACCGCATGCAGGCGGGGAGGGAAAAGCGTCCCACGGGAGATGGGCGGGGGGGGTGGCGATCCCCTACTTCTGGTCCCTGGCCATGCCCCAGTGACCACCAACCGCCCACCACTCCGCGATAGTCCGACGCCACGGCCGGCTCGCGTGAAGGCGGCCCGGCCAGGCAGCGTACCCGGACGCCGAGCCAGCCACCCGTTGGCGGGGCTTGGCGTTTGATGTAGACTGACTCTGGTGCCGGCGGAGACAGGGGGTGAACATGCTCCGACAGGCAGCGCCCTTCATCGGGGGGTTGTTCAGCGGCCTGCTGGCGTCGGGGCTGTTGTTCCTCTTGCTGTCGCCGCCGCGCGGCCATCCCATCCTGCTTGACCCTCCACCCACTCCCCCTCCGTTGCGGGTGCACGTTTCTGGGGCGGTCGTCCAGCCCGGAGTGATCAGCCTCCCCGCGGGCTCGATCGTTGCCGAGGCGATCCAGGCCGCCGGTGGCGCGACGAGCAAGGCACAGCTCGGTGCGCTCAACCTGGCGGCCGCAGTGGCTGACGGTGAGCGGTTGGTCGTGCCGGCTGCCGAGGCCGAGCCCCGCCTCGAAGCAGGCTCGTCTGCAGCGGCCCCACCTTCCGATTCGGCGCTTATCCCCTTGAACAGCGCCACCGCCGCCGAGCTCGACCTTCTCCCGGGGATCGGCCCGAGCCTGGCAGACGCCATCGTCGAGTATCGCCAAGCTCACGGCCCATTCCAGGCAGTCGACCAGCTGCTGGATGTCCCGGGCATCGGCCCGGCGAAGCTGGCAGCGATCCGCGACCTGGTCGATTGTCACTGAGGCGGGACCAAAGGACGATCTTCCCAGGCAAGTGCGCCAACAGGCTACTGTATAATCCGCGGCATGCCGGAGCTCCCGGAAGTGGAGACGATTGCCCGCAACCTGCGCCTTGGACATCAGGGTGCACCAGCCCTTCCCGGACAAACCTTCTCGAGTGTGACCATGCGCTGGCCGCGGCACATCGGCGAACCAGCCCCGGGCGCCTTTCGCCGACGTATCCGCCAGCAGACCATCCAGGGCGTGTTGCGGCGAGGCAAATACCTGGTGCTCCCCCTGAGCGACGCCTGCTTGCTTGTCCACCTGAAGATGAGCGGGGACCTGGTTGTGGTGCCCAGTGACAGTCCCGCCGGGCGGTTCGATCGCACGGTGCTCCATCTGCAGAGTGGCTGGGACCTGCGGTTCAGCGATGCGCGCAAGTTCGGGAGGCTGTTCCTGGTCACCGATCCGTCACCCCGCCTCGGCGCCCTGGGGCCAGATCCGCTCGATGAGGCCTTCACCCCCGAAGCGCTCCACCACCGCCTGACGGCGCACCGCCGCGCCCTCAAACCGCTGCTGATGGATCAGAGCTTCGTCGCCGGGCTGGGCAACATCTACACCGACGAGGCCCTGCACCTTGCCCACCTGCATCCTCTCCTCCCCAGCCACAGGCTTGGCACGGAGGATGCACGCCGTCTGTGGAACGGCATCCGGGAAACGCTCCAAGAGGGGCTGCGCCGGAATGGGTCGAGCATCGATTGGGTGTACCGCGGCGGCGAGTATCAGAACCACTTCCGCGTCTACCAGCGAGGCGGTGAGCCATGCCCGGTGTGCGGCACACCGATTGAGCGGATCGTTCAAGCCCAGCGCAGCACCCACTTCTGCCCGCGCTGTCAGCCCGAGCCACGAGGTGTCGGATGAGCACAACTTTGATCTTTGGCTTGCTGCTGATCGTCGCCGGAATCGCGCTGGCCATTCTGGCGTATGCGCTAATCCTCAGCCGGCGCAGTGAGAGCTCTGCCGGCCCCGAGTCGGCTCAGGAGGGAGCGCAGATCGTCGTTCCCCCAGCGTCCGCGCCGCCCGAGCCGGCAGCCCGCGCCGCAGCGCCGCCCCCCTCCCTGCAGGCCCCACCTGCCACGCCGCCGGCGCCGCCTCCCACGCCGCTGGACCAGCCTGCTGCCCTCGCCGCACCTCCTCCCACTCCGCCGGCACAGCCCGCCGCGGTCGCCGCAGCCCCTCCCCCAGCGCGCACGGTCGACGTAGGGCGCCTGCTGCGGGATGAGGTGACCGGCGCCCTGTTGATCGCGGTGGGGCCGCGCCAGTATCGCACGGTGGACGAGCTGCGCGCCTCGGGTGACTGGCTGCGCCTGGAGACGGCCGCCCGAGATCTTCAGACCTGGTTCGCCGCTCCTCCCAAGCTCAGGCCCACCGAGGAGCGCCGGACGGAGGAAGCTGCCCTGCGAGGCGGCAGCATGCTCGACCAGATCAACGCTATCCTCGAACGGAAGCTGGCGCTGGCGCCGGAGCTGCCTCAAGGCATCCGCCTGGCGCCAAGCCCCGAAGGCGGCGTGCGCGTGCTGATCGGACTGCAGTCGTATCCGCTGGATCAGGTCCCGGATGCCAAGATCAATCAGTTGATTCGCGAATCGGTCAGTGAGTGGGAGGAGCGGAGCTAGCCGCAACAGGCGGCGGTACCACTTTCCACCGGCCGGCTTGCGGCTCAAGACAACCGATCGGCCTCTCGGGATCGTGCTCGAAGAACAGCCAGGCACCCTGCTCGGCCGCCCAGGCCTGCCAGCGCTCCTTGGTAGCGATGCTCTCCAACGGCAACACATCGTAGGCAGTTACCCAGCCGGTGCGTTCGAAGTGGGCGGCGTAGCTGGCCATGTCGCCGACAAACAACCCGCGCCACGTCCCGGACTCAAGCACCACCGACTGGTGTCCACGGGTATGGCCTGGCGTGACCATCAAACGGACCTGATCCGTCAGCTCCACATCCCCGTGCAGCAGCTCCAGCTGCCCGGTTTCCAGCAGCGGCATGTAGTTCTCGCCGAAGTACGTTCCCCGCGTGCGGGCATCCGGGTTCACGGCCTCCGCCCATTCCAGGCGCTGGACCAGATAGGTCGCGCGCGGAAAGACCGGAACCAGGCGCCCGTCTTGCAGGAGGGTGTTGCCGGCGCAGTGGTCGGCGTGCAGGTGTGTGTTGACCACGAGGTCGACGTCCTCAGCGGTCACCCCCAGGCGCTGCAGGCCTGCAAGCAGTCCGCCGTCTGGCCGCTCAAGCCGCCATCGGCGAGTCTCCTCAGGCGTCAGACGATCCCCCAGTCCGGTGTCGACCAGGATCGTCAGCCCGCGTGAACGGACGAGCATGCAGTTGAGCGTCATGGGGACCGCGTTCTGTTCGTCCGGGTCGAAGTACGAACGGTAGAGGGCGCGCGGCGTCAGGCCAAATGCGCCGCCGACATCGACGTGCACCTGGCCGTCATTGACCAAGTGGACTTCCAGATCTCCGAACTGCACCCCGCAGGCACTCCGGACACAGCTGGGTCAGGCCAGCGCCAACAGCTCCGGCCGCAGCTCCGTCTCCAGTCGCATCTTCTCACGGCCGGGCAGGAAGCTGGCCTGGTTCGCCGCCAGCACCATGCCCGCCAGGGTCACCGTCGAAAGACCCAGGCGGGTCACCGCCCGGGCGTATTCGTCGCTCAGCTGTACGCCACACACCGAGGGGTCGTCGGTGTTGAGAGTCACCTGCAGCCCGGCTTCGATCATGCGGGGCAGCGGATGATCCTCCAGTCGGGCGACCACCCCTGAGAGCACATTGCTCGTCAGGCAGACCTCGAAGCAGATGCGCCGCTCGACGGCTATCGCCACCAGGCGTTCATCTTCGAGGATGCGCACGCCGTGGGCAATCCGGTCGGCCTGCATGGCGACCATGGCATGCTCGACGCTGGCCGCCCCGGTCCACTCCCCGGCGTGCACGGTCAGGCCAAGCCCGGCCTGACGGGCCTGCAGGAAGATCGCGCGGAACGGCTCAGCGGGAAACTCGACCTCGTTGCCGGCCAGGTCGAGCCCCACCACCCCCCGTCCAATCCACTCGCACGCCGTTGCAGCGACGCGTTCTGCTTCTTCAATGGACTCATGCCGGTTGATGCTGGCGATCAGGCGGACCGAGATCGCATGCGCCCGACCCGCCGCGTTGGCGGCAGCGACCACCCAGGCGAAGACCTGATCAATAGGGAACCGGCGTCGGCGCGCCAGCGTCGCCGGCGTGAAGCGGAGCTCCAGGTGGCGCACTCCATTGCCAGCGGCGTCCTCGATGGCCTCGCGGGTGATGCGGTCGATCACCTCGGGCGAAGCGTAGAGCCCCCGCAGCGTGTCAAATTTGCCGAGGAAGTTCGCCCAATTGTGCGGCTCATGCCCGTTCACCCGCACGGCCGCAGCCAACTGAGCTTCACTCCACCCGGAAAACAGGCCCTCGTGGCGGGCGACGTCGAGCACAGTCGACATCCGCAGTGAGCCCTCCAGGTGCCGGTGGAGTTCGACCTTCGGGAAGTCGATCATAGATTGCATAAACGGGTCGGATAGGAACGCCAACGCCTGCCCTCTCGAAGGCAGCGGCTGCCGCCGCTGCACAGACTTAGGCTATCACAAGCGTCTTGGGCGCCATATTGGGAGGATGGTCCCGCCCGCTGTGGGCAGGATATCGGGGGGTACGTCGCTCCTACCGGCGGCGCGGGCTAATCTGGTGCCAGGATCGGCCCGCTCAGTGCCGGCGACGCTTGCGCTTTCCTGCCTGGGGCGCCGGCTGGGCCTGAGGCGCAGGCTCCCCACCCGCCACAGTCGGACGGGCGGACTCCGCCTGTGGCGCAGGCGCCTGGATGCGGAAGATGCGCGAGATCACTCCGGCGCGAATGTCATGCATCAGTTGGCGGAACATGTCCGAGGCGCGGCTCTTGTACTGCACCAGCGGGTCGCGTTGACCATAGGCCTCGAGGCCGATCGACGTCCTGAGCGCCTCCATCTCCGTCAGGTAGTCCACCCACAGCCGGTCGCCGACGGAAAGGATCAGGCGCCGATACGACTGGCTGGCGATCAACCTGCCCAGCAGCGGGGCCGCCGCCTGGCGAACGGGATCGGGCCAGTCGGCCACCGGGCCCTCCGGCAGGGGGATATCTTCGTCGGCCTGGCGCGCCTTGGCGAGCAGTTCCGCCTGCTCCTCCGACAGGCCGTCCGCCCCGAGGTCCCGCATTCTTCGCAGCTCACCGGATCCGAGAGCGGTATACAGCGCCTCGTGGGCGCCGCCCAGGTGCTCGAGGATGTCGTCGGCCAGGTGCTTGATCTCCAGGGTCGGCAGCAGCTCGACGGCCAAGAACGGATACATCAGGCGCGCCACCATCACCGACCGCTTCTGGTGGGTGCGCCGGTCGAAGAAGGCGCGCTGCCCGTAGCTCATCCGTACGAGCAGCCGGATGCGCAGCGCCGGATCGGCCGGGTCGCCCTGGGCGATCCAATCCTGCAGTTCGCGCTGCATCTCGCTGAGCGTCTCTTGCTGTCGGCGTTGCCAGAGTTGGTCCAGCGCAGCCCGCAGCTCGTCCTCGGCCTGATCCCAGTCGATCGGCGCCTTCAGGGCAGCTTCCAGTCCCAGGCTCTCCCCAAGCCGGCGTTCCATCGCCTGCACCGCACCCGCCCAGGCGCGCACACCGATGCTGGCCTCAACCAGATCCGGCAGCATCCGTTGCAGCCGTGCCGGATCCTCGCGCAGCTGCTCCAGACCTGCCGCGTCAAGCTGCAGGCGCAGTCCGGCCACCCGCTCGAGGGCTTGGACGATGCTGCGCGGGTCGAGCTCCTTCTCCTGCTCCTCCGCTTCGAGCAGCACGCCCTGGACCGCCAACTCGGCCTCCTCGACGCGCTGCTTAACCTGGGCCTCGAGGCGGTCAAGCGTGCTCACCAGGATCGCGTCCAGTGCCTTCACCAGGTGGGCATACTGGCCATCGAGCGAGCGTCGGGCGATGTCAAGCAGCCCGAGCTTGAGTTCCTCCCCCGAGCCCGCGGAGGCGAGCGAGTCCTTCAGCAAGCGCAGCATATAGGAGGGATAGGGATCGCTCGATTCAAGGTTGAGCGTCGGCTGAGCCTCCTCCAACCAGGCGAGCAGGCGCCAGGGGCCCTCCTCATCCGCCAGCGCGGCAACGATGTGGGCTTCGACCTCGGCGGACTCCATCTCCTGGATATCAGACGTCAGGTCATGCTTGGAGAATACCCGGTTGCGCAGCCCGTAGTACACCTCCCGCTGGTTGTTCAGGACGTCGTCGTACTCCAGCAGGTGCTTGCGGGTGTCGAAGTTGGCTCCTTCAACCCGGGTCTGCGCCTGCTCAATGGTCTTGTTGACGATCGAATGGGCGATCGGCACGCTGTCGTCGATATTCAAGCGCTGCATCAGCGAGGCCACTTGCTCCCCGCCGAACAAGCGCATCAGTTCATCCTGCAGCGAGAGGAAGAACTGCGACGACCCCGGATCGCCCTGGCGGCCGGCGCGGCCGCGCAGCTGATTGTCGATCCGGCGCGCCTCGTGGCGCTCCGAACCGATCACATGTAGCCCGCCGACGTGCTTGACCCGCTTCTCCTCGGCGATGAACTGGCGGAACAGCTCGATCTCCGCGTCGTAGATCCCGAGATCTTCCAGCCCCAGGCGGCTCACGGCCTCGAGCCGTTCCTCCATGTTGAGCACTTCGGGGTCGGCGATGCCGGAACGCCTCAGCACGCGGTTGACAGCGGCCAGGACCTCCTCGGCGACTTCCCCGCCCAGCTTGATGTCCACCCCGCGTCCGGCCATGTTGGTGGCGATCGTTACCGCACCCAGCGCTCCGGCGCCAGCGATGATGCGCGACTCCTCATCGTGCTTCTTGGCGTTGAGCACGGCATGCCGGATGCCGGCCTCCAGCGCCTGCAGCAGGCGCTCATCGTCCTCCGACGACAGCCCCAGGGCCTGGCGCAGCCTCTCAAGATTCTCGGGACGGGTCGGGTTGGGGACGAGATCCAGCTCCTTGGCGATTGGGCGTATCACCGCCGGGGTCAGCGCCTCCAGCGGCTGGTGCAGGGGCAACAGGGGCTCGACGCGGGTCGCCGGATCAGAGATCTCATGCTGGCGAAGGTACTCGTCGCGCAGCAGTACGGCGGTCGCCATCCGCTGCAGCGGCTCCGCCCGCAGCCGACCGGACAGCCGCTCCGAGAGCTCGACCGAGGTGGTGCCGACCAGCATCGGCTGGCCGCGCACATGCCGGATCAGGATCTCCTGGGCGATTGCCCGCAGCTTGGATTCCTCGGTGCGGTAGACCAGGTCGGGGTAGTCCTTGCGCCGCCAGAAAGCCGGCGACTGCTCAGGATCGTCTTTGCGCGTGAAGAAGCTGAAGCGCGACCCGTCCTCGCGGTAGTCGACCTCCAGCAGATCGCTCTCCGGGCGGCTGGCGATGAATTCCAGGTTGGTCGGCAGCGGGATGACATCCACCTTGTAGATCTTGTTGAATTCCTCGGCCTCGGTCAGGGCGGTGCCGGTCATCCCGGACAGCTTGCGATACATGCGGAAGTAGTTCTGCAGCGTGACGGTGGCGTAGGTCACGTTCTCCTCGCGCACCTTCACGCCCTCTTTGGCCTCGACCGCCTGGTGCAGTCCGTCGGACCAGCGCCGGCCGGCCATCATGCGCCCGGTGAACTCGTCCACGATGATCACTCGTCCCGCCTGAACGACGTAGTTCTTATTGCGCTTGAACAGATGCTCTGCCCGCAGCGCCTGCTCCAGGTGACCCAACAGCCGCGCCTGCTCAGGAGCGATGTCCTCCGGCCGGTCGGGGTCGCGCAGTGGAGCGCCCAGCAGCTGCTCGATATGCTGCTCGCCGGCCTCGCTGAGCACAACCGTGCGGTTGCGCTCGTTGACCTCATAGTCCTCCGGCCGAAGCTGGCTCACCACGCGAGCCATCTGCTCGTACAGCTGCGGGTCTTCCTGGGAGGGCCCGGAGATGATCAGCGGGGTGCGGGCCTCATCGATCAGAATGTTGTCGACCTCGTCCAGGATGGCGTAGTGATGGCCGCGTTGGGAGCGCCCCTCCAGCGAGATGGCCATGTTGTCCCGCAGGTAGTCGAAACCGAACTCGTTGTTTGTGCCGTAGGTGATATCCGCCGCGTAGGCCTGCTTGCGGTCCACCAGCCGGAGCTGGTGGGCGTCCTCCTGGACGGAGCTGCGCTCGGGATCGAAGACGAACGCCTTGCGCCCATGCTCGGTGCGCGCCGCTTCCTGCAGCACGCCGACCTGCATGCCGAGGGCGTGAAAGATCGGGCCCATCCAGCGCGCATCGCGCCGGGCAAGGTAATCGTTCACGGTGACCAAGTGCACACCCTGGCCGTCCAGGCCGTTGAGATACATGGGCAGCGTCGCCACCAACGTCTTGCCCTCGCCGGTGCGCATCTCGGCGATCTTGCCCTCGTGCAGGATGATCCCGCCGACCAGCTGGACGTCGAAATGGCGAAGCCCGACGGTTCGTACCGACGCCTCGCGCACGGCAGCGAAGGCCTCAGCCATGAGGGCGGCATGCCCTTCTCCAGCCTGCAGCCGGCGGCGGAAGTCGCCCGTCAGCGCGCGCAACTCAGCCTCGCTCAGCGAGCGCATGCGAGGTTCAAGCGCATTGATCTGGTCGACCTGATCCGCGTAGCGCGCAAGTTGGCGACGGATGGGATCGCCGCCAACGATCTTGCCGATGTTCTTGAGCATGGAAACCGACCTCGGGCGCGCATTATAGCATGCAGTCTGTCGGTGGCCGGCGCCGAGGGAGGGTCGAGCCGCTTGCGCCCCGCCGATCGGCGGCTATCATAACCTGTGACCTTGCCCGATCGGGTGAGCTGGAGGCGAAGCGTCACTTGTACCCCACGCGTTCAATCCTCGGGCCGAGCGTGCTGCTGATCCTGCTCGTTGCCGCCGCGCTGAGCGGGTGCCGTGCGCCCGCCCCACCCAATGCTGGGCGAGCGGCGCTCGTTGTGCGCGGCCCCAGCGGAGACGTGCAGCAAGCCTGCGTCCAGCTGAGGGGCGACAAGAGCAATGGGGAGCAGGTGCTGCTCGACGCGGGCTGGGAGGTCAGCCTTGACGCCGCCAACTCGATGGGTTCAATCGTGTGCGCCATCGACGGCGAGGGCTGCCGATTCCCGGCTGAGGGCTGTTTCTGCGAGTGCAACAGCCTGGGTAGCTGCAGCTACTGGGCCTACTTCACCCACGGCGCAGACGGCCAGTGGGTGTACTCACCCCTCGGCGCCCGCGCCCAGCCGGTGCGCGACGGCGACCTGCACGCCTGGGTGTGGGTGTCAAGCACCAGCTCCGAGCCCGGCGCCCTGCAGGCACGATTGCCCGAAGTGACGTTTGACGACGTTTGCCCTCCAGGCTAGCGTCTACCAGCCGCACCCCGGCTGATATACAATCCTCTGCCGGGGGCGGTGGCGGAACTGGCAGACGCCGGGGACTTAAAATCCCTTGAGGGCAACCTCGTGTGGGTTCGACTCCCACCCGCCCCATTCGACGCTGCCCGGCGGCTTGGCCGAGCGAGGAGTAGAGATGAGCGACCGCAATAGGACCTGGATGCTGCTGGCTTGCATCGCCCTGGCGATTCCGGCCTGCGCCCTGCCCGGGATGACCGCGCCGACGCCGATCGTATTGCCCACGCCCAACGCTACGCTCACGGCCATCTTCCAACCCACGGCGACGGAGACCCAGGCGCTGGTCCCAACGCAGTCACCCCCGACACTGACCCCCACCGGGCCGGCCGCGACCCTGGCGCTCACCCCGGCGGCGACCCTCGACCCCTCAAAGGCACGGCCCAATGGGACACCGGTTCGCGCCGTGCGCCTCGCCTCGCCGCCCACGATCGACGGTGATCTGGCCGAGTGGACCTCGACCGTGTACGCCGCTAACCAGATCGTCTTCGGCAGCAACAACTGGACGGGGTCGGCCGATTGCTCCGGGTCGTACTACATCGGATGGGACGAGAGCTCGCTCTATCTTGCGATCGGCGTGCGCGACGACAAGCACGTGCAGCTGGCAAGTGGTTCGAGGCTGTATCTGGGCGACGACGTCGAGATCCAACTCGACGCCAACCTGGCTGCGGATCTGACCTCGACCTACCTGAGCAGCGACGACTACCAGATCGGCCTTTCCGCTGGCGACTTCGCCGGCCGAGCGCCAGAGGCCTATCGCTGGTTCCCGGCAGCGCTTGCCGGCAAGCTGAGCGGGGTCACCCTCAAGGCCAAGGCCAGCGGCGATGGCTACGTGCTCGAAGCTCAGATCCCCTGGAGCACCTTTGGGATCACCCCAGCCGACGGTCTGAGCTTCGGATTTGCCCTCTCACTGTCCGACAACGATAAGGCCGGGGCCACTGTCCAGCAGAGCATGGTCTCGAGTGTTGCCACGCGCAGGCTGCTCAACCCGACAACATGGGGAACGCTGGTGCTCGAGGGTTCACCCGGCAAGTAGCGAGCAGAAGCGGCGGTTGCCGCTTGACAGATGACTCTGGGTGCGCATCGCCCGCATCCGCACCCCACTCAGCCCCACCGACAACACCAAGGCGCGCGACGTGGGGAAGACGTCCCCTCGTCGCGGACATCTCCTGCAGGCTGAAGGTCGAGGAGGCTCAGCCGGGCAGCCTCCCGTCGGATCGTCTCGCTTCCATGCCCCGTGTGCCCGGCGCCGCCCCCAGCCAATGCAGGGGGGGAACTCACTGCCCCATGGACCCGGGCGGGAACCGTCCCTGCCCATTGCATTGCTCCGGGGAACGGGAGTCGCCCAGCGGGCCTGAGCGCAGAAGCCAGGGCAAGCGGCGTCTGCAGAGGAGCGGACTCACATGGAAGGCGAATTCCTCGCCTTGAGATTCCGTGGGGCGAGGCACATGTGGCCTCGGTCAACGGGCCGACCCAGCCCTAGCGCTCGGCCAGCCGGCCTTCCGAATACTCGATATCGAACCACCACTTCTCTTCCGGCTTGCCTTTGACGGAGCCCGGCCTCGAGGAGGACCAGATGGCGATCCGCCTCGCCAGGCCGGAGCGCATGACGGAGTAGCGCACCAGATTGTGCTGCCAGGTTGTGGGATGGGTCCAAGGACAGCTCTTGACGCACCGGTTGCACAGCGTCCCGTTCTTGTGGGTGAAGTTGTAGCTGGCACAGCGCTGGGTGTTGAGCTTCCAGGTCTCATAGCCGTTGTAGAGCACCTTGTCGCCCGCCGAGATCGCCTGGCTGGGACAGTTGTCCGCACAGATCCGGCAGTCCTGGCAAAAGCCCTGCAGGCCGAAGTCAATCGGCTGATCCGGGACGAGCGGCATGTCGGTCAGGATGGCGGCCGCCTTATAGGCCGCGCCCAGGAACGGGTTCAGGATGATCCCGATGCGGGAGACTTCCCCAACCCCGGCGGCAAGCAACAGCGGCGGGAGCAGGACGGAGTAGTGATCTACAAACGACGGACCGTATTGAGGGGAGGCTTCCCACCCCAGTCGACGCACGTAGCTGGCGATCGTCTCCGCCACCAGCCCGAGGTGGGCGTAGGCCTGGAAGCTGATGGGATCCCCCATCCAATCGGTTCCGGTCGAGGCTTGAACCGAGGGCAGATCCTTGCGCATGATGAAGACTATGGCGTTTTCGAAGCGGGGAGCGACCGGCTCACCCGCCTTGTCGTGGCTGTAGTAGGCAGAGACAGGCACCTTGCAGGTGGCGACCAGGTCCGCCTTGAGGAAGTAACCCAGCGCCTTCACGTGATTCGTGATTGCAGCGGCATCCTGAGGAATGGGGGCGATTTGCCTGGCGGTCGTCTTCGGTTGGAAGGTAGCGAGATGATCCAGGACTTCCTTCTGGGCAGCCGAAAGCGGGTATCTTCCAGGCGGACTGTTCTGCACGCCGCGCTGCACCGCCACGCCATACTCGCCGCGAGCGGCAAGTCCGTAGGCAGTATCCCGCAGATCGATTCGCCCGATGGACTGCGTGAGGCGCGTGGTGGGCTGCGCCACCCGGCGGATGCGATGCATGGGGAGCGGACCTTGCCGAGTACCCTCGGTCAAGGTCCACTCCCCACGTTCTTTCGCGGTGCGTTGTCTGGCACCTGCACGAGGCGCGTCAGTGGGACGATCCAACTTGACTGGAGATCGGACTGCCCCTCGGCGCGCCTCGCCATTGGTCGCGATCCTTCCTGTGGCTACCGCTCGTCGAACGGCGGTGCCGGGTAAGCGAGCTCGGCGGACTGATGCTCAGGTGGCCACACCAGTTCCAGTTGGCCGTTCTGCCACTGGATCAGCGGGTTCAACACGTTGCCTGTTCCGTCCTCATTGAAGGTCACAGGCCCGACAACTGTGCTCATGTCCGTGGCAGCAACCGCGTCTCGCACGGCTTCCCGATCGAGCGTGCCGGCGCGCTCGATGGCATCGGCGAAGATCTGCACGCAGGCGTAAGCCGGGCCGGTCAGCAGGTCGGCCGGTCGGCCGAACTCCTCCTGATACCGGGCGTTGATCTCATCGACCCCTTCGAAGTTCGCTGCGTGGTGCCAGCCGGGGAAGATGGTGACGTACTCACCGGCCGTGCCCATATCGGTGCCCCAGTTGACGCCCTCCGGGGCACGGATGACCAGGCTGAACTTGGGCGCCCAGCCCAGCTCCGCCATTTGCTTGAACATGGCGATGCCGTCCGGTGGAGCCGGCAGAGCCAGCAACATCTCGGCTCCAGCATTCTTGGCCTTGAGGATCATCCCGGACATGTCCTCAGTCCTGGGCGCATACTCCTCATAGACCACAACCTCATAGCCGTACTCGGGGGCGTTCTCCGCCCACAGCCCACCGAGCTCCTTCCCCCAGTCGGTCGTTTCGGCGAAGATCGCCACCTTGGTGGGCCGCTCGCCTTCGGGCACATTGGCATTCAGGATCTCAAACACATCCTTGGCCTGGTTGGGGGACTTGGGGAACGGTGAGAACAGATAGCGGTACCCCTGTTGATGGATCTGCCACAGGGCGAAGGCGACGCCGCAGTACGGCACCTGGTTCTTCTCGGCGATGGCCGCCGTGGCGGCATGCATATCGCTGCCTGCGCCGCCCAGGTACACGGTCACGTCCTGATCGGAGAACAGCGACTCAAGCTTGCTGACCGCCTTGGTCGGGTCGGACTCATCATCATAGTACGTCAGGCGGACAGGGATCGTGGCATCGTATTCCTCGACGTAGATCCCGCCAGCGGCGTTGATCGCATCCACCGCATACTGGTAGCCGGGGAGCACCATGTTGCCGAGCGAGCCGTACTTCCCGGTCATGGGGATGGAGGCGCCGAATTCGATGTACTCGGGCGCCGGAGGTGGCGGAATCGCCTCGGTGGGCGCCGCCACGGGCGCCTCGGTCGGCGCCGCCACAGGCGCCTCGGTCGGAGCCGGAGCCGGCGCGCAGCTGGCCAACACCAGGCTCAGGATGAGCAGCAACGCGAGCGCGATGGAAAGCCTTGCCTTCATGACTCTTCCTCCCTTTCCGTGTCGGATGAGAAGGTGGTTCATCGGTGTGGTGGATCGGATCAGGCCATACGCTGGGTCCTCCTCTGGCCGGCGGGCCAGGCTTGTGCTGAGTTTCTCCGTATCAGTCTGTTGTCGACGGCTCGACTTCCTTCGGTGTTGTTCGCCGGAGATACTGTCTCCGGATCTTCGACCAGGCTTCCACCAACCCTCCGGGCAGGAACAGCACGACCAGGATGAACAGCGTTCCGAAGACGATCAGATGAAGTTCGACCAGATTCAGCGCCAGATACTCTTTGATCACGACGTAGAAGAGGGCGCCGATCACCGGACCCACGATGGTACCGACGCCCCCGATGTAGGTCATCATGACGGCGTCGAACGTCCAGACCGGGGCGAAGGGGAATTGCGGGTAATAGCTGACGTGATAGAAGGCAAAGCCCCCCCCCGCCAGGCCGGCAAAGAAGGCGCTGATGACCAGGGCGATCAGCTTGTGCCGCAAGGCGCTCACGCCCAGCGACTCGGCGGCATCCTCCTGCTCTCGCACCGCCATCATCCCCAGCCCCAGGCGTGAATGCGCCAGCAGGTAGGAAGCGGCGACCGTCACCACCGCCATCCCCACGAAGAAATAGTAGCGGGGCAGCAGCTCGTACGACGCCAGCGCCTTGGCCGGCAGAGCGGAAATCAGCGGGAACTCGTTCCCGACCGTGACAAACAGGACCTGTCCCAGGGCCAGTGTGCCGATGGCGAAATAGGCTCCACGCAGCTTGAACGCCGGGACGCCGATGATCAGCGCAAGGGCCACGGCTACGGCGCACCCCAGCAGCATGGACGGGAAGAGGGGAAACCCTGATGTCCACAGCATACGGGTGACCAGGCTGCCCAGGCCGAAGAAGGCGGCATGACCCAGGTTGGTCTGTCCGGTGTACCCCCCCAGGATGTTCCAGCTTGAGGCCAGCGTGACGTACAACAGGATCAGGACCACCAGGTTGATAATGCTGTCCTTCTCCACCAGGCTCGGCAGGGCGATCAGCCCGAGCAGCAGCGCCCCGATCAGCACGATCCGCAAGACGGCTCGATAGTCCATCGGCCTACTCCCGCTTGGTCCCGAGCAGGCCCTGGGGACGGAGGACCAGGACCAGGAGGAAGATCAGCAGACCCACAATCTCCCGGTAGGTGCCACCCAGGAAGAACGAAGTTGCCGCCTGGGTCACCCCGAGCAACAGGCCACCGACCAGGGTTCCCATGATGCTGCCAAGGCCGCCCAATACCATCGTGATCAGCGCGACGAGTGTCCACTCCAATCCCATGGACGGATCGATCGAGTAGCCGATGGCGACGAGCGTGCCGGCGATGCCGGCCAGGCTCGCCCCGATGATGAAGGCCAACTGCGACACGCGCTGGGTGTCGATGCCCATCATGGCGGCCGCCTCCCAGTCCTCCACCGTGGCGCGGATCGCCTTCCCGGTGAAGGTCCGGTGGAGGAATTGGTGGAGAGCCAGGAAGCAGACCAGGGCGATCCCCAGGCTGATCAGCCGCACGACCGGGAAGCGAACACCGAGGAAGGTGATGGCGGCCCCTGAGTAGAACGTTGTGATGCTCCGATCATCGGCCGTCCACAAGCGCAGGGCGATGTTCTGCAGGATGAGCGAGAGCCCGAAGCCGATCAGCAGGGTGTTGCGGATCTTCACCTCTTCCGGCAGCTTGACCATGCGGGCGAAGAGCAGCTTGTACAGCACCAGCCCGATCAAGGCCAGGAAGATCACGGCAAAGGGTATCGTTAGAAATGGATCGACGCCCCACAGCACGAAGACCCAGAAGCTGGCATAGCCCCCGAACATCAGCAGCTCACCATGGGATACATTGAGGAACTTGGTGACGCCGAAGACCAGGGACAGGCCGAGGGCTGCCAATCCGTAGATGCCACCGACAAGAACTCCGAACACCAGGCTTTGGGCTAGCGGTTCAAGCATGGAGACCTCTTTCCCTCAACCTACGCCAGGTAGGCGCTCTTGACGGATTCGAAAGACAGCAGTTCCTCACCATGCCCCTGGCCGACGATCCTGCCGTTTTCGAGCACATAGGCCCGGTGGGCGAGTTCAAGCGCCGCCCGCACGTTCTGTTCGATCAGCAGGACAGTGACCCCTTGCCGATTGATCCCGGTGATCATCTCGAACATCTGCTCCACCAGGATCGGAGCCAGGCCAAACGAAGGTTCGTCGAGAAGCAGCAGGCGGGGCTTGGACATCAACGCCCGAGCAATCGCCAGCATCTGACGCTCTCCCCCGCTCAGCGTCCCGGCGCGCTGCGTGATCCGCTCCTCAAGGCGAGGGAAGATCTTGAACACCCAGGCCATCGTCTCCTGGCGCTGCTTCCGGGCGTCACTCACAAAGGCCCCCAGCTCCAGGTTCTCCAGCACACTCATCTCGGCGAAGACCCGCCCGCCTTCCGGCACCTGAGAGATCCCCAGTTCGACAATGCGGTGGGTCGTTAGACGTCCCAGGTCCGTCCCCACGAAGCGGACCGAGCCGGTGGGCGACCTGAGAAGACCCGTGATGACCCGGAGGCTGGTGGTCTTGCCCGCGCCATTCGGACCGACGAGCGCCACCAGCTCCCCCTCATTCACGATCAGCGATATATCCCAGAGTGCTTGCAGGTCGCCGTAGTAGGCGCTGATGTTGGTGATCTCAAGCATGGGCTTTCCCCAGGTAGACCTCGATCACGGTGGGGTCGTGGATGATCTGGTCGGGCGGGCCCTCCGCGATCTTGCGGCCCATGTTCAGAACCACGATGTGGTCGGAGACTCCGCAGATCGCCTTGACGATATGCTCGACCACGATCAAGGAGATGTTCGATTCCCGGATGCGGTTGATCAGCATGCAGGCGTCGTCGGTCTCCTTCGGATTCAGCCCTGCCATCAGCTCGTCCAGCAACAGGAGCCGGGGACGGGTGGCCAGCGCTCGCGCCAACTCCAGCTTCTTACGCTCCATGAGCGTCAGGTCCTTGGCCAGGCGATCGGCTTTTGCGAGCAGGTCGACGCGGTCGAGGATCTCGCGTGATTCCTCTTCCGCCTGCTTCAAGCTCTTCGCCGCCTCATGGCCGTAGGCCCGGCCCACCATCACATTTTGCAGAGCGGTGAACTCAAGAAACGGCTTGATCAGCTGAAACGTGCGGGCGATTCCCTCACGCGACAACCGATTCCTCGGAAAGCCGGCCACGTCCTTGCCCTGGAAATGCACCTCTCCCGAGTCGGGTTTGAGGAAGCCTGAAATCAGGTTCAAGGTGGTCGTCTTGCCCGAGCCGTTCGGACCGATCAGGCCAAGGATCCCGCCAGGCTCGACTTCAAAATCCAGGTCCTGCACGGCCGCCAGGCCACCAAACGACTTGCTGAGGCCCTTCACCTTCAATTCAGTCATGCAGTTGACCTCCGTTATCCTGCGCTTCCGTGCCGGCCGGCCAGTCCGAGGCAGGCTGCCGGCAGCGCGAACTGGCCACGAATCAGCATGCGGCCCGCGCAAAGATCGCACGCAGGCCGCAAGGCCCCATGGTCATCAATCGGTTCGCCTGTGTCGACAACATGCCATGCGACGAGCCGGACCGTCATCCCTGCCCTCACATTGCCGAACTACAGAGTCAACAGCAATCTGACAAGGTCAGATCGTGGCCCCACCGAGCCAGACAGAACCTCAGCGATTCGGAGCGTGTCTCAAACCGACTTCAGCCTCCCGTCATGGGCGGGAAGAAGCACAACCGGCAGTCGCCAGGCACCGCTTCCTCCATTTCGCACAGCACGCCGTCGATCGACACCAGGCCAACCTCATCCGGATTCAGGCCGACCCGGAGGGCGATCTCCTTCGCAGTGATCCCCTGCGTCACTTCCAGCACCTGGCGGGCCGGCCGCCCAACCGAGAACTGCCCAAACAGCTCGACATCGACTGCCATCGTCGGATCAAAGCTCGTCGAACACGGCATCCAGCTCGGAGTCTGGAACATCGAACACCGCTCCGTGGGGAGCCAACGGCTCCTGACGCATGTACTCCGGGATGCGATGGTCCGCCGGGGTGATCCCGGCGCGGCGGTTAAACTCGAGCTCTGTTCGCAAGATCGCCCGATTCGCTGTGTCCAGGTCCTTGGCGCTCCACCCCCAGCCAAAGCGGCCGTTGAGCATGTCCACCATCAATTGCGGATCGGCGATCACAGGCGGCCGGGCGAACAGGCAGAGTCCGGTGCTGTCGAGCATGGCGGAGAGGATCTGGAGCTTGAGCGATAGCTGACGCTGGCCTTCGATGCTCAAAGGATTGACCTGGTTGCGGGCGCCGAAGGCATTGCCCGCCGTGTGGTCGGCGCCCTGCGGGGAGGTGGCATAGGTGACGCCATTTCCCTTGAGGCTGCGCGGATCGTAACCGGGCATTGCCTGCCCCATCACCACGGGCACGCGGCGAATGCCATAGGCGCGCCCGCAGGCCGCCGCGCCCGATCCGATCAACCGCCCCAAGGGCGTGCCCTGGCCGACCTGGAGCAGCAACGCCGTGATGCCCTCGAAATCGCCAAAGGCTGCCAGCCCGGCCTCGATCAGGACGCCCAGGGCCGCGCCCGTCTCAATCGTGTCCAGCCCGAAGTCGTTGCACAGGTAGTTGAGGCGAGCGACGTGGTCCAGGTCGCTGAGTCCCAGGTTGGAACCCACCAGCGCGATCGTCTCGTACTGCAGCGTGCCGACCAGTGGTTGCCCTGTGTCATCCACATAGACATTGCGGCAGGCGATGACACAGCCCGGCATGCAGCGCGTGCCGATCCGCCCTTGGCGTCCGAGGATCGTTTCCCGCAAGTGCTCTCCCCGCAGGCTGGCGGACTCTTCAAACGAGCCGTCGGAGAAGTTGCGCGTCGGCAAGGAACCCATCTCGTTGACTGCCGCCGTGATCGCGGCGGTGCCGTACATGTGCGTCCCGCCCTTGGGCCCAAGCTTCGGGTCGTTCGTCAGTTCTAGCGCGAACCGCTTCATCGCCGCTCGGAAGAGATCGGCATCAGCCAACGCCACCGCCAGCCCTTGCGCCTTGTCGATCACGATGGCCTTCAGTCCCTTGCTGCCCATCACGGCACCCAGCCCGCCGCGAGCGGCGATGTTGCTGCGTTGTTCACCTTCGCCGGTGACCGCGATGGCCGCGCCGGTCAGCCGGTACTCGCCTGCTTGCCCGATCGATAGGACCGTGCAACCTTCCCCGAACTCCCGCCAGGCCCACTCGGCGGTTGCATAGGTGCCGAGGCCCTTGGCCGACGCGGCGGGGATCAGCTCGGCCGTATCTTTGGAGACATGCAGGATGTACATCGCATCCGAGTCGGCCTTGCCCTCCGCAACGATCGCCTTCAGGCCATGCCGGGCCAGGGTGTCGCCCGCGGTCCCCCCGGCTTTGGCCTCCTTCACCCCCCCGGTCAGCGGGCTCTTGGCGCCGATCGAGAGCCGGCCGGCTGTCGAGACGCCTGTACCGCCGAGCAGTCCGGGTGCCACGATCAGCTTGTTGTGCGGGCCCAGCGCCTCGGCAGCTGGATCGGTCTCGGCCAGCAGGATGGCGGCCGTCAGGCCGCGCCCTCCTTGATGCTCATAGGCTGCGGGGGTTGGCTCCAACCACGTCCGTTGCTGGCGCATGTCAACCCGGAGCAGATTCATCGCTTTGTCCTTCGAACGCATGGGCCTTTATGCCGACCCTGAGACGGACGACAGTCCGCCATCTGGCAAGCCCCTCAGGCCTTAAGACCCCGCAGAGGCAGCCGTGTCCCGTCGCCGCCGCGCCGACGAAGCATGCCTCTCCACTACGGCGGATAGGCCACGGTATAGATGTGCTTGCCCCCGTTCAGCGGTCCCTTCAACAGAGCTTCAATCTCTTCAGGATCCCGCATCGTCATCTTGTCGGTCGGAGGCAGAACGCCCGCCGGGAAGCGGGTCATGATGTCGTCGATCAGCTTGGACAGGTAGTCCATGAACGCTTCGATCCCGGGCCTGGCCTTCTCGGCATCTCCCAGGGATGGCCGCCCGATGACACCTTCGGGATAGACCGTGACCTCGATCCCTCCCAGGCCCACGTGCTCATGGCCCTTGATCGGCAGGTGGTAGACCTCGCCCCCTTTGTCAACATGCCCGGGCGGTAGGAAGCCTTCCGGCTTGGTGTCGACCACCAGGTCCATGTGAATGAACTCAGGGAACAAGGCGAGGCCGAAGGAGGCCTCGATCTCGCAGGCGTGCTGGAACGGAGTGTCGAAGGGGCCGCCGTGGGCCTTGTCCTTGAGAAGGTCATGAATCGCCGTCGGCCAATGCAAGGACACCAGGACGGCAGGCACCTGGTACTTCTTGGCAAACTGGTGAAGGGCCAGCGGAATGACTTCTTCCTGGCCGTGGCCGTTGACGAAGATCTGCTTGCGGAAGCCCATGTTCCAGAAGCCGGCGATGATTGCCCGCAGCTGGCCGAGGAAGATGTCCTCCGGGACGACCACCGTCCCGGGCATGCCGAGGTGATTGAAGGGGTGCGAGCCGTACCAGACGGGCTCGGCCATCGTGCATCCCATCTTCATGGCGACCTGCTCGACCATGCGTGTGACCAGGAAGATGTCCTCGCCAAGCGGCTGGCCGGCGCCGTGACACTCCGTGCTTCCCACGGGAATGATGATCAGATCATTCTTCTTCAGACGTTCCCCGATCTCCGTCATATTCATCGTCTGGACATACAGTCCGGACGGCCGCTCCATATGACCGCCATCGGGAGGGATCTGCCACTTGCCCATCCTTGCTCCTTTCCAACAGGTCCGAGAGCTGACGCAGACTCAAGCCTGGGGCAGGAAGAGGTCGGCCGACCCCTTCGGCGACTGCTTGGCCTCGGGGTAGTACTTGCGGACCATTTCGACAACGATGGCCGCCTGGTCTGCCATGAGGCGACCATCGTTGGCGGAGGTCAGCTCGCCGTGGCTGCTGACCACGGAGTTGCCGGTCTTGCAGTGCACCGGGGCCGCCACGCGCACGATCTCTGGGGCCTCGTAGACGCGAATGAAGCCGCCAGAGCCGGGCGGGTTGTCGGTGTGGACATCCAGCGGGACCTTCACCGCTGCCCGGAGCGCGGCGATCATTGGGATCTGAAGATCGCGCACGGGGTTGATGCTGTCGGCGCCGAGGCTTTCCAGCAGCTTGAAGGAGCACGGGTTGCACTGCCCCAGATGGGCGGAGGTCTTGAAGATGATGTCCTTGGGCAGCGCGCCGTCCTTGCGCATCTGGCCAATGAGCCACAGCATGCCTTCGTCATAGATCAGGAAGCCGCGGCAGCCAATGTCGTACCCGCGCTTGATGTCTTCGACCCCACGCAACACCTGCTCCATGCCGCGCAGCCGGTAGCTGATCCGGACGCCTTGCGCAGAGAGCACGGTGGCGCCGGTGTCATACGTGGCGCGTGGTCCGATCGAGAGCAGCAACTCGGCGCCGTACTGGTTGCACAGCCGGCAGTATTCCTTGAGCTCCGCCCGGGTGTGGCGGAACATGCCATAGGTCTCTGTCACCCGGTTGATGGTGATGTCGTTCTTGGTAGCCGTGTCGAGCAGCGCGCCCACGGCTTCCGCCGAATTCACAGTTGGGACCTCGATGCGGTAGGCGCCCCCGTCGGGAAAGCGGGCCGACGATGTGGGCATGTCGAACAGATCGCCCGTCGGCATGTTGATCTGCTTCAGGTACTTCCGAGTCTCTTCAAACATAGCGGGTATGCTCCATGGCGAAAGGGATGAGACGCCGGCGGGTCAGGCCAGGTGCGCCGGCAGCGGCGGCGAGTACACCCACACGAGCTTGAGGGGTTCATCGCCGATATTCTCCAGTCTGTGCTTCTTGCCGATCGGTGAATAGAAGGCGGTCTCCGGCCCGATCTCCCACTCCCCCTCGCCCTCGATCACCAGGCGGGCTCGTCCGCTGATGAGGAACAAGACTTCTTCGGAGCTTTCGTGGACATGATCGGGGATCATGCTGCCGACCTCGGTGACGTTCATGCCCATGGACAGGTGGGTCACGCCGCCGAACTTCGGCGCCAGCAGCAGTTTGGACACCCGAGGCGGGGTGCGGAACTCACCTTCGACATCCGCGGCGCGAACGAACGGAGGCTTGCTCATCTAGGGAATCCTCTCTGGTCGGGGTTGAGGGTCGGAGACAAACCCGCGTGTCGGCAGAAGGCGGGAGAGCGCCTCCAGGCCGGCCTCGCGGGCAATCGCCTGGGTGGTGGCCCGCAGCGCAGGGCCCAGCGCAAGCATGCGCTCACGCGTCAGGCGGAACGAGGGCCCCACCACGGCAACCACCGCCACCGGAAACTCGTGGGCGTCCAGGATCGGCGCGGCCAAGGCATTGATGTCCGGCTCAAATTCCTGCTCCGACATGGCGAAGCCGCGTTGCCGGATCGTCTGGAGCTCCCGGCGCAGGTCGGGAATCGAGGCCACCGTGTTCTTGGTGAAGCGGCGGAGCTCAGTCCCCAGCATGGCGGTCACCTGTGTCGGCGGCAGGTGGGCTAGAAATGCCTTCCCGGTTGCTGTGCAGTGCGCGGGCAGCCGCTGGCCAACCGCCGCCGCGATCTTGATCCGTTGTGGGCTGTCGATCACCTGTAGGTAGACGACGTCGGTTCCGTCGAGCGCCGCCAGGTCCACCGTCTCCCCACATTCGGTGGCCAGCGATTGAAGATATGGCTCGGCCCAGTGCTGCAAGTCCATGTCGCGCAAGACGAGGGATGCCAGTTCCACCAGCTGGACGCCCGGCCGATACAAGCCCGTGGTCTTGTCCCGATGCACAAAGCGTTTGGCTTCAAGGGTGGCAAGCAGCCGGTGGGCCGTGCTCTTGTGGATCTCAACGCGTTCCGCGATCTGGGTCAGCGTCAGCCCCCCATCGGAAGGCGTGAAACATAGGAGGATTGCCAGCGCACGGTCCACTGCCCGAACCGACAACGACATGGCCCGCCTACCTCCTCCCCCGGGGGAACTCCGCGCAGCGCCAGGCGGTTTCACCTGTCGGAACACCCTCTCATAACCAAGTATAGGGGCTGTATCACCAATTGTCAAGCCGTTTCAGCAGGTGCAACTCCTATGGGTGCAGCATCCCGGACGGCCCGTGCATCTCACAAGCTTGACCGTATCGGCCGGCCATGCTACGCTTGAAGGTGAAATGCGGTCTCATCACATGAAACTCCCTTCGGGCACTTGGATTCTTGCGCTGGCCCCCTCTTGGCTCCACCTTGGCCGTGCCAGATCGGCGCAGGCAGCAAGCCCGCCTCGCAAGCGAATCGCGGCTCAGCCCGGGACAGGCTTCCGGCTGCCCTCTCAGTATTGCCCGCCGCGCCCTCCGACAGATGCGCCAGCAAGGCGCAGGCTGACGCTCGACGCCCCATCCGTCCACTCAGGCTCACTTGCACTCAACGCGAAGAACGGGCTTCGGCAACCTATTGCGCTTCAACCCGTTCTCGCCTCTCCAACAGGCTCCCGCATCGCCTCCTGGAGGGGCACATGAAAGCACTGCAGCTCCGCCAAGCGCGAAGGTTCGAAGTCGTGGAGCTCGATCCTCCCGCTTTCGATCTGGCCCTCAGCGGCCGACTTGTGGTTCGTACGCGCTTCGTCTCATTCTGCGGCAGCGACACCCCGTACTTCACGGGTGAGAAGCCAGGTCTCCGCTACCCGCTGGCGCCTGGGGCCCACGTGCATGAGTGCGTGGGAACGGTGGTGGCCAGCAGCTCGGCTGGCTTCCATCCCGGCGACATCGTGGCGGCAATCCCCGACGGCGATGCTGGTCTGGCGGAGTTTTTCGAGGCGCAGGCCTCCAGGGCGGTGCGGCTGCCTCCGTCGCTCGAAACGTGCGGCGAGAGCACCCTGATCCAGCCCCTCTCGACCGTTCTGTTTGCCGTGGACCAGTTGGGCAGCGTGCAAGGTCGGACCGTCGCCGTCGTGGGGCTGGGGGCCATCGGGTTGATGTTCTGCCGCCTGCTGCGCCAGGGCGGTGCGGAGCATATACTCGGCATCGACCCACTGCCCTACCGTTGCGCTGCGGCGCGCCAGCATGGGGCCACGCAGGCCTACCCCATGCCAGCCTCCGAGCTGGCGCTGCGATCACACGCAGAGGTCGAAGGTTGGGTCTCCCCCGACCTGTGCATCGAAGCAGTTGGACATCAAACCCAAACCCTTAATGACTGCATTCGCCTGTTGCACCCACGCGGCGAAATCCTGGCGTTCGGGATTCCAGATCAGCCGGCATACACAGTCGAGTTCGAGGCCTTCTTCCGCAAGAATGGCGTGCTGCGCGCTGTCGTCACGCCTCCCTGGGCGGAGTATCTCGAGAAGGCCCGCGAGGTATTTCTGGCGCAGCAAGACGAACTCGCAGCCCTGGTGACCCATCGCTTCCCGATCCAGGCGGCGACGCAAGCCTTCGAGCTGTATGAGCGGCGCAGCGATGGGATCATTAAGGCCGTGCTCGGCGCACCTTTCGCTGAATCCGGAGAGGGGCCGGGAGAGAATCCGACGGCCAGTCCGTGAACCCGGACCGGGTGGGGTCCGACAAAGGAAGGGCGATGATGACGGAAAGATCAACCCGAGTCGACATAGATCGACTGAAGTCCTTCATGCGGACGAGTCTGGAAGCCATGGGGGTGCCCTCGGCGGATGCTGGGGTCATCACCGATGTGCTCATCACCGCGGATCTGTGGGGGATTGCCTCACATGGGATTGCCCATCTTGCGATGTATCACGAACGAATCAAGGCCGGGCTGCAGCTGCCGGCATCCATCCCGACGATCGTCAAGGAGACGGAGACGACTGCCGTCCTCGATGGTCACAATGGCATGGGGATGGTCATCGGTCAGCGCGCCATGCGCATGGCGATCGAGAAGGCGCGCAGCCACGGACTGGGCGCCGTCGCCGTGCGCAACTCCAGCCACTATGGCATCGCCGGCTACTACGCCATGATGGCCGTTCGAGAGGGTATGGTCGGCATCAGCGTCACCAACGCCCATCCATCGACCGCCCCAACCTTCGGCGCACAGCCCATGCTGGGCACCAACCCGATCGCCGTCGGCGCCCCGACCGACGAGCTTTTCCCCTTCCTGTTCGATGCCTCCACCTCGATCGTCACCCGCGGCAAGATCGAGGTGGCGGCGCGCGCCGGCAAGCCGATCCCGCAGGGCTGGGCGATCGGTGAGGACGGGACGGCCGTCACCGAGACGGCCGGCCTGATCGAACAGATGAACCGGGATGTGGCCGCCCTGCTCCCGATTGGCGGCTTGGGCGAACTCCTCGGCGGCCACAAGGGATACGGGCTGGCGGCGCTGGTCGAGATCTTCTCGGCGGCCTTCCAGAACGGCACCTATCTGTCCGGCCTGCACGATCACGACGCCGAGGGTAACCTGCAGTTCCTGCGCATCGGCCATTTCTTCCTGGCAATCGATGTCGAACGCTTCCTCCCGCTGGCGGATTTCCAGCGGATCGTCGGCAGCATGATGCGCGAACTCCGCGCCTCGAGGAAGGCGCCGGGGCAAGGTCGGATCTACACGGCCGGAGAGAAGGCCTATTCCCACAGCCAGCGCGTGCTCGCGGAGGGTGTGGAGATCACCCCCGGCGTGCAGCGGGCGCTGCGCACGTTGGCTGACGAGCTGCAAGTCGAGATCTCGCCCTTGGGGCTCTGAGAATGGTCACCGGCCTTGGGCTCAGGACGCGCAGCGGCACAGCCGGGAGGCACACGTGGCTGCATCCCCACTGCGGCACTCAACCGCACAATGAATGCATTCCGCCCAGCGATCCATTCACGCCCGGCACCCGGGCCCGTATCCGACCCCAAAGGAGCACAGGGCCTGGTGGTCGGATCTCGAACCGGGAGCTTCCCGTGTCTGCCTCGTCGCCGCCAGCCATCCTTCGGAGGGAGGTCCTGGCCTCAGCGCCATCGCCCCCCAATCGCCTGCCCGGATCATACAGCTACTGGCCGCAGGAAGGTTGTCTCTGGGGTGCCCCTACCTCTCCCTAGCCCATCACGTCCATTCCATCGCCAGCTACCAGACAAGCAGAAAGACTGGGCGTTGACAGGACCTTCCCTGCCAGCCACCCGGGGGTTCGGTTGGACTCACGTTTGGGTTAGGTACGACTATGCTGCGGCCGGCCGCATGTGCCCCTCCGGTGATTCGGAGAGCGCCACCGCTACTTGAGGCAGTGATCGAGGAAATCCAGGACGCGATCGACTTTCTCCGGTGCCTCGAACTGCGGATCCCCATGCTCGGCGCCCTCGAGAAGTTCCAGGGTCACCTGTCGCTCGCCCAGCGTCTGGCGGAGCTTCTCGGCAAACTCGACCGATTGCTGTGCCGGGACGACCGCGTCCCGCGTTCCATGCTGGATCAGGAAGGGCGGAGCCCCTTGGTGGATGTAGGTTTCGGGGTTCGCCGCTTGCACCCTTTCGGGGATCTCCGGGATCGGCCCCCCGAGCAGGAGGGATTCCGGCGACTGCGGGCCGTTGTGCTCCTGGCCCTTGACGGGCGGCATGCCGGCTGCAACCAGTTGCTCATCCATCTTCAGGAAGTTGGTTGGCCCGAACCAATCGACAACCGCCTGGATGTGACTTGGCTGATCGGGATTGCCCAGGCTGAGGTCTTCGAGGGCAGCAACGCCCGCGGAAGTGCCGAGCATCGAGCTCAAATACCCGCCGGCCGACCCGCCCCAAGCGGCGATTCTTCCCTCATCCAATCCAAACTCCGCCGCATGCGCCCGTACCCAGCGCACGGCGGCTTTGACATCGTGGACCAGCGCAGGGAACTGCGCTTCACCGCTCAGACGGTAGTTCAGCGCGGCGACAGCGTAGCCGCGCTGGAGACCCTCCAGCATCGCCAGCACTTGCATGTCGGCCTTGTCGCATCCCATGAAGGCTCCACCGTGGATGGAGAGGATCACCGGAAATGGTCCTTCTCCGGCGTCTGGCAGGTAGATGTCGAGCCGTTGTGCCAGCGAGATTGTGGCGTAGGGGATGTCGAGCCACTTGCGGGCGATGTGGTCGGTGTTGGCGGGCGGCGGGGCCTCGGCGATGGCATAGTGTACGGCTGAAGGCGTCTTCGGTTCCATGATCATCCGATTCCCTCGGCGGCGATCGCGGTATGGCGGCTACCCCGCCCTGTCAGCGAAGTTGCTCATCCAGGAAATCGAACACGCGCCGCATGTTGGCTTCCGTTTCAAACTGCGGGTCGCCGTGGTCGGCCGTCTCCAGGATGTCGAAGGCGAACCGGTCGGGGGAGACCTTCCGGGCAAGCGCCTCGGCGAACAGGATCGACTGCTCGACGGGAACGAGGCGATCCTGGCGACCGTGTTGAATCAGGATTGGGGGCATGTCGGGATGGATGTAGGTCATTGGACTTGCCCGACGGACCAGGACCGGGACCTCGCTGATCGGAGCGCCCAGGTAGCGCGACTCCGGCGAGTCCGGCAGGCAGTGAATCGCCTGCCCACGCCCGCTCTCGGTGAACTGGTCATCCATGCGCAGGAAGTCAGTCGGGCCGAAAAGGTCCACCCCCGCCTGCACGTCACATGAATGCTCGGGGCTGCCGAGGCTCAAGTCTTCGAGCTCTGCCACGCCAGGCGTGAGGCAGAGCATGGCCGCAAAATTGCCCCCGGAAGACCCTCCGCAGGCTGCCATCCGCCGGGGATCGAGTTGAAACGCATCAGCGTTGGCTCGCAGCCAGCGGATCGCAGCCTTGACATCGTGAATCCCGGCGGGGAAGATGGCCTCCCCGCTTAGGCGGTAGTTCAGGCTGACGACAGCGTAGCCGCGGTCCAGCGCCGACAACCAGGGAAGCACAGGCGGGTCGCGCTTGTCACCTATAGCGAAGCCGCCGCCGTGGATGTGCACGATCACGGGGAAGGGCCCATCCCCGGTCTCTGGCAGATAGAGATCCAGCTGCTGCGCCAAAGAAACCGGTGCATACGGCACATCCAGCCATTTGCGACGAATATGGCTGACGTTCGCCGGCTCGGGACGCAGTCCCAGCATGCCGGGGGGTGGCATCGCCCCGGGAGGACCGCGGCGTACTTCGCCGGCGTGTCTGACTTGCCCCGGGCCCGACCCTGGGCCCGTCACCGGCTCTGCCCTCCGGCCACCTTGGCCGGATGCCTGCGGCGTAGCCACCGATCCAGGTTCCCGCTACGTTGATACTCGTCGAATGCCACCGCGCCCAGCAGAATCAGGCCTCTCACGATGTACTGGGCATAGGTGCCCCAGCCCGCAAGCTGCATCCCATTCCCCACGATCGCCAGCGTGAACACCCCTGCCACCAACGCCGGGATGCTGCCTTCCCCGCCCATGAAGCTGATCCCCCCAACGATGGCGGCCGTCAGGCAGATGAACTCGGTCCCCGGTCCAAAGGACGAGTTCACAGTGTTCGCCTTGGACAACATCACCATCGTGCCGATTGCGGTCAGGAAGCCACACAGCGTGTAGGTGGAGATCTTCATCCAGCGGATGTTGATCCCGGCCAGGCGCGAACCCTCCTCGCTGCCGCCCAGTGCAAGCACCCTCGATCCGTACACGAGCTCGTTGAAGGCCAACGTCGCCAGAACGACAATCAGCAGCGCCAGCCAGACATCCACCGGGATGCCCAGGAGCTTGCCCTTGGTCAAGACCAGAAACTGGTCGGGGTAGTCACGGAATGTCCGCGCTTGGGAGATGAGGTAGGAGATGCCTTGAAAGATGGCGGCGGTCGCCAGGGTGGCGATCAACGGAAAGATGCGGATGCTGGTCACGATCAGTCCGTTAAGCAGCCCGAGCGAAGTGCCGAGCAACAGCCCTGTGCCCACCGACAGCCAGACGGGCAGATCGAACTCGACCATCATCATCGCCGTCACCACGCCGATCAGCGACATCTGGTACCCGACAGAGAGATCAATGCCCCCACCGATCATGACGAAGGCCAGGCCAACCGCCACAATGACGAAGTAGGTATTCTGCGTGATGATGTTGGTCAGGTTGCGCACGGTCAGGAAGTACGGGCTGGTGAAGGAAAACAGCACCATCAGCCCGAGCAACACGAACATCACGGCATACTTCTTCAACCCGCTGAGATCGACCTTCACTGCATCACCTCATGCGTCTCCATGCATGCCCTCCGTTCGCTGTTGCCGGTGGCGCCCTTCCCATCCCTGGGGCATGCCGGGTCACCTGGCTGCGGTTGGCTCCTGCACCGCGCTCGGCACCGTTGGCACCGCGAGCGACGCCAACCGGAACCCGATCCGACGGCTAGCCAAAGGACGGATACTCCACAGCCGGCGGCTCGACGACAGCGCCATCCTTGCCCTTGACGATCAACGTGACAACATCATCCAGCGTCACCTTGTCGACCTCGAGCACATCCTGTCGCCGTCCGCCCTTGAGCACGAAGACGCGATCGGCGATCGCCAGGATGTCGGGGATGCGTTGCGTGATCAGCAGGATCGACAGGCCCATCCCTTTCAGGTGCTTGATCAGCGCCAGCAGCTTGCTCGCCTCCGTCACCCCGAGGGCCGCCGTCGGCTCGTCCATGATCAGGATCTTGGATTCAAAGGCGATGGCGCGGGCGCACGCCACCATCTGCCGCTGGCCGCCTGACATGCGGGCCACGCTCAACTTGGGCGACTGGATGTCCACCCGAAGCTCGCGTATCAGCGCCTCGGCGCGCGCATACATCTTCTTCTTGTCCAGCAAGGCGTTCCAAGGGCCGCGCGCTAGGTCCCGGCCAACGAAGATATTCCGGGCAACATCCAGGTTGTTGAACAGCGCCAGGTCCTGGTAGATCATGCCGATCCCCAGCCGGAAGGCGTCGTGGGGCGTCTGAATGTCGACGGGCGCGCCGTCGATGCGGAGCTCCCCCTCGTCTGCCAGGTGAGCGCCCGAGAGCACCTTCATCAGGGTGGACTTGCCGGCGCCGTTGTCGCCGACCAGGCCCATGATCTCGCCCCGGCGCAACTCCAGGTCGACCTTGCGCAACGCTTGAACCCCACCGAAGCTCTTGGAGATCCCCTTCATCTCGACGACATAGTTAGAGCTCATCCTGCTCCCTCAAGGGACCGTCTGATCGGCCGCCCGACTTCAGGCAAACGAATCGTGGCTCAACTGCCCCTCACGCGCAAGCATGCATTCCCTTCGTCCAAACACGAAGGGCTGGGGGAGTCCTATACGGGCTCAAGCCCCCAGCCCTTCGGCAGATACCGGGCGTGGCCGCGTACCTGACGGCGGCGGCCGACGCCCCTGCATGGGGCTCGCCGGACTACGGCGTGCCGCGGATGACTCCCGAGTTGGGCATCGGGACCACACTGAGTTCGCCGTTGACGGCCGTCGCCAGCGCCAGCGGATCCCAGGTGACCTCATCAAAGGCCTCGCCGTTGATGATCTTGCTGGCGATGGCCACGGTGGTGCCTGGGAGATCCCCGCCGCCGAAGGCCACGGCCCCACGGAACACGCCCTCGCCCTGGGACGAGGCCAGAATGGCGTCGGCCTCGGGTCCGAACATCCCAACCCCAAAGACCGCCACCTTCGCCAGATCCTGGATCACGCTGGTGGCGCCCTTGGCGTACTCATCCATGATCGCCTGAGAGGCGCCTGCGCCCCCATCCGATGCATAGGCCAGGACGAGCTTCACATTCGGGTTGGTGGTCAGGATGTTTTGCATCGTCGTCTGCCCGGCCTGGAACATCTCAGCCGCCGGGGTCTGAACGATCTTGACCGCCGGGACATAGACCGGATTCGGCACGCGGTCGGCCTCGGACTTTCCGGCGACGTAGGTGCCCTGGTCATCCGAGATCGGCGTCCCCTCGGCATCGATGTACTCGGCCTTGCTGTTCTTCAGGAACGGCTCGCTGATCATCAGCAGGCCGGCGGAGCGCTCTGCCGCCTCAGTGTTCAGCGACGAGGTGAACACGGCGGTCTCGATCGAGCCCTCGGGCGCGTCAGGGTAGTTGACCTCGACCCAATTCTTGGCCATCAGGGCGGCGTACTCCCCGGCGAGGAATTGGTCGATCTTCATTACCGCATCCCGTCCGGACTCCCCCGGCTCTCCGCCGACGACCATCACCGGGATGCCCGCGGCACGAGCCGCCTCGAGCTTCGGCAGCAGGCTGCTGGCCTCAACCGCCATCACGAACATCATCTTGGGCGCCATGCCGGTGTAGTTCTCGATCTGGGTCGCCTGGGTGTTGGGATTGCCGTCGGCGCTGGATACCTGGACGTCGTATTCCGCGCCAAAGGCGTTGGTGAATGCGTCGCTCAGCGCCAGCATCAGGGGATTGTCCAGTGCGGGCAGCGCGACTGCGATGACCCCCTTCTCCGCAGCGGGTTCGGCGGGTTCGGCCGGGGCGGTGGTCGCCGCCGGCTCGGCGGGCTCCGCCGGTGCCACTTGCGTGGCTGCGGGTGCGCAGGCCCATGCCAGCGCCAGACCGATGACGAGCAAGAGGGCTACGGACTTCTTCATTGGCTTCCTCCTCGAAGACCAGATGTCGAGCTCAGGCGCTTGTGCGGCTGAGCACTTCCGGCGTGTTCGCCTCGGAGTCTAGCATCGTCTCACCTGTTGTCAATACGTTTCGTCTGGTGGAACAACTGGGGAGACCACGCGGACTCAGGGGGCCCCTGCAGGAACGGAGAATCAGCGGAGTCGGCTGCTAGGACCTGGTCACAGGATGGGGATGGCGCGTGCAGACCACGGGCGGGCAGGTCGCTGGGTGGAGCCCCGGACTACCCTTGCCAGCCGAGCCGGCGGGAGATCGCGTCAGCCGCCTGCCGAGCTTCAGTTGCGATGGCCGGAACCCGATCGAGCGGCAGGCGGCTGGTGGGGCAGGTGACGCTCAGGGCGCCGACCACGTTCCCATCTCGGTCGCGCACCGCCGCCGAGACGGCCCGCACGCCCAGTTCGAGTTCCTCATCATCGACGGCGTACCCCTGGGAACGGACGACATCCAGATGCCTGTGCAACTCGGCCGGGCGCGTGATCGTCCGATGGGTATGTGCAACCAGTGGGCCCTCGAGGGGGATCTCTGACGCCGCCTCGGGTAAGAAAGCCAACAGCACTTTGCCGCTGGCGGTGGCATGCACGGGCAGGCTGCGGCCAACGGCTGCGGCAATCGTCAGCGCCCGGCTGCCCTGAACCACCTCGACGAAGTACACCTCGCCGCGGTTGAAGACGCTCAGGTCGCAGGTCTCATCGAGCCGGGAGGCGAGATCGGTCATGATCGGCATGGCCTCCCGCCTCAGGTCCATTCGCCGCATCACCATGAAACCCAGGTTGGCCAGCCGCACGCCGAGCCGATAGCGTTGCCCATCTTCGGCGCGCTCCAGGTATCCGTACGAGACCAGGGTGGTCACGATGCGGTGCGTGGTCGCCTTGTGCAGGCCAACGGCCTGGGCGATCTCCGACACCCCGCGCTCCGGGTGTTTGTCATCGAAACATCCCAGAATCTGGAGGGCACGCTCTACAGCGCGAACATTGGTGCTACCGTTCTCTTGTGACACCGCGCGATTTCACCCCATCTCGGGCTGACCCCGCGCCGCCCCGGGGCTAGGGGTCCCCGGTCTCTCGTGGCGACAGCGAGGCGAGCGCCTCGGATTCAGTCTGGTAGATTATCGCATCGAACGGGCAGTTGCGCATACACGTCCCGCACTCGACACAGATGGCGACGTCGATGTGCGACTGGGTCTCGCCTTCCGTGATCGCATCGCTCTCACAGCCCGCCACACAGGCTCCGCACTGGGTACAGGCATCCGTCACAATGTAGGGCATGCTACCTCGCACGACTCGAATTCAAACCAACACCCAACGGGCTACCCCATGTACATGCGCTCCGGATCGATGGTCTCGCGGATCATCTTCAGCTGGCTCGCTTCCGGCGGATCGGTGAACGGGACCCTGGCCGGAACGAGGGGCGCGAACCCCATCGTGCCCACGACGTCGTCCACCGTATTCCCCGGATGGATGGACACGATCGTCATCTTGCGGGACTCAGGATCGAACCCAAAAATCGCCTTGTCGGTGATCACCCGGCTTGGCCCCCCCGGCAGACCCGCCTGCCGCCGGCTATCCCCTCCGGTGACGAAGCCCGGGCTGGTCACAAAGGAGATGGTCTGGCGAAGTTTGCGCGCCTCATGGCGCATGATGATGATCGTCCTCTGGGCGCACGAGGCGATGTCGTTGGCGCCGCCGCTGCCCACCATGTGCCGGAACTCGCCGTGCGGGTCCCCCACCAGGCTGGTGTTCAGGTTGCCGTACATATCCGTTTCCAGCCCGCCCAGGAAGCCGACATCGACCCGCCCCTTGTGCAGCACTGCGCCCAGGATGTCGACAAAACTGCTCAGCACCCGAGCCCGATACCAGACGCGTGGATCAGCCAATCCCACGCCGCTGTCCCTCGGCTCGGGATCGATCACGCCCAGTTCAAACAGGATGGTCATGTCCGGGGCATGCGTCAGCTTGGCCAGGAAGGAGGCGACGACTGGCAGCCCTAAGCCCACCGCCACGACCTCTCCATTCCTGATCTCGCGGGCGCCTGCGACCGCCATCAGTTCCGACGGGGAATAGTCCAATCCCATGGCGATCACCCCTCCTCAGTACCCGAGCACCGGGTCAGCGGCGAGATCCGCCAGACGGGCCTGCCCGCCGATCTTGTCCAGGTAGGCCGGATGGTCCTTCAGGCCGAAGACATACTCTTCGAGGTAGGCCCGGATGCCCTGCGGCTCGCGCGTCGCCTTGACGTAGCCTTCGATCGCCCTGGCATCGTAGTCATACACCCCATAGACCGAGGTTGGGTGGGCGCCGAAGGGAAGCTCGACGACGTGGGACACCAGCAAGCCTGGGATGACCGTCCGCTCGGGATCCTGGCGGATCACTTCCCCCTCCACGATCTGCTCGGCCAGCACAATGGTTCGCCGGCTGGCGCGCGCCTGCTCGGTGTTGTCCCAGCGGGGCCCACGGATCCATGCATTGCCCTGGGCATCCGCCACCTGCACCTGCACCACGGCCACATCCGGCAGCAGGGGTTTCAGCGCCAGCCAGGTTTCATGCGTGAATGGATCCTCGATCATCGCCACATCTCCCGGCGATCGTTCTTCCAGGCGACGCAACAGATCCGATCCGCGCAGCGAGCGGATGGGGATGAACGGCAACCCCAATGCCCCTGCCAGATAGCGGAAGGCGATCGACAGACTGCTGTACTCCTCGGCCTGCAGGCTCCCGTCCTCGATCCCCCGATTAACGCACGCCAATCGGCCAAAGCGATCGAGTGAGCCACCGCCGTAGATGATCCGGTCCACCGCACCGGCGCCGACCAGCAGGTCGGCGTCCATCGCTCCCACACATTGGGAGACCGTCAGGTGGTTGATCTGCTGACGGATCATCTCGCGGGCGAAGGCCATGTTGCATCGGGTAATGGCGAAACCCGACAGGGAGACGTGCGAGCCGGAGGGGATCGAGGCGACGGCCTCCGACAGCGTGACCAGCTTTGTCATCGCCCCTCCTAGCCCAATGTGGGCCGTTGGTCGAACACAACCAGCAGCAGCGCGCAGCCGCCTTCTTCAAGCTTGATCTCGGCCAGTTCCACCGGCCGATCCAGCTTCTCCTCAATCGCCAGCACCATCAGGTTCGCCGGAATGCAGGTGAACGGCTCGACTCCGTGCGCCAGCATGGCCTCCTCAACCGGGCGATGCACACAGCCCTCCACGCGCACGCGCAGCAGGCGCTCCTCATTGACCCAGCTGACCTCGGCGGCGATCCCATCGGCCTTCAACAGGCTGCCGACGGTCCCCAGGATGTCGCTGATCTCAGACGAGGCAAGCTTGGGGAGGCAGCGCTCCCGGAAGTAGCGTTGGCCGACCGTGGTCACCCGGAAGCGGGCACCCTTCCCCCGCTCGTCGTAGAAAGCCTTCTCCAGCTCGAAGATCAGGTTGTTCGAGTAGCTGAGGGGAAGCGTCTTGTCGCTCATGCCGGTTCCTTGTAGTAGGCTTCGCCCCACGTCTCCCGGAAGACCAGTTCGTGGATCGGGAGGCGTGGTCGCGGCCGGTGGGGCCGGGTCGGATGGCCGATGGCAATGATGCTCACCGCCTTGAATTCCTCCGGCAATCCGAGCAGCGTCTTGATCCGCTCCTCATCGCGAATATCGATGCAGGGGGCAATCACCCAGCAGGCGCCAAGCCCCAGGGCGGTCACCATCAGCAGGATGTTCTCGATCGCCGCCGAGGTATCGTAGGGAAGGTCCCAGACATCTTTCTTCCCGCACACCAGAATGTTGACCGGTGCGCCTGCCAGGAAGGTCGACACCTGACCTGAGGTCAGCTTCTCGAAGGCGGCGCGCTTCTTGGCCTCGTCCTGTAACCCGGTGAAGCGTTCCTGCATCTTCTTGGTGACAAACTCCGCCGTGAAGCGCCTCCCACTCCCCCCGCCAGCGATCGCGCCGAGTTTCTTGCGCGTCTCCGCATCTTTGACAATGACATAGCGCCAGGGTTGGGCGTTCTCCCCCGAGGGAGCCTGCCGCGCCGCCTCCAGGATCCGGTCGAGGTCCTGTTCGGACACTGGCTCGTCGGTGTACTCGCGGATGCTGCGGCGATCCTGAATCACCTTCAGCGCGGCATCGGCCAGCGTGAACATCTCTGACATCCTCTGCCTCCCCTCCCCTTTACATGTTCGGAATCCCCAGGTGGGGTTCCGCCTTCGCCGTCCGTTTCCGGACGCAGCGCCATGTCAGGCACGAGACCTCAGGCGCCCGACCTTGCGCACCTGCGGCAGCGCGAGTTTCAATCCATGAAACGAAGGCTCATAAGATGATACAATCGAAGGATACCCCGACTTCGGGCCGCCTGTCAATAACCAAGACTGATGCGGTCCGAACTGGTCCCATCACCGGCGCTTGGGTCGACGCCCGAGGAACGCCCCCCTACCCTCGGCGCATCGGCGGACCGGTCTGAGCTGGGCAACCGATCCTTGGGATTCGGGCGCGGGGCCTGATCGGATCGGAGGGTCGGAGTTCGCTCCCCCGTCCGCCTACGACGCCCCCGCTCGAAGGCTCCAGGCGAGCCCAGGACTTCCCCTCGCTCCACCCTCGAAGTGCCAGCATCATCCGTGACGTGGTCCACCAGGATCCAGTTCGGGAGATACCTGAGACATACCGAAATGGCTGGACCCGCCATCGGCGACGCGATTCCCGATCGCGAGTTCACGACGGGACGAGAGCCGAGCTCCTTCCCGGCACGGCCTCCCGCCGATTGCGCGAAGGCTGTCGGCGCATCCGGGGGCAGTTCTCCCGATGCAGAGACGCACGCCTCACACTGACCAGCATCCCCAGCTCTCTGGTAGCTGGACCAAGAACAGGAATCGTCTCGATGGCACACGCGCCCCGGGTGGTCCCTGCGGTCGGCCAACACTCCGAGGCTTGGCCTCAGGTGCAGGAACAACCCGGGGGCCACCCCGATCTCCTCCCCGCGATCTTGACTCGTCGATTCCCCCGCTCTGTGCTAAGACTCGCATGCATGCTTCGCGCGAAGAATCTTGGCCGCGTCTCTCCCGATCCTGATGGATGGAGACTTGAATGGGAAATCCGCGACACGTACCGCACAATGAAACCGACATCGGCACAGCACCCCAAGTGAGACCCACCGTCTGCTTCTGGTGCAAGGCAGAGTGCGGGTTGCTGGCGCACGTCAGAGAAGGCAGGCTGCTCAAACTCGAAGAAGACCCGGAGTGGCCGATCGATTGTCACCCCCCCAGAGCCGGGTGTGTCCGACGCAAGGCCGCCGCCGAGTACATCTATCATCCCGGGCGGGTTAACTATCCGATGAAGCGCGCGGGAGAGCGTGGCGAAGGCAGGTGGCAGAGGCTCGAGTGGTCCGAGGCGCTGGACGAAATCGCCGGAAAGCTTGAGACGCTCCGGGATTGCTACGGTCCTGAGACGCTGGCAGCCTCGGGCGGCACGGCCCGTACGCACGACGAGTACCGCGCTCGCTTCTTCAACCTGTTCGGCTCTCCGAACCTGCTCGGACAGGAGCGGATCTGCTTTGGCCCGCGGTCCATTGTCGCCGATGCGATCACCGGAATGTTCCCGAACTACGCGCTGAGCAAGGACGCCAACTGCGTGCTCCTGCTGGGGGCGGAGCCGTTGACCGCCAGACCGATGGTCGCCAAGGCTCTGTTAGAAGCCAGGCAACGCGGCGCGAAGCTGATCGTGGTGGATCCGTGCCAAACGAAATCGGCGGCCATGGCTGACCTGTGGCTGCCGCTGCACCCCGGCACCGACTCCGCCCTTCTCCTGGGCATGATCGGCGTTGTGGTGGATGAGGGACTCTACGACAAGGACTTCGTCGACCGATGGTGCTACGGCTTCGACAGCCTGGTTGAACGGCTGAAGGAGTATCCACTGTTGCGGGTCTCGGAGATCACGGGACTGACGCCACACCTGGTGCAGCAGGCGGCGCGCCTCTACGCAAGGAATGGGCCGGCATGCTGCATCGAAGGCATGGGGCTGGAGCATTCCTTCTCTTCTACACAGGCCCTCCACGCCCGATGGATCCTCTCGGCCATCTGTGGGAACCTGGACGTCAAAGGCGGCGAGATCCAGATGGGACCTCCAGGCTTCGTGCCCACGCGGGATATGGAGCTGTGGGACAGGCTGCCCGAGTCCCAATGGCAAAAGATGATCGGGGCGCAGAGGTTTCGCTTGTCCAGCTATGACACACAGATCATGCTCATGCGGAACATCACCCGAGTCTGGGGCGCTCCGGTCAACGAGATGTTCCACCAGTGTCAGTGCCATACTCCGAGCGCCTATCGCACGATCATCACCGGCGATCCCTACCCGATCACGGCTCTGTTCACGACGCACAGCAATCCAATGGTGACTGAAATCGCGACCCAGTCCGTCTACGAGGCCTTGAAGAGCCCCAACCTGCAGCTGTACGTGGTCAATGAGTTCTTCATGACTCCCAGCGCCGAGCTGGCCGACTATGTGCTTCCGGCCGCAACCTGGCTTGAACGGCCTGACGTGTGGTCCTTCAGCGACTATGGCAGCTACATCTGGGCGCGCCAGGCTGTCTTGCCGCACATCCTGCCCGGCGCCTATGCACATTACCGGGATTACGACATCTGGCGCGAACTCGGCATCCGACTCGGTCAGGAAGCAGACTGGCCATGGGAGACGCTGGAGGAGGCGCTCGACTACCGGCTTGCGCCGCTGGGCTACACGCTTAAGACGTTCCCAAGGATCATCCTTCGCCCTGTGGTCGAGAAGAAGTATGAGAAGCAGGGGTTTGCCACAACGACAGGCAAGGTGGAACTACGCTCCACCGTGCTGGAGGCCTTGGGCTACGACCCCCTGCCCAAGTACCTTGTCCCCCCGGAGAGCCCGCAAGGGGACCCCGAGCTGGCGCGGCAGTATCCCTACACGCTCATTGACGGCCGAAGGATCTTGTACTACTACCATTCCGAGTGGCGACAGGTTGAGTCCGTGCGCAAGCACCATCCCGACCCCATCGTCCGGGTTCACCCTCAGACGGCGCACGCCGAGGGGATCAGCGAAGGCGACTGGATCTGGATTGAAACCAAGCGCGGGCGGATCCGTCAAAGGGTCCAGCTCTTCGACAAGATGGACCCCCAGATCATCGATGCAGAACATGGCTGGTGGTATCCGGAGATGCCCGGCGCGGAACCGTCGTTGCATGGCGCCTTTGAATCGAACATCAACGTCTGCCTGAGCGATGACCCGGAACACTGCAATCCCGAGCTGGGGTCGTACCCGCTGCGCACCGCTCTGTGCCGGATTGCCAAGGCGGAGCCGCTTGGCGCCTAGCGCAACCGGCCGCCCAAGCCCCGAAGGACGGCGCTTGGAGCGAGTACGGGGATGGCCCCCCAGCCGTCACCGTCCGCCAAGGCGCCCGCACTCGCCAGATTGACAGCGACCGATCACGCCAAAGGCGGCTTTCCCCATGGGGGACCATCGGGCGCCCTCGTATCGGCGGTCGTCCTGATGGAATGGACCCCGCGCCATAGGACCGCGCCGACTGGCATTCCGTTCGGTCCCGGGTGAGGCCGTCGATTGCCTAGAACAGAATCGAGGCCAGCTCGTCGCGGTACTGACGCGTCAGTGGATCGTCATCGCCGAGCAAGGCAAATAACGACAGCAAGACGTTCTTCGGCAATCCTTTGCGGAAGTACTTGTCCTGGCGCAGGATGTCGAGAAACCCGTCCATCCCGGCCTCGAGGTTCCCGCGCGACAGCAGGCGGGCCGATTGATACAGCTGCGCCGACAGTGGATCGTCCGCCGGCCGCTCGCCATTGCCCTCGACATCGGCCAAGAGTTGCGCCAGCGGCCGCAGTTTCTCGGCCTCCGCCCACTCGTTGCCCGGCGGGAAGGCGGCCAGCAATTCCAGCGCTTCCTTGCCGCGGCCGAGCAGGATCAGGCACTTCACCAACCCGAGCGCCGCAGCGGGGTTACCCTCGGACTCCGCCAACACGCCCCGATAGGCACTCTCAGCCTCCGCCCAGTGACGGGTTCCCAACAGCACATTCGCTTCCTGCAATTGCTGCCGCGCTTCCCCGGGAGCCAGCTTCTCCAGGAAACGGCGCACCACACCTTCGGGTTGAGCGCCGACGAACTCGCCCGAGATCTCCCCATTGCGGAAACCCTTAACCGCCGGGATCCCCTGCACGCCGTAGCGCACCGCCAGGCCGGGGTTATCATCCACGTTGACCTTCGCCAGGACGAACGACCCGCCGCCCTCGATCGCCAGCCGCTCCAGCAGCGGCCCAAGCGAGCGGCAGGGCCCGCACCAGGGCGCCCAGAAATCCACCACCACCGGGACTTCGTGCGAGCGCATCAGCACGTCCAGCTCGAATGTGCTTTCGTTGACATCCTGGATGTGTTCGGACAATCCCACGCGCCAACCTCCTGCCAGCGATCCGCTATCAGCCACCTGCCCGGCCGTCTGGGGCCAAGCGGCCGACCGCCCGCAGCCCCGAGAGGGTCACAGAATTGTACAACCGTCCGCCTTAGAGATTCTGCGCAGGGCTGACGCTATTCTGGGGGATCCAGCGGCTCCGGCGCCTGGGGCTGATCGATGCGGAGCACCGTCCCGTGCAGGTCCACCACCACGCGGAAGCCGAGCATCCCCAGCCAAAGGCGCGCCTCCTCGGGCAGGCCCTGCTGCAAGAGCAGATCGGTCTGATCGGGCGCCTGGCGAAGCGAGGATTCGATGGCAGCCTTGGTGAAGATGTCCTCCTGCCCGATCATTTGCATGGTGCCCCGCGCGATGAGCTCTTCGTTGCCTTGAATCATCCCTACCAGCTGCTCCACAACCTGGCGATCGATGCCTTCGCCCTCAATGTGACGCAGGAAACCGTCATCATCCACGACATAGAACGCCTGATCACCCACCATCTTCACAGCGACAGGCTGCTCGGTCTCGTCAACCACCAGGCCCTCGAACAACGCCTTGTGACCCATCATCCCAATGCCTTTCTCCGCACCCAGCGGCACCTCTTCCAAGTTCACGTGATTCTAGCGTCGCTGCGTTAGATCTTGATGAGAACCGGCGTGCCGTCTCCGCTCCACACCTGCTGCTCATGCATCGGCACCACGGGCTGGGTCCAGCGGTACAACCATTTTGCGGCTTGCGGGGTCAGGTTGACGCACCCGTGGCTGCGCGGCGCGCCGAAGTCATTGTGCCAGTAGGTCCCATGGAAAGCGATCCCATCGGAAGTCAGGTAGGCTACCCATGGCACGCCAGGCAGGTCATACCCTGTCGCCAGGTTGCCCTCGGCCATATGCCGTGAGGCACGCTTGCGGTTGATTGAGAAGCGTCCACGGGGCGTCTCATAGCGCTTGTCCCGGGTTGGCTGGCCGGTCGAGACACGGGTGGAGAACACCAGGTCGCTGCCTTCATAGCACTGCACCCACTGTTGCGCCATGCTGACTTCGATGCGCTTGTCGTCTGCCGGGACCTCGGAGGAGATCGGGATGAGCTCAGCCAACGGGATCGGCCGCAGGTTCTCGGCGCGGACGAAGAACTCCCGCTCCAGCTTGTCGTCGAAAATCCTATACCACTCCCGGCCGTGAGCATCGCGATGCACCCCGGTCACCCAGTGAGTGGTCTCGAAGTAGTAGCGGTACTGGCGGGCGGAGTTGCTGTCGGGCTCGAGATGGCTGTCGACATACGGCGTGCACACCTCGGCCAGCAGTCCGGTCCAGGGGATTTCGGCCACCGGGGCCGCCGGGTCGTTGCGCACCGGCTGGATCCCGCCCGAGTGGACGAAGCCGACGCGGCCAACTTCGTACCAAACCCGGTTGTGCTCGGGGTAGCGATCGCCGACGACCGCCGCATCCAGCACCAGCAGGTCATCCCGCGCCAGGCTGCGGACACGGGGCGCCCCGAAGGAGGGGGCGCGATAGGCGTCAAGCCTGGCCTCGGCGACGCGGCCCAGCTGACCGGCCGGCAGCCCCAGCGGCCTGCCGCGCCACACCACCGGTACACCCAGCGCCAGCAGGCCGAAGCCAGCCGCCTGCAGGAAGGCGCGCCGGCTCAGGGGTTCAGGCAGGTCGATGGCGTCCAGCATCGAGCGCGTTTCGGGTTCTTGCCTCGGGCAGGGATGCAGGCTGCGCGCCGTCACGGGTGGACGTTGACCAGGGTTCCGATGTCGGCGAACCCATACAGCCACTCGGCATCTGGCGTGCGCAGGTTGACACAGCCATGGCTCATCGGCGTGCCGAAGTTGTTGTGCCAGTAGGTTCCATGCACGGCATACCCGCGGTAGTAGTACATGGTGAAGGGCACGCCCGGCAGGTAGTAGCCCGGACCGGCCATCGGTGTGGAGCGGTACTTGAGGTAGATGCGGAACTGGCCGGTGAGGGTCGGATGGCGCCAGGTGCCCGTCGAGACGACGAAAGTGCGCACCGCCGTCGCGCCCTCATACGCGGTCACCTGCTGTGCCCCGAGGTCAACGTTGATCCAGCGCCCTTCATCCGCCAGCTGGCTCGGGTCAGTGGTGTACTCCCACGATACATCCGGCCGCGGGCTCGGCGTGGGCGTGATCGTCGGCGTGAGCGTCACCGTGGGGGTGGGCGTTTCGGTCGGTGTCGGGGTGAAGGTCGAGGTCGGCGTAAGCGTTGGGGTGAGGGTCGCCTTGTCGGCCAGGGGCGGCGCCAGTTGCGGCTGGCGCGCATCGACCGGCTGCCCGCCCAACCAGAGCGCCATGGCGCCCACCAGAATCAGTGCCGGCAGCAACACCGCCGGGGAGAGCCAGCGCCGGGCCGAGAGGGCCTCGATCGGCAGAATGCTGAGGGCCAGGTCCTCCGGGATGCGGGCTTCCTGCAGGGCGGCCTTCTGTTCGGTGCGCGGCAGGCGCCGCACCAGCCAGCGGATCGCCTTGCGGGCGGGGCGGCTCTTGGGGTTGAGCTCCAGCGCCCGCGCGGCATACGCCAATCCGGCCCGCGGCTCAGACGCCGCCGCCAGGAACAGCCACGGCGTTTCGGCACGTGGGTCGAGCGCGGCGGCATGGCGGGCCTGGCGGCGGGCTGTGGCCTTGTCCCCCCGCTCTAGCGCCTGCCGGGCCGCCTCCAGCGCTGCGGCGAGGTCAGGCCCACTCGTTTCCGATGGGGTCATGGCTGGGGCTGCGCCGGGTCCAGATCAACTGGCTCGTTGTTCAAGTAGCACAGGATGCCGTCGACGATGCCGTCGGCTGCGAGCTCGGGGTTTGAGGTCAGGAATTCGCGATCGAGGTACAGGAAGCCGGTCTCGATGATCGCCGCCGGCGTCTGGCCGTGGATCTCATAGAACGAGTGATATTCGGTCATGTCACGCGTGATGCTTCCCGGGTGGAAGAGCAGCCCGGTGGTCCGCCCGTAGCGGTCCTCCAGGCAGGAGACCAGGCGTGCCGCCCGCTCGGGCGTCGGCGAATCCGGCGCGGCAGCCACCTTGTAGCCCGTCGCCTGCTCATTGACCCACACACAGGCATCGGCATGGATGGAGACCAGCGCCGCCGCCCGGTAACCGCCCAGCCGATCATCCCACTCGTCAAGCAGCTCGGCTGGTATGCCCGCCGCCTCAAGTCCCCGGACAACCAGCTTGGCGATCTGTCGATTGACCTCGACTTCCGTCAGGCCGTCGGGGCATACCGCACCCGGATCTTCCAGGCCCGAGTCGGGATGAGTGCCAGAGTGTCCGGCAACGATCCCGACGATGCTCGCCTGCGGGCCGAACAGGGCCGGCAGGTTGACGGCAGAGGCGGGTGCCTGCCCCGGCTCCTGGTCGAGGCCCAGTACGAGCTGGCCGACCAGGTCACTGGGATTCAGGCTGGCCGGCGTCCAGGCGGTGAACACCGTCGCCAGGACGAAGGCCACCCCCAGGGTGAGCGACAGGTGGCGCAGAACCAGGCGCGCCGTCTGCTCCTGCTGGATCCGATCCGTACCCGGGAAGATTGACCGCCACATGTCTGTGCCCTGTCTCCAGTTAACGATTATAGCAAGCGGGCAGCGGGGTGCACCCCGGCTCGCGAGTCACCCCGAGCCTGCAAGCCCCGTGCCAGGGGTATTGTCGGGGCGGTCGCCCGGCAGGACCAGCCCGGGCGATCCATCTCGGACCCGTTCTACCGCCCTGCCCCGCTGACGCCCAACCAGGGTGTTTTCAGTCAGAAGCGGCTGAATGGCTGGGTGCAGCCTGGCATTTCGCCGGAGAACTGGAACACTGCCTCACCCCCGCTTGCCGGGTTCCCCAAGCGCTGGCGAGCGGATCACCGCCTCCGGCATCCGGGGACGGCGTGAGATGCGGCACAACCAAGGGGGGTGACCGAAGGGGAGAAGGGAGCGCCGCCCGGCCCAGGCGACCACAAAGGGAGTCTGCTCCCCGGCCGGGCACCCGCCACCGGCGCCCCCGTGCAGGCATGGCTCAGCGCGGCAGGTGTGGGACCCGACCGTCAGGCTGGTGGGGCGCGGCAGCAGGACTGCATTGCCCTGCACGCGCCTGGTCGGCCCCCCCACCCTGCAAGCTATTGCGTCGGCCCGGCAGGTCCTGGAGGACTCGGCGGCTCCCCGGCGTGTGGCGAACCCATTGACTGTCCGCGGGCGCGATGCCCAGATCGCATTGTCCCGAGCCTGTGCCCGGTCCGCCCCTGCCCGTGAAGCAAGGCACTCCCTTGACAGCGGAACGACAATTGAATAATATGTATCAAAAATATCTAGTTAATCGGTGTTGGTCATGAGCTGCAAATGTCCCGGGCGGGGGTGATCGCCGTACCGCTCGGGTGAAATGACCCAGGCTGGCAACTCACCGGCGGAAACGGCGGTGGCTGACGACCAACAGATGGCGGACGGCGTCCCCGCAGCAGCCTGACCCTGCGGACGAGGATTGCCGCATCCTGCTCACTGTTGGCCGTCCTGTATTCCCGGAGTTCCGGATGAACGCAACGCAGTACGTCGAGTCTCACTTCCCCGCCCCGGCGGCGCCGGCGCAGCTGACACGCTGGGTCGGCAACACGCCCCTGTTGCCGCTGGACCGGCTCGGCGCTGAGCTTGCGCCAGGGGTGCGGGTGATGGCCAAGGCGGAGTGGTTCAACCCTGGCGGTTCGGTCAAGGACCGCCCGGCCGTGGCCATCCTGCAGGCAGCGATGGCATCAAACCGAATCACGGATGAGACCGTGCTGCTCGACTCGACCTCGGGCAACATGGGCATCGCCTACGCGACCTACGGCGCCGCCCTGGGCCTGCGCCTGCACCTGGCAATCCCATCCAATGCCAGTCGGGAGCGGCTGCAGATCCTGCGCGCGTTCAGCGTCGAGCTGACGCTGACCGATCCCACCGAAGGCACCGAAGGAGCCCGCGCCGTCGCCGCCGAACTGGCCACAGCCAATCCCGGGCGCTACCTGTACCTGGACCAGTACAGCAACCCGGCCAACTGGCGGGCGCACTTCGAGACCACGGGTCCGGAACTGCTGCAGCAGACGAAGGGCGAGATCACGCACTTCGTCGCCGGGCTTGGCACAACCGGAACGATGACCGGCACCGGGCGCTACCTGCGCGAGCATGTGCCGGGCATCGCCTGCATCAGCGTCCAGCCCGACGGCCCGCTGCACGGGCTTGAGGGGTTGAAGCACCTTGCCTCGAGCCGCGTTCCGTCGATCTTCGACGAGGGTGTGCCCACCCAACACGTGGCGGTTTCCACCGAAGCCGCCTATGCCATGGCCCGCCGCCTGGCGCGCGAAGAAGGCCTGCTGGTGGGAGTATCGGCGGCCGCGGCGGCGGTGGCCGCCTTCCAGGTGGCCGAAAGGCTGGAGCGAGGGTTGGTGGCGGCCGTGTTTCCGGATTCGGGGTGGAAGTACCTCGATGCCCCCTTCTGGAGTGAATCATGACTCTCTGTCTGCCGCAATCGGTGCTCCAGCGGATCTGGGACGATGGTCAGGCGCACTATCCAGAAGAGGGCGCCGGACTGATCCTGGGACACTTGCAGGGGGACGTCCGCCATGGGTCAAGCCTGCTCCGGCTGGCAAACTCCTTCGAAGTCACGGCGCGCGGCCGGCGCTACCGCCTGGCGGCGGACGACATGCTGCGCGCCGAAGCCGAAGCCGACCGCCTGGGCCTCGATATCCTGGGCGTCTATCACTCGCATCCCGATCATCCGCCCCGCCCCTCGGAGTTCGACCGGGATTGGGCTCTGCCCTTCTACTCATACGTCATCACCAGCGTTCGGGCCGGCCGCGCCGTCGAGAGCCGCTGCTGGCGGCTGACCGAAGACCGCGCCGAGATGGTCCAAGAACCGTTGGAGATCCTGCCCGAGGAGGCATCATGATCACCGTTCGCATCCCGTCGGCGCTGCGCCCGTACGCCGACGGCCAGAAGGAAGTCACGCTTGACGCGGTCTCCGTAGACCACGCCCTGGAGGTTCTCACCGAGCGCTTCCCGGCGTTGAATCCCCATCTGTATGACGAGACCGAGACCCTGCGGCAGTATGTCAACCTGTTTGTCAACGAGCAGGACGTGCGCAGCCTGCAGGGCGGTGCCACGCCCCTGACGGCCGGAGACCGGATGATGATCGTGCCGAGCATCGCCGGCGGCGTTGACGCCGCCCCGCTTCAGTCGGTTGACCATGCAACCCGGAGAGTCAGCCAGGCCATCATCATCGTGCTCCTGCTCGCCGCCTACGTCCTCAATGTCATCTGGCTGCTCGCCGCAGTGGCAGCCACCCTGACGATTGGCGCGCTGGCTTCCCGGCCGAGCTTCCGGCCGATCTATGGCGGGCTGTGACCCCTCGGCTGGGTGCGTTCGCTGGTGTTACAGGATCATCCGCAACCGCACCGTTTCGCCCAGGGACCGGGCGCGGCCGCACTTGCGCTTTCGCTGCCAGGGTTCCCGGCCGGAGCGCCGGCGTTCGCTTGTTCGCTGGCCTGGATCGTGATCGCTCTGGCGGCAGCCAACTTGGTCCTCGAGCTCTGCGCAGGATGTGCGCTCTACCACGGGCTGCAACGCGCCGCAGTCCCCGGATTCTCGGCGACTGCGCCGCCCGGCGCGGATCCTGGCCACCGTCCCAGGCGCTAGTCATGCACGAACGGATCGTTGTCGCTCTGATGCTGCTGGCGCCTGGGGCTCTTGCCGGCTGGGGACTGTGCAGACTCAGCCTGCGGCGAGCGAGCAGGGCAGCCCAAGACCTGCCAGGTTACCGGCGCGGCCGTCCGGCGATTCTCACCTTCACCCCACCTGGCTTTCAGCCATGCCGCACTGTGCAGCGGCCTGCCCTCGAGCGCCTGCGTCAGCGTTTCGGCAGGAGCCTGCAAGTCGTAGAGACCGACGCTTCCCCTCAGACCCGCCTGGCGGACGCCTGGGGCGTGCTTGGCGTGCCCATCAACTTCCTGCCCGACGCGCGGGGTCGCCCGGGCGCAATGAATCACGGCGTCACCTCCGGGGCCCGTTTGGCCAGCCAGCTGGCTGCCCTGGGCGAGCGGCCACCCGACCCTTCGCGGGTTCCGGCCAGGCCGGCGCAAGCTCGAGGGTAGAATCGCAAGTCGAATCGGAGGCGCATCCCATGCCAGACCCGACCCCGCAACCCCTGTCGCACGAAGAGATCCTGCGCTACTCGCGCCATCTGCTGATGTCAGAAGTCGGGCTGGCCGGCCAGCAGCGACTCAAGGATTCCTCGGTGCTGATCATCGGGACGGGTGGACTGGGCTCGCCGGTCTCGATGTACCTTGCGGCGGCCGGCGTCGGGCGGATCGGATTGGTCGACTACGACCAGGTCGATTTCACCAACTTGCAGCGGCAGATCGTCCATGGCACGTCCACGCTGGGGGAGCGCAAGGTCGAGTCAGCCTGCAAGCGTCTGCTCGACATCAACCCGTCCATCCAGATCGACGTCTACGACGAACCGTTCACCTCGGAGAACGCCTTCCGGATCGCCGAGCCCTACGGGATGATCATCGACGGGACCGACAACTTCCCGACGCGCTACCTGGTGAACGATCTGTGCGTGCTTACCCACAAGCCAAACATCTACGGTTCGATCTTCCGCTTTGAGGGACAGGTCAGTGTGTTCTGGGCCGATCGCGGTCCCTGCTACCGCTGCCTGTTCCCCGAGCCGCCTCCTCCAGGGCTGGTCCCATCCTGCGCCGAAGGTGGGGTGTTCGGGGTCTTGCCGGGGACGATCGGCACGCTGCAGGCCACCGAGGCGTTGAAGGTTCTGCTGGGGATCGGCCGACCGCTGATCGGCAAGCTGCTGGTGTATGAAGCGTTGTCGATGTCCTTCGACGAGTTGACCCTCAACAAGAATCCAACCTGCAAGGTGTGCTCGGCGGAGCCCGAGGTGACCGAGCTGATTGACTACGAGGCCTTCTGCGGCGTCCCCGGCCACGACCGGGAAGGCAGCGGCCTGGCGTCCGAGTGGGAGATCGAGCCAGCCGAGGTCTCGCAGCGCCTGGCCGCCGGAGAGAAGCTGCAGCTGCTGGACGTTCGGGAACCCCACGAGTTGCAGATCTCGCAGATCGCCGGCGCCGATCTGATCCCGCTCGGTCAGCTGGCCTCCCGGCTGCACGAGTTGGACAGTGCCCGGGAAATGGTCGTGTTCTGCAAGTCCGGGACGCGCTCGGCGCGGGCGCTCGAACTGCTGGCCGGGGCGGGCTTCCGCAAGGTCAAGAACCTGCGCGGCGGGATCAATGCCTGGGCCGAGCAGGTCGATCTCAGCCTGCCGCTGTACTGACCGCCCCACCCTCCCTGGCCGGCGCGCGGCCATCGATCAGGCGCTGCGCTGCAAGGCCGAGGGAGCCGGCCGCATCGTGTCCGCGCCATCCTTGGGCGCCGCCACTTATCCGCTTCTCATCTGACGCCAATTGCCTTCGTGGTACAAATGCCAGCGTTGGGCCGACCGCTCCAGGTCACCGGCAAGGATCCAACATGCTCGGAACGGGTCGCATCATTCGTCTGGGCCTGCGGCAGTTCGCCGCGGGCATGCTCTCCATCATTGTGCTCGGCATTCTGAACCGGGTGATGAAGGTCGAGATGGGGCTGCCGCTCGGCCTGATCGGCCTGGTGATCGGGATCCACTACTTCGCCGCCTTGGCAGCTATCCCGTACGGTCATCGCTCAGACACCTATCCTTTCGGCGGCCTGCACCGAACACCGTATGTGCTGATAGGGGCCGCCCTGACCATCCTAGCCACCATCGCCGCACCTTTTGGCGCGTTGTGGATGCAGGCGGAAGCGGGTTCGGCGGTCTCTTCTCTGCTCACAGCGCTGATCTTCCTGCTGTTCGGCTTCGGCATCTACACTGCGGGCACAGCCTACCTCTCCTTGTTGGCTGACCTGACCTCCGAGCAACAGCGCCCCCGCGCGGTCTCAATTGTCTGGTCGATGATGATGATCGGCATCCTGGCCGGCGTCTTCCTGGGCGTGCAGATCCTGGATGCCTATTCTCCCGAGCGGCTCGTCGGGCTGTTCCTGACCGTCGCCGCGGCTGTGGGCATCCTGACCGTCACGGCGGTCGCCGGACAAGAACGCCGGACCGCAGCCAGGCCGACCTCCGAGGCCGTGCCGTTGCGGCGCGCCTGGGGCCTGCTGCGGAGCAGCCAGCAAGCATGTCGCTTCTTTGTTTTTCTGATGATGGGCATCTTGTTTCTCTTCCTGCAGCAGGTGGTGCTCGAGCCATACGGAGGCGATGTCTTCGGTCTCGATATCCGCGCCACGACGCTCTTCAACGCCTACCAGATGGTGGGTGTGCTGTCGGGCATGGCATTTGCGGGCGGCTGGCTCGCCCGCCGCATCGGCAACCGGCCGACGGCCGGCATTGGGTTGGGAATTGCCTCGCTCTCCTTCCTGCTGCTGGCAACTGCCGGCTGGCTGGACGAGCCGGGCTGGTTGGCGCCAGCTATCTTGCTCATGGGACTGGGCATGGGCTTGTTCAACGTCGGCGGCCTGGCACTGATGATGGGCATGGCCGTCAACCAGCTGACCGGCCTGTATATGGGCACCTGGACGCTGGCGCAGGCGCTGGGCAACGGGCTGGCGTCGATTGGGGGCGGGCTGCTGTTCACCCTGGGTCTCCGGCTGCTCGGGGATCAGACCTCGGCCTATGCCCTGGTCTTCCTGATCGAAGCCATAGGGCTGCTGGCGACGATGGCCATGCTTGGGCGCATCAGCCTGAGCGTCTTCCAGCGCGAGACCGAGTCGGCGCTCCGCCCCACCCCTGCTTGATCGAGCGCCGCCGCTGCACCCACCTGATCGGTGACGGGCGGTCGTGCCCGTTACTGACGCAGGCAGCGGGCCGCGCGCTCCCGTGCTACACTTAACCGAAATCCCGTAACCTCGCGACCAGGAAGGAGCTTCCTATGAAAGGCAATCCGAAGATCATCGACGCCCTCAACATGCTGCTTGCTGATGAGCTGACCTCGATCAGCCAGTATATGGTGCACTCGGAGACCTGCGCCAATTGGGGCTACGACAAGCTGCACCAGGCGATCGAGAAGCGGGCCATCGATGAGATGCGCCATGCCGAGTGGCTGATCTCTCGCATCATCTATCTGGAAGGGTCACCCGTCGTTTCCAAGCTCAACCCGATCAAGATCGGCGCCAACGTGGTGGACATGGTCAAGAACGATCTGGCGGCGGAGCTGGTGGCGGTCAAGGGATACAACGACTCCATCGGCCTGGCCCACCAGGTTGCGGACCAGGCGACCGTCGACCTGCTGACCAAGATCCTGAAGGACGAGGAGACCCACGTCCACTGGTCGGAAGTTCAGCTTGCCCAGATCGAGCAGATGACGCTGGAAGGCTACCTCTCGATGCAGTCGAGCGGCGCCACGGAAGAATCCTGATCCCCGATGATCCGTAGCGGGGTCGGGCTGTTGCCCGACCCCGCACTATCACTCGGTGGGCTCCTCACTCTCGCGCTCCGGTCTGCTGAGCCGGCACGGTCCTCCGGCCCTGGGGCCATCCCGCGGCCGGCGTTGGGCTGAACTCCTTCGCCTGGCGTTGATTGCGGCCGTGCTGGCCGGGTGCAGCCAGCCTGGGCACAGCCCAACGCCGGGACCCTCCCCCAACCCCTTGTCGTCGGAAGATCACCTGCCGACCGCAACTCCTGCGCTGTCCATCGAAGTCTCCCCGCCGGTCGTGGTCGCTGCCGGCCGTCCCGGCGAGACGGACGTTGTCGGCTTGATCTCTAACCGATCCGGTCAAGCCGTCGACAACCTGCGGATTCGAGTTTCTCTGTTCGACCCCAGCGGCAAGCGCCTCGCTGAACTGGAAGTCCCTCCCGCTCTCACGCAGCTCGACGCCGCCGATGTCTCGCCTTTTTCGGCGAGATTCCCGGTCACGCGCCAACAGGGGATGCAGGCCTCCGCCGAGCTTGTGCGGGTTCGCTCGGCGAGCGCCGCCAACACCCCCTTACAGGCCGAGATCGTGCGGGTGGAGCAGTTGGCCGACGGATCCACGGCGCTGCTGGGCCGCCTGACCAATCCGGGCAGCTCCCACGTGCTCGTGCGCGAGCTCGTCGCGCTGGCGCTCGACGCGCAAGGCCACCCGACAGGCTTGCTTCCCTGGAGCGCCGGGCCAATCCGCATTGCCCCGCGCAGCTCACAGCCATTTGTCGCCATTGGACCGGCGGGGGAGACGACCGAGGCCCATGTCGCCTATGCGCGCGCCGAAATCGAGACGGGCGAACGCAGGGTCGACGTGCGCTTCGCCGCCGGTCCGGACCTGCAAACCACGCGTCAGGGAGAGTGGTTCATCACCGGCGCCCTGGAGAACGTGGGCTCCCAGCCCGTGTGGGGTCAATCCGCCCTGCGGTTCGAGCTCGACCCGCGGCTTCTCGGTCTCGTCCAAGTTCACTTCCCCTTGCCGCTTGCCCCCGGCGAGACCCGCCCATTCTCCGTCCGCATGCCGGCGCTGTTCGGTCCGCTCCCCGCCTCGCTAGACCCAACGGAGCTGGGGATGAGCGGCAGTCCAGAATCTCGGCCCGCCTCGGCCGCCGAAGCGGCGCTGGTGCTGCTGGACCTCCAGGTCGAGAGCTTCGAGTTCACCGGAAGCCGGGCTTTCATCCGCGGCCAAGTCTCCAATCCGACCTCTCATGCGATCGTCACGCCCAGTGTATTCGCCGCCGTTCGGTCGACGGAGGGGAAGGTTCTTGGCGCCGGATGGCAGGTCCTGGCGCCCGACCTGGCGCCCGCTGGAGAACGAACCTTCACCCTGTCGATTGACCTGCCGGCCCGGGCCACGCCGTCGATGGCGGAGTACGATCTGCGGGCGCTGGGCATCGAGGCGGACGGGTAGGCCAGTGGCTTCCGCCGCCGGGCCTTCCAGGCGTTGGCGCCCGTCTTCCGACGGGACGGCCCGTGGTCTGGTCAGGAAGCTGAGGCGTTCTGATATAATCCACAATTGCCCCGGTTCACGGGGCAGTGCCTTGCCAGAGGACAGCCGCACATCCTGACCGGGGCCCGAGGGCAGGCTCTTCCCTACCGCGTGCGGCGAAGAGGATCTCATATGGACAAAACAGAATTGCTGCGGATGTACCGCGAGATGGTCGTGGTGCGCCGGTTGGAGGAACGCTCGGCTGAGCTCTACCAGCAGGGGAAGATCGGCGGGTTCCTTCATCTGTACATCGGACAGGAAGCGGTGTGCACTGGACTGATCGCTGCCCGCCGCCCGGAAGACCGTGTGATCACCGCCTACCGCGACCACGGCGTGGCCATCTCCTGCGGCATCCCAGCGCGCGAGGTCATGGCGGAGTTGCTGGGAAAGGTCACCGGCTGCTCGAAGGGCATGGGGGGCTCGATGCACCTTGCGGACGTCGAGCGCAACTTCTGGGGTGGGCATGCCATCGTCGGAGCCCACTTGCCGCTGGCAGCCGGCATGGCGCTTGCCGACCAGATGCAGGGCCAAGCAGCGGTCACGATCTGCATGTTCGGGGACGGCGCCACGAATATCGGCTACTTCCACGAGTCGCTCAACCTGTCGATGGTCTGGAAGCTGCCTGTGCTGTGGGTGTGCGAGAACAACATGTACGGCATGGGCACAGCAGTTGAGCGCGCCTCCGCAGTCGGCGAGATCCGCCAGAAAGCCGCCGGGTACGGGATGCCGAGCGAGCGTGTCGAGGGCAAGGATGTGCTCGAGGTGCGGCGGGCGGCGGAGCAGGCCCTCGAACGGGTGCGCGGCCAGGGCCCCTTCCTGCTCGAAGTCGCCACCTACCGCTTCCGCGGGCACTCGATGGGCGACCCCGAGCGCTACCGAACCAGTGATGAGATCAAGAAGTGGCAGGAGGACGATCCCATCGGCATCTTCCGCCAGCACTTGATCGAGGGCAAGACCGCCAAGGCAGCAGAGCTGGATGCGCTCGATGTCAGCGCTGCGGAGGAAGTGGAGGATGCCATCCGCTTCGCCGAGGAGAGCCCGGAACCGGGCCCGGAGTTGGTCTTCCCCGACCTTCAGGCTCAGGTGAGGTGACCCATGGCGATGCTGACGATGCGTGAAGCGATCTCGCAGGCGCTGTGGGAGGAGATGGAGCGCGATCGGCGCGTGTTCATCATGGGCGAAGAGGTCGGGGTCTGGGGAGGAACGTATGCGGTCACCAAGGGCTTCTACGATCACTTCGGTGCGGAGCGCGTGCGCGACACTCCGATCGCCGAGGGGGTGATTGTTGGCGCCGCCAATGGCGCGGCCTTGGCCGGGCTGCGGCCGGTCGCTGAACTGATGACCATCAACTTCGCCTTCCTGGCGATGGATCAGATCGTCAACCACTCCGCCAAGCTCGGCCCGATGTTCGGCGGACAGATGAGCGTGCCGATCGTCATTCGCGCCGTCAGCGGAGGCGGACGTCAATTGGGCGCGACGCACTCCCAGACCCCGGACGTGGTGTTTGCCCACTTCCCCGGACTGAACGTGATCGCCCCCGGCACGCCGGCCGACGCCAAGGGCCTGCTCAAGGCAGCCATCCGTAGCGGCGAGCCGACGATGTTCATCGAGCATGCCACGCTGTACCAGGCACGCGGCGAAGTGCCTGAGGGAGACTACACTGAACCGATCGGGGTTTCCAAGATCCAACGGCCCGGCGGCGATGTAACGATCATCTCGTACTCCAAGATGCTCCAGGTGTCCTTGCAGGCGGCGGACAAGCTGGCCAAAGAGGGCATCGAGGCCGAGGTTGTCGATCTGCGCACGCTGCGTCCGCTGGATATGGGCCCTATCCTGGAGTCCTTCCGCAAGACGAACCGGGCGGTGATTGCTGAAGAGGGGTGGCTGTCGTACGGGATCGGCGCCGAGGTGAGTGCCCGACTGTACGAGCAGGCCTTTGATCATGTGGACGCCCCGATCCGGCGCGTCGGCCAGAAGGAAGTCGCCCTACCCTACAACCGCCGCCTGGAACAGATGGCCATGCCGCAAGAAGCGGATGTCATTGCGGCGGTGAAGGCGGTGCTGTGATGGCGACCGTGGTGGCGATGCCCAAGCTGGGTTTCGACATGGCCGAGGGCTTGCTGGTGCGCTGGGTGAAGCGCGCGGGCGAGCCGGTTGAGAAGGGCGAAGTCCTGGCCGAGATCGAGACCGACAAGGCGACGGTCGAGGTGGAGGCCACAGCAGCTGGCGTGCTGCGCAACCAGCTGGTCGCCGAGAAGATCAGCGTACCGGTCGGGGCCCCGATCGCCGTAATCGGCACGGCCGAAGAGCCGATCGACCTACCGGCTCTGCTGGGGGAAGCCGTCGCGCCGGACTCGCCGGTCGTGCCGGCGGCTGCGCCCGTCGCGCCCGGTGCGCCCGCCGTGCACCTGCCAGCCACCGCACCCGCCACAGGCGAGGCGGGGCCGGTCAAGGCCTCCCCGCTCGCCCGGCGTCTCGCCGCCGAGCACGGGGTGACGCTGGCTGGCCTGCGTGGGTCGGGGCCGGGAGGCCGGATCACCAAGCGCGACGTGGAAGCAGCCGCCGCCGGGGCGCCAGGTCCGGCAATCGTCCCCGGACACAGCGCAACCGCGTCGATCCAGGCGGAGCGCATCGCCCTTACCAAGCTGCGCGGCGCCATCGGCCGGCGCATGCAGGCCTCCAAGCAGCAGGCGCCTCACTTCTACCTGACCAGCGACCTGGACGCCGGCCCGCTGATGGACCTGCGCGCAGAGCTGAACGCCCTATTGCCCGAGGCCGAGAAGCTATCGGTCAATGATTTCCTCATCAAAGCAGCCGCCCTGGCGCTCGGCGAAGTTCCTGCGCTGAATGCCTCGCTGGAGGGCGACAGTATCCTGCGGCATGGGGAGATCCATATCGGAGTAGCGGTCGCAACCGAGAACGGATTGCTGACCGTTGTCGCCCGCCAGGCGGATCGCCGCCCGCTCACAGAATTGGCGGAGGATGTCCGCCGGATCGTCGCCCGGGCGCGCGACGGTCGGGTCCGTCCGGACGACATCGAAGGGGCGACGTTCACCATCTCCAACCTGGGCATGTTCGAGATCGAGCATTTTGCCGCCATCATCAACCCGCCGGAAGCCGCCATCCTGGCGGTCGGGGCTGTGCGCCAGGTCCCGATTGTGCGCGACGGGGCGATCGTCCCCGGCCGGCGAATGAAGGCGACACTCTCCGCCGACCACCGGGTCACCGACGGCGCTGAGGGGGCGCGCTTCATGCAGGCGCTGCGCCAGCGGGTCGAACACCCGCTGCAGCTGGTGCTCTAGACCGCGCGAGCCGGCTCTGCCGCCAGGGGACTTCCTCCCGCTTTGTGCCGAGCCCCTCGAGCGCTATCCAAGCGCGTTCGAGGGGCTCTTGGCTTTCGCGCCACCAGTGCCCGCCGAGCAGCAGCTTGGGGGATGAGCTGGCGGCGCCTCACGGGCAGGCAAGCGAAGGTTCGGGCAGGAGCCATCTGAGACGATGCGTTCGTTACCAGCCTCCCGGCGAGAGGGCAGGCCCAGCGTGGCGAGAATCCGCGCGGGTGGCAGCCCCATTGCTGCCCCGGGTCCACCCGCCCTGTCGTGACCGGTCCTGCGGCCATTGGCCGGACCCGGGCATGGGTATACAATTCCTCCAGGAGAGCGAGGTCATGCCAAAACGCATCCTGGTCGTTGACGACGAGCCGGACACGCTCGGGTTGATCGAGCTCACGCTCTCGACCGCCGGCTTCGAGGTGCGC